>JACOYG010000061.1:3749-5318 GCA_016181985.1 Candidatus Nealsoniibacteriota bacterium
TTGATAAATCAAACCTTTTTTATAATAATGCAAAAAGGCGGTTTGGACGGCCTTTTCGTATTCTTTATCCAAAGTAAAACGCGCCCTTGACCAATCGCATGAAGCGCCGAGTTTTTTAAGCTGGCCCAAAATTTTATTTCCGTAAATTTCTTGCCAAGCCCAAATTTTTTCAACGAATTTTTCGCGTCCTAAATCAAAACGATTAAGCCCCTCCTTTTTTAATTCTTTTTCTACTTTAGCTTGAGTGGCAATGCCGGCATGATCTGTCCCCGGAATCCAAAGAGTTTTGAATCCCTCCATCCTTTTTTTTCTGACAAGAACATCCTGAATAACGGTATTTAGAGCATGACCCATATGCAGTTCACCGGTGATGTTTGGGGGAGGGAGGACGATCGTGAAGGATTTATTTTTATTGGGATTATCAGCCTGGGGCTGATGCGCCTCGGGCGCAAAAAATCCGGACTCTTCCCAGAGTTTATATATTCTATCTTCCACCTGTTTGGGATCGTACGCTTTTGAGAGTTCCATGGCGGCCCCAACCGGATTTGAACCGGTGATCTTTTGGATGAAAACCAAATGTCCTAAACCAGGCTAGACGATGGGGCCATGTTATTTTCTATCTTAGCGAATAAATCGGCATATTTCAAGAGCAGATTATAATAAAAAAGAAAAGGCTCAATTTCTTGGGCCTTTTGATTTTTTATTTATTACCGAATTAGCCGCGATGTCTGGTTGTTGCCAGCGCTTCCTGCCAGGAAGGTATTTTCAGTTTGCCGAAAAGTTCTTGGTGAATAGCGGGGGTTATAACGAAGTCAGCTACGCCGTAATCTACAGCATCTTGATTTGAAAGATAAAATTCTTTATTAATATCCTTCAGGAGATTATTTTTGCTTCTTGCGCACCCATGCCTTATTAATAATTCCACTAAAACATTCTTATCTTTTTCGAGCTCCGTTACTTGGCGGCATATTTCTTCCTGGTCGCCATTAAGATAGCCCTGGGGAAGATGAAGCATTATCCTGGCAAATGGATAAATATAGCGATGTCCCTTAGCTCCGGCGGCAAACAAGACGGCTGCCATACTGGCGCACCATTTGCCGATGGTGTATACCGGAGAACTTATGCATTGCATGACATTATAAAAATTGAGCCCGTCTTGTATGGTTCCTCCGGGGCTGTCAATAACCAACTTTATGGGTTTGTGATTGATGGAATCAAGAATAATCATTGATTGGCTGATCGCCTCGGGTGAAGTGGGATCATAATCTCTTTCTCCGCAATTATCTCCGGAAATCGGGCCGGTTAAATATAAAATTCTGTTTTCCGCTAAAATTTCCCAGGGCTCCATGGTTGCGTTGCGGTTTAATCCGCCTCTTCTTGGCGCAGTAAACATTCTGCCTGCCTCCTATGTTTTATTTTCAAAAAGCCCGCGTTATTTTTCATGCTAGTAAGATTACGTAATTTTGTCAACTGCTCCCTTGACAGCGTTTCTTGGCGCGTGATACCTTGAAATATTGGCGCAGAACTTTGAAAATAAGGAGGATATAATGAGCTCTTTGTTTAAGCTGA
>JACOYG010000024.1 GCA_016181985.1 Candidatus Nealsoniibacteriota bacterium
TTCTGATTGAGGGATTTCGTAAATCCCTCATTTTGCGGTTTCAGGGAAACTTTTAAAATGGTTTGAGCGATATTGGTTTCAATCATGTCTAGTAATTTTTTGAACATTCTATGGCCTTCGGTTTTATATTCAACCAAAGGATCCTGCTGGCCGTAAGCGCGAAGCCGAACGGAATCGCGCAAGGCCTCCATCTCTTCCAAGTGCTCCATCCAAAGCGTATCCAAGGTCCTCAAGGAAACAACCTTAGCAACTTCATTAAAGTTTTCTCCCAACTCTTTCTCTTTTTCTTCAAACGCTCTTTCCTCATCTGGCGTATTTATCCAACCCTTAATCTTTAATCTTAAATCCTTAATCTCTAACAATTCTCTCCTCTTTTTGTAAATAACCTCACGGTGCTTGTTCAAAACATCGTCGTAATCAAGAAGATGCTTTCTCAAGTCAAAATTCATGCCTTCAATTTTTGATTGGGCCGATTCGATGGCTCCGGAAATTATTTTAGCCTCAATCGGTTCGTCTTCGGGAATTTTCAAAAATCCCATCAACGATTTTATTTTCTCTCCGCCGAAAATACGCATTAAGTCATCTTCCAAAGAAACTAAAAACTGCGAAGAGCCCGGATCCCCCTGCCTGCCCGACCTTCCCCTAAGCTGATTATCAATGCGCCTCGCTTCGTGGCGCTCTGTGCCGATAACATGAAGGCCACCTGTCTCAATGACCCTTCGCATCTGTTCAGGGTCATTTTGGGGGTTACCCCCCAAAATGATATCCACCCCTCGGCCGGCCATATTGGTTGCTATGGTTACAGCCCCTAATTTTCCCGCTTGAGCGATAATTTCGCCCTCTTTTTCATGATTCTTAGCGTTTAAAATTTGATGAGGTATGCCCTCTACATCCAATAATTTTCCCAAATACTCATTTTTTACTATGGAAGTAGTGCCTACTAAAACCGGCTGGCCTGCTTTATGCCTTTCTTTAATTTCTTTTACCAGAGCTTTGAATTTGCCGTTCTCCGATTTATAGATTCTGTCCGGCAATTCCTGCCGTTTCATCGGCTTATTTGTGGGAACAACCACTACATCCAATCCGTAGACCTTATCAAATTCTTCGGCCGAAGTGGCGGCCGTGCCGGTCATGCCCGATAACTTTTTATACATTCTGAAATAATTCTGGAAAGTTATGGAAGCCAAAGTCAAAGATTCGGGCTGTACCGCAACCCCTTCTTTCGCTTCCACCGCCTGATGAAGTCCGCCCGACCATCGGCGTCCCGGCATTAATCTGCCCGTAAACTCATCAACGATAACGACTTCCTCGTTCCCCGACGCTCCGGTCGGGGCAGGTTGCACCACGTAATCTCTGTCTTTTTTGAATAAAACTTCCGCTCTTAACGACTGCTCCAAATGATGAACATATTTGATGCCCTTCTCTTCATATATACTGCCCATGCCTAAAATTTCCTCCACTTTATTTATACCTTTCTCGGTCAGGGTAACCGCCTTCATTTTTTCATCTATCTCATAATCAGTTTTTGAGTCCAAACGAGGGATTATCTTAGAAAATTCCTGATACCATTTCGAAGATTCCATGTCGGGAGCGGAAATAATCAATGGGGTCCTGGCTTCGTCGATCAAAATAGAGTCCACTTCGTCAACAATGGCATAATTATAGCCCCGTTGAACTTGCTGAGATAAATCATAAACCATATTATCCCGCAAGTAGTCGAATCCGAATTCATTATTGGTGCCGTAAGTGATATCGGCCGCGTATGCCTCTTTTCTCGAGCATGGCCTTAAGTAATCCTCAATAACCTTGAATCCCCCTAGCGTATCTCTTTCTTTATCCCTGCTAGCCTCGGGATCATATATATATGCGGTATCATGAATGATGCAGCCGGTGGATAATCCCAGGGCGTGATAAATTTGGCCCATCCAAACAGCGTCTCTTTTGGCTAGATAATCATTGACCGTTATTACATGAACGCCATTTCCTTCAAGAGCGTTCAAATAAGCGGGCAAAGTGGCAACCAAGGTTTTTCCTTCTCCAGTTTTCATTTCAGCAATCCGTCCCTGGTGTAAAACTATTCCTCCGATTAATTGCGTATCAAAATGTCTCTGACTTAAAGTTCTTTTGGCCGCTTCCCGGACCAGCGCAAACGCCTCCGGCAAAATATCAGTTTGGGCGGACGTCGGGTCTCCGCCCAATTTATTTTTCAATTCTTTGGTTTTTTCACGAAGCTGTTCATCGGTAAAACTCCCGAATTCTTTTTCGAGATTGTTGATTTCCTTAACTATCGGCTGAAGCTTTTTCACATATTTTTCGTTGGCATCGCCAAAAATTTTAGATACAATTGACATAATAAAATTTTACGTTATTAAAATTACCCCGGCGAATATGAGCGAGATCGCCAAAACTTTTTGTAAAATTATCGATTTGCTGATTTCTTCTTTCAAGATAGAGGGGAAAAATCTGCTCAATACTACAGTAAATAATAAAACAAAAAATGAATCAAGCGAAGACATGGTGTTGACCAGAGTAATATATCCAATGGAAGCTGCTATAGCAATAAACACGAGGGCAGTTAAATTCATAATTTCGCTGGCGGATATGGCAAAAATCACTCTATTGCCGTACTCTTTTATATTCCTGATTAATTCGGGAAAGTACAAAAACATAATAGGGGCCAACGCCAAGGCGCTGCCTATTCTCATGTAAGCGAAAATTGTCCAGAAATCGGCAAAATTTAAAAGATATTTTTGCAAAACGTATGAGGATGCAAAGAATACCGCAGATAAAATCAACGACCAAAATGCTTTGCCGACTTTTATGCTTAAAAAATTCTTAGAAGAAACAAAGACCGCCCCCATTACCAACAGAATAATCCCTAAATATTTAATCGGCGTGAAAATTTCTCCCAAAAATATTCCGGCAAAAATTGAAACAAAAATAGGAGAAATGTGATATATCGGGACGATTCTTGATATTTCTTCAGTTTTAACCACTCGAAAATAAAAAATGCTGCCAAAACCCCAAATAACTCCGGCGATAATGGAAAGCAGGATATTGAAATTTGAAAGCGGCGAAAACCCGTGAATAAAATAGACTGCGGCGCTGGCGGCTAATCCAAATATGCCTAGCGCCACAATAGGCACAAGGGGGTTTCTCACCAGCTTGGTGACGATATATTTGTCTATTATATAAGAAATGCTCCAGCAAAAAGCGGCTAAAATTGAAAAAATTATCCACATATTAATTATTCTTTAAAACAATTTAAAAATTCTTCCGAATTTTTGCTGAGAGAGAGCTTCTCTATCGGGCAAAGATCGCTTTTATCGCGGTTCAGTATATTGGCGCAGTTTTCCTGAAAATAAAATTCAATTTTATATTCTTTCAAAACATTGGCGGCCGATTCGCTTCCCAGCGCGCCGTAAACAATTTTTGCCTTCGAATAGATCGCCAGCAAAGCCGCTCCTCTACCCACTATCTTATCAAAAATTACGAGATCTTTATAGCGGCGCTTCCCCGGCTTATTAACAAAATCGAGGAGTCCCCTGACTCCCGATTTTTTAGAACGGAATATTATTTTATCCTTCTGTCTGATTTCCAGTTCCCAGGAACTATTTAAGAATTTTTCAAACTCTTTTTGCAAAAACAAATTTTTGAAGAAGATAAATAATAATCGGAATTAAAGCTATTTGTAAAATAATTCCCGGCCAGCTCATCTCAAAAGATTTTATGGGATTCGTTTTTAATCCGAGCCCTAAAACCATCAGCAATCTTGCCAAACGCCCCAAAAACATGGCTCCCAAAAGAGCGGTAAAAATATTGAAATTTTTCTCCCTTAAAATGCCGGCTGAAAAACCGTAAATAGCCAGTTCCAGCATAGTTTCGGGTAAAATGGCCATAGGCGGCAAGTGAGTGATGCCGTAACTAATTAACGGACTGGCTATACCGACAACAATTCCTGCCCTCCAGCCAAAAAGCAGGCCGGCGATTATCACAAAAAAATGCATCGGCAAAAATACCGGGCCGGCGACGTGAAACTGATGAGCCAGCCAAGGAAAGAAAACCGCCGAAGCCGTAAAAACCGCTGAAAAAATATAATATTTCACTTCGCCGAAAACCAAAACCTTCGGGAGTATTTTTGTTTGAGTTATCATATATTTATTTTAGTATTATAATTTATAAATCTTCTTTACCGGCTTTATTTTCCACTTTATCGGCGGCTGTATGTTCGTGAATTATTGTACCAGATTTTTGAACATTAAGCCTTCCTTCCCTATCCAATAAAATTAATTTACTCTCACCTCTTGAAAATTGCTTTTTTAATTTTTCCTCCATGGCATCAACTTGCTTATTGGCCAATATAAAAGCATCATCATTATCGAATTCTGATCTTTTCCACTTATAGCACCACCTATTAAAAGCGTCTACTATTTCAAGAACTTCCCGACCATCGATTTCCTGTCGGCCATCCATCATGGCCACAGAAAAATGTTCCGGGGCTATGCCAGCCCCCTTAGCCGACTTACCGGTTTTCGGATTTCGTTCAGTGGGGGGTTGAATATATTTCACTTCTTCTAAACTATTTTCCCCGAGCTTAATGTAGGCTCTTTTTAAACCCACTTTATTCCAATACTTCTCGGACGTGCCGGTAGTCTCTCCGGCGAAAGCTTTGAGTGTTTTTCCTCTGGCTTTGGACTCCCTGTCGGCATCCATTAAAGCGGAAATATACAACTCTCTTGCAAAACTTTTTTGCCTTAATCCCTTTTCGGTTACTGCGTAAGCGACCATAAAAACGGTTTGGTCTAAATCGCGGCCTTCTTTATCTTTTAAATTCAAGAGTCCGCCCATAAAACACGAAACGACGTCTCCTTTTTCGTTCTTCAAAATATGTATTTTATAATACACTGGTTCTTTCTCGCCAATCGGAGCATCTCCTTTTATGGCCTCTCTCAAAGTATCTATCAGTTCCGTTTCTTCAGAGCTGAATGTTTTTTCCATGATATCGTGAACTTTTTCAACTTCCGGCTGTTCGGGCGATTTTATTAACTCTATCTTAAATTTTTCTCCATCGCGCTCGATAATAGAAACGCCGCCCCCTTCTTCTTGGCGCAAAAAGGAAGATTCTTGCCTAATCTTCTGAATGATTTTTTCTATTCTAGATTCTTCCTGGATATTTTTTTCGGGGGGTATATTTTCAAACATACTCTTCAATCAATGATTTTTCTTAATTGACGCAACTAATCTTTTTATTTTCTCTTCAAGATACCACGAAAAATAACCTTGATTTTTCTTTTGAAATTTCGGATCTTTCCATGATATTCCATTTATAACTTTCCTGCAAATTTTGAACCCGCATTCACACAAAATTTTTAAACCTCGGCTATCGGTTGTTTCGTAATCAAAACAAATTTCTTCTCCGGATTCTATGTTTCTTCTCGCCACGAGAATATTCTGCCCCTTGACTCCCGCATTGGGATCGCAACTATGATTAAACATTTCGGCATCATCAAGATCTGAAACTTTTTTGGGACCCAAATAAAAACCTTCATAAATCTGAACCGGATAATCAAATCTTAAAATCTCTTGCGGTAACTTTTTCATTTCCCCTAAGGAGATAACATACCCCCCCCACAAAGCTATAAGTTCGCCCCTTTTGATTTTTTCCTTGGCGAATACCCCTTTCCCCATTATTTTACTTTTCCTCGCCTCTGCTTTGGGAGTCAAATATGAATGCCGTTTTTTCATGCCACATAATTTATTATTTTATAAACTAATTTGGCGGCTAGAAAATCCGGGGCGTGAAAGCCGGGCATCGGATCAAGCTCAACTACGTCGGCTCCGATGATTTTCTTTTTCTCGGAAATTTTCTTTATTAAATTCAGAGCTTCATACCAGCCCAATCCGCCGGGCTCAGGGGTTCCCGTAGAGGGCATAATCGAAGGATCCAGGGCATCCAAATCAAACGTCAGGTAAACCTTATCCTTAAGCGAAGAAATAATTTTATCTGCGGGCAACCCCGGAGCTAAAAACACGCTTTTAGCTTCCACCCCTTCTGAAACGCTTCTTATTCCCACCTGAGTTATTGAAATACCCAAATCTTTAATTCTTTTCATAACACAAGCGTGATGGTGCTTTGTTCCCTCAAATTCGTCCCTTAAGTCGGTATGAGCGTCAAATTGTATAACTGAAAAATCTGAAAATTTATCCTTAAAAGCCTGAACCGCGCCCAAGGTAACGGAATGTTCGCCGCCAAGCATTACGGGAAATTTTCCGTCCTGCAATAGCTTGCCCGTGACATTTTTTATACGGGCCATTGTTTCTTCCGGCGAATTTTTTGACGGTTCCAAAAAAGGCATCGTGAAAATTCCGGCCTTTGAGGCATCTTTCTTGGTTTCAACGTCATAAAATTCAATATGCCTTGAAGCGTCAATGATCGCCTGGGGGCCGTCTTTTGTGCCCGATTTCCAATAAGTGGTGGAACTGTAAGGAACGGGTAAAACGGCTACCTTGGATTTTTGATAGTTTTGCTCATTCAGGCCCAAGAAATTAAACGGTTCGGTTGTCGGATAGTTAAAATTCTTCATTTAAATTAATGCTGATGCTTTTGGTAAAGATCATCGGCCGTCCAGCTGACCGGCTTATCCTTGATCTCTTTTTCTAAATTATAAACTAACTTATCGAGTTTAAAATAAAGATTTTTTTGCTTTCTTGGCTTAGCTTTGTCTAAGGCGTAAGAAAAAAGAATGGGCACGGCTAAGGTTGTATCGGCGTAAACTACAACCGTATCCTTTAATTCGTTGGGATTGATTTTTCCCCAAGAAACCGCTTCCTGCGGAGTTGCGCCGCTCAACCCTCCCCACTGGGGACTGTCCATAGTCACTTGGATAAAATAATCGTGACTGCCTCTTTCAATTCCCAAACATTCCCAAAGATATGGCTGTGTTTGCATATAGAAATTTTTCGGAGAACCGCCGCCCAGCAAAATAGCGCCATTTTTTTTGGCGGCGTTCACAATGGCGACCGTTTCCATCACATCCCAATTGGGATTAATATGCAGATCGATTGATCCCTTTCTTTCCAAACCCTTGTGCCTCGCTTTATTAAAATTGGATAAATCCATGCCATAAGTGCTGTCCCCCGGAGAAGAAGTATAAACGGGAATATTATATTTGGCGGCTTGCGCCAAAATAGACACTTCGGGGTTGGGAGCGTCTTTTAAGAGACATTTGCCGAGATAATTATGAAATTCCGATGAGGAAATAACTCCCCGCGGCGCTTTTTTATCCAATAAAACATTCCGAGTCCATTTATCGGTGTTTAACAAAGTGTCGGTGGTTAAAAAAATATCGTAAATCCTGACTACGCCGTGCTTATACAGGGTCGTGTCATCTATCTGCCAAGTTCCCTTGTATAGGGGAAAATTCAGAGCAAAATGAGTATCATGATAAAGATTGGCGCCGGTAGCGATAATAAAATCAATGAAACCTTTTTCCATCATCGAAACAAAAAGTCCGGACATGCCGGCCGGAGTTAATGCTCCGGCAATGGTTAAACCGATAGTTGTATCGTTTTTTTGAGCCAGCATTTTTTCGGCCAAAAGACGGCTGGCTTCGCCGAGTCTGGCTGCGTTATAAGCTTGATAATAATTTTCAACCAAGTCGGAAACCAAAAGGCCCTTCTTTAATTTTAAAGATGAGATTTTTTTACCTGATAAAAATGGATTCTTCGGCACAAATTTATGGATTTACGAAATCCTCTCAAATTTGAGTGGATTTCGTAAATCAAAATATCGTTAGGGAATGAAAACAGCGGCGGAAACCACCGAAGTCCATCGGCCGTATTTATCGCCTCTGGATGTTTGAGTAACGTTAGTGGTACGAACTATTTTTCCGGACAACCTGAAGGCCTGGCGCCTTGAATCCCAAGCTTCTTCGGAATTGAATTTTAAACCCAAGGTGGTAGCTAGCATGGAAGCAGCTAAATCTTCCGCGTAATCTCCGGCTTTTTCTCTCGTTTCCCCGAAAGGGTGATGCTCTGAAAGATAGCCGTATCTGTTTCTATTTGCCGGAATGGCGCAGCCGACTGAAGCGGCAATTAATCTGTTGGGTTCGCTGGTGGCGTTTCGGGCCAAAACGACAAAAACAATTTCTCCGGGATTTAATTGTTTTAGACCATTTTGCCAAGTAATTTTTTTGCATCCGGGCGGCAGAATACTTGAAACCGAAACCAAATTAAAAGGCGCGAGACCAGCGTCCCTTAAAGCGGCTTCGAAGGAAGATAAATAATCTTTGTGAGTTCCCACCCCCGAGGTGAGAAAAAATTTCTTTGGTACCATTTAATTAGCAGCAGCCTCCTTTTGGTGATTTTTTCTTTGCCATTTTATTAAAATATTTTTATAATTCGACTTATTAATTAATAATTGCATTTCTGAAAAAAAAGTCAATATGTGAATAACTAAAATTATGAATCGTAAACAAAAGTTCCGTTCAATGAACGGAACTTTTGTTTGCCAAATTTCCAATTACCAAAAACCAAAATCCAAATTTAACTGCGGCAGGAAGCAGAACCATAGCGCGGACCGGCACCACCCGACGGACTAGCGCCCAGCCTAGGCTCGCCATTCCACAGGCTCAGACAGGGCACAAGGCCGGACCCATAGCGAGAGCCGGGCAAATCCATATAATGCCCTCCTTTGTCTGTATCGAGCGCTTGGGTGCCAGACTGTAATACCGAGGAACAACCCTCAAACCAAGTCTGACCCCTGCGATCCTGTTTTTGGAATTCAATAATGCAGTTGTCTGGAGAAACCTTTAACATCTGTGTTCCATCTTCAGCGTCGTAAATAAGATACAAATATGGATTAGGAATAATATCTTTTGCATCAGTCAAATTTGGCAAGTGAAGATAGTTCTGCCCTGTTTTTCCTTGCCAAACCAAATGTTTCATGAATTGGTATGGATTGAGCAATTTCGGCCCAACCACGACCAAGTAATTATCCTGCCCCTTTTCAGGTTTTAAAAGTTCTTTGGCCATATCCCTGAATTGCGGCTCAGTCATGCCAATGGTTTCCGGGATCTTCGCCGCAATAATTGCTCTTAGTTGATATTCCAAATCTCTCTGAAAATAACGCGTCAACGATTTTTGAAGAATTCTTAACGCATCGGGAACTCTTCCAGACCGCCTTATATTCTCCAGCACTATCTGTTCTTCCTTGGTAATCGACATTTGTACCTCCCCATTTTTTATTGGCAAGTTTACTACGTAGTTTACCACGCCACTTATTTTGTGTCAAGATACTTAATTTCTTCTTCGATTTCAATTCCGAATTTATTTTTTACTTCTTTTTTTGCCAGATCAATCAAATCTAAGACGTCTTTTGATTTGGCTCCTCCAAGATTAACTATGAAATTGGCATGATGTTCTGAAATTTGAGCTCCGCCGATAGTCCTGCCTTTTAAGCCGGCTTTTTCAATCAAGTCTCTTGCCCGGATATTTTCCAGATTCTTAAAAATACTGCCGGCTGAAGGCTCAGCAGGATGCTTTTCCTTTCTATAACTTAAAATTTCCTTAACTTTTTCTTTCACTTTATCACCTCTTTTCATTTCCAATTCGCATGAGAAAATAATCAAATCAGGATTTTCTTTGAAAATACTTGACCTGTAAGAAAATCTGCAATCTTTATTATTAAAATTTCTGATTTTAATTTTGAAATTATTATTTTGGATTTTGGATTTTGGATTTTGGATTTCCAAAACTATGACAGTTTTGGTGATATCTTTCATTTCTGCCCCAAAAGCCCCGGCATTACCCCTGATCGCTCCTCCAACCGTAGCTCCCGGTATGCCCGAGGCCCACTCCATGCCGGATAAACCGGCATTGGATGTAATACTAACTAATTTTGCTAAACTTACACCTGCGCCGGCAATTACTCTTGAATTTACAATTTTCAATTTACAATTTTCAATTTTGATCACCAATCCCTTAAATCCTTCATCGGAAACTAAAAGATTGCTCCCGCCGCCTAAAATAAAAAGGGGGATTTTTTCTTTTTTGGCAAAAGAAACTGCCCTAATCAAATCTTCTTTATTTTCGACAGCACAAAAATACTTAGCCGGTCCGCCAATCTTAAAAGTCGTATATTCTTTCAATAAAACGTTCTTTTGAATTTTCATATTTTAGAAATTTAAAAGGGCGGGAAAAAACTCCAATTCAAAGAATTTAGTGAGTACCCGCCCAATTATCATTATAGCAAAATCAAAAAAATCACACAATAGCAGCTATCAATGCGTAGAATAAAAAAGGCGGACAATATTATCCTTCGGTTTTACTCAGGATAAATCGTCCGCTTGCAAATTTTTATTTAAATTTTTCTAACATTTTACTTTTGTCGCTGTCGGTTAGTTTTGTATCGCGTTTTTCTTGTTTCTGGCCCGATTTCTGGGCCTCCAGCACTTCTTTTATCTCTGCTTCATGCTTCTGATAAAGTTCTCTGTAAATTTGTTTTAGCTCTTTTGTCAGCGAAATGACAAAACCAGTAAGAAGGACTATAAGAATATGTAAAATTCAGCTTTCCCGTCCTGAAAAGTTTAACGACCAATACGACCATCTCTTTTTCTATCTTTTTCATTGTTTCCCTCCTTATTTTATGCTTGCTGGACTGCAAATTTGAAAAAATCTTTCTACAAGCGTTTCAATATATTCTCGCCTTTCAAGATTCAGCAATAAATTACTCGGGATAAAAGATGATCCATTTAATGCCCCACAAAGCGAACCTGCAATACTTGCGTTAGAATCCGTATCGCCGCCGGCAGTGGCTGCCTGCCACACGACAGAAAATGAGTTGGGGCAACTTATAAAAAAAGCATAAGATAAACCGAAGGAATTATAAGCATAAGACGTGCCATTGCCAAATCGGGAAGCAATTTCCCGATCTATCTTTCCGGTAACGACGTAATCGCGCCAAAAAAAGAAAATCCGATCAATCTGCTCAGAAATCTTATCGCCGGTAGCGAATAATTCTTTCTCAACGGTTAAAGCGATAATCTGCAGGTAGTCAAGGAA
>JACOYG010000055.1 GCA_016181985.1 Candidatus Nealsoniibacteriota bacterium
AAGCTGGCAAGTTATCTTATGAACAAAGGACTTATCGCAAAATCATCAATAAGCATCAACATTTCTATCTCAAAAGTATGGGAAGCGTTGACTGAGCCCGAAATAATCAAACAATACATGTTCGGGACAAATGTTGTTTCGGATTGGAAGGTAGGGAGTTCAGTCGTGTGGAGAGGAGAATGGCAAGGAAAATCATACGAGGACAAAGGGGAAATACTCAAGATTGAGGAAGGGCGGACACTTCAATACAGCCATTTCAGTCCGCTTATGGGCAAGCCGGATGTGCCGGAAAATTACCACACAATTACCATAGAACTTTCCAGCGATGGAGCACAGACAACCATTTCGCTCTCTCAAGACAACAACGCGACCGAAGAAGCTCGCGAGCATTCCGAGAAAAATTGGGACATAATGCTCGATGGCTTGAAAAAACTGTTGGAGAAATAGCCGAAAGAATTTGCCGCCAAAGCGTTAGGCGTTCCAATGGAAGATTTAGTAAAATAATCTGATGACCAAAAAAGAAATCGCCGCTGGTGTAGTACATAAAGTGCCGGCGGACATGGAAAAAGCGTTGATTTCTGACGCGCAAATACTTGCCAAGTGGAACGGCCTTACGCCGATCCAACGCAACGAGTGGATTTGCTGGACTACCATCGTCAAAAAACCGGAAACGAGAGCCGAACATATTGAGCGCATGGTTGCAGAGTTAAAAGAAGGTGAACGGCAACCCTGCTGTTGGCCCGGTTGCCCTCATCGCCGACCCAAGGCGAAAAAATGGTTTAAAAATTAGTCGCCAAAGAAAAAATATGAATAAAAGACCAAAAAACGTAGAGGCATACATCGCCTCGGCTCCAAAAGAAGTTCGCGGGAAATTGAAAGAGCTTCGGACAGCAATCAGGCTTGCCGCGCCTAAAGCGGAAGAAAAAATTAGCTACGGCATGCCCTATTACGGTTATCATGGCCGGCTTGCGTACTTTGCGTATTTCAAAGATCACGTAAGCCTTTTTGCTATGCCGCCGATTGCCGAGGAGTTTAAAAAAGAATTGAAAAAGCACGTCACCGGAAAATCAACGATCCGATTTTCTTTTGATGAAAAACTTCCCACTGTCCTTATTAAGAAAATCATTAAAGCACGAGCAAAAAACAATGAAGCAAAAACCCAAAGGTAAATTGAAAATATGCAGCCGCGGGCATAAGTATCGTGGTAGTGTGCCCTGCCCGGTGTGTTGGCAGGGGAATAAGAAAAGAAAAAGAACTAAATAATATGAATGAAGTAACTTTAATCTACAAATTTCTTGGATATATTGCTGTTGCTGGCAATGTAATTTTCTTTCTTTGGATTTTATACAATGGCATAAATGAGGGATTCCAGGGAACCCGCCCTGAGATTGTTTCTTACATCGGCTTAATGATCTTATTGCTTCTTAACGCCTTTCTTATTTATGTTTATGGCCGCCAAAGAAAAAACTTGATATAATAAATAACATTATGAATAAAAATTGGTTTAAAAAAATGGGGTGGATATATCAACCTGTCTCTTGGCAAGGGGTATTAGTAACATTCTTACTTATTTTGTTTTTGGTTCAAGTCTTTATAGCAATTGATAGGAATTCTCATTCTGTTAGCGATACACTTTATGGGATTTTCCCGTATTGGATACCGGCTATCCTTGTTTGGCTTTGGATTGGCTCGAAAAAAAATCAACAGGACCGATAAGACCGCCAAAGAAAATTTTGTACAAAATTATATGGACTACCTAAAAATTAGCGATCAGGCAGTCAAAGAAAAAACAGGTAAAAAATGGACGGAATGGTTTAAGGTTTTGGATACAATGAAAGCTAAGACTCTCGGCCACACGGAAACAGGCAGGAAACTTCGCCAGGATCATAAGCTAAGCCCTTGGTGGTCTCAAGTTGTTACTGTTCGCTACGAGAAAGAGAAGGGATATTGGGTGAGAAGTGGAAAAGATGAGGCAAAATAACTCCTCTCTCTTTAATCTCTAAACTTAAAGATTAAAGAATTTGCCGCCCCTTCGATAAACTCAGGGGCTTAATTAATATTCGTGTTGCAATAATTCGGTTTTGTTCTTGATTCCTCAGTCTAATCATGTGTTTAATATGATTGGATGGGTAAAAAACGACTCC
>JACOYG010000025.1 GCA_016181985.1 Candidatus Nealsoniibacteriota bacterium
TTTTAGTTCTTTTATTTTCTTCTGAGAGAACAAAAGGCCGACTTCTTTAGTAAGTTTTTTTACTCTATTTATATAGACAAGATTCCTCGCCCTTCTTTTAATGCTTTGGCGCAGAGCTTTTTTAGCGCTTTTTATAATTGCCATAAGTTTATATTATATTACCTTTTTAGCATCTTTGATTTTTAAAATCAAGTCCCTCACCGCAGAAGCTCGTTCAAAATCAAGATTGCGCGCCGCTGTTGCCATCTCCTCTTTCAAAATTTTTATATCATTAATTACTCCGAATTCGTAATTGATTTCTTTATTTTTACACATAAACGGCCAGTCCTTGATCTCCGTGAATACCTGGCTGGGCGCAATGTTATATTTTTTATTGTAGTCTTGCTGAATTTTTCTTCTGCGTAAAATTTCTTTAATAGCCGATTTCATGGAGTAAGTTTCTTTGTCGGCATACATAATAATGTGGCCGTCCTTGTGCCTTGCCGCTCTGCCCATTGTTTGAATAAGAGTGGTTTCATTCCTTAAAAATCCTTCTTTGTCAGCATCCAAAATAGCCACCAATGTAACTTCGGGCAAATCCAGCCCTTCCCTTAGAAGGTTGATTCCCACTAAAACATCGTACTTTCCCTCCCTGAAGTCTTTGATAATTTTTGGCCTTTCCAGGGTTTTTATTTCCGAGTGCAGCCACTGGGCATTAATTTTTTCTTGGGCCAGATAATCAGAAACCGCTTCCGCCAATCTTTTAGTCAGGGTTACCACCAGGACTCTTTGTTTTTTCTCGCGTCTTTTTTTGATTTCGCAGATCAGGTCTTTTATTTGGTTTTTTGTCGGCCTGATTTCGATTGACGGCTCCAGTAAGCCGGTGGGCCGGATCAGCTGCTCTACGATGGGGTTGCTTTTTTCGTAAGATCCGGGAGTTGCTGAAACGTAAATAGTTCTAGGCGTCCTTTCTTCAAATTCGGAAAATTTAAGAGGCCTGTTATCTATTGCAGACGGCAAGCGAAAGCCATACTTTATTAAAGTATCCTTTCTAGCCCTGTCTTGTACGGCCATAGCGTGAAGTTGGGGCAAGGTCATGTGAGATTCGTCCACGAAAACTAAAGAGTCCTTGGGAAAATACTCGGTCAGAGCGTAAGGAGCTTGGCCGGGCTTTCTAAACTCCAAGTGGCTCGAATAGTTTTCAATGCCATGGCAGTAGCCCGTCTCTTTAAGCATTTCTATGTCGTAATTGGTTCTTTGCTCCAATCTTTGAGTCTCCAATAATTTTTTTTGTTTTTTCAGCTCTCTTAACCTTTCTTGCAGTTCTAATTTTATATTTTCAATCGCAATGGCTATTTTATCTTGCGGAGCCACCCAGAAATGCGCTGGGAAAATTCGGCAATCGGGGCTGGTAATTTGATCGCCGTCCATTTCTATTTTTAACACGCCTTGGCCGGTTACCAGGCGAACTTCAATAATGTCGCCTCTAACTCGGAAGGTCCCCGGTTTAAATTCGATGTCATTTCTTTGGTATTGCAAAGAAATCAGGCGGGCGATCAGGTCGCTTCTTTTTATTTTTTGCCCTTGCCTTAGTTCTAAAGAAACATTTTGGTAGTTTTCCGGAGAGCCGATATTGTAAATACAAGAAACAGAGGCGACAACGATTACGTCCCTTCTTGTTAACAAGTCCTGAGTTGCGGCGTGCCGCATTTTATCCAACTCTTCATTAATCTTGGCGTCCTTTTCTATATATGTGTCTGTTTGGGGGATATAGGCCTCCGGCTGGTAATAATCGTAGTAAGAAACGAAATAATGGATGGCGTTATTGGGGAAAAAATCTTTAAATTCCTGATAAAGCTGGGCGGCCAATGTTTTATTGTGGGAGATGATCAGGGCGGGTTTTTGGATTTTTTCAATCACGTTAGCCATAGTGAATGTCTTGCCCGAGCCCGTCACGCCCAAAAGCACCTGGCGCGGAACGCCGGTTTTCAGATTTTTTACCAGTTTTTCGATCGCCTGCGGCTGATCGCCTTTCGGCTTAAATTTGGAATAAAGCTTAAACATGCTAAAATAGAATAATGATTTACTCTTTAGCCGGTAAAATTACATATAAGGATGATAGGTCTTTAATCTTAGAAAATCAAGGGGTTGGCTATAAGGTTTTTTGTTCTCCGAGCACTCTAAGAAATGTTCCCGGCAGCCAAGAAATTAGAATTTTCACCCATCTTCATTTAAGGGAAGACGCCATCGAGCTTTACGGGTTTTTAAATCAGGAGGAATTGGAACTCTTCGGAACGCTTAACGAGATTTCCGGCATCGGTCCTAAAACCGCCATGATGCTGGCATCTTTGGGATCGCTGGAAAAATTAAAAGAAATCATGGAATCGGGAAAACTGCCGCCGGAAATTAAGGGTATCGGCCAAAAAAGGATGCAAAAAATACTTTTAGAATTAACCGGCAAGATAAAAGATTTAAAGAAACCGGCCAAGATAAATTCGGCAGACGGCGCCACGGAGGCATTGGTGTCGCTTGGATTTTCAAGACAGAAAGCTCAGGATGCTTTAGCTAAAATTCCGGGAGAATTGCCTCGGGAAGAAAGGATAAAAACCGCCATCAAAATATTAGGCCGCTCTTGACTCGACTTAAATAGTAAAAGCGCCCAGTTAATCTAGGCGCTCTTTGTTAATTTATTTTAAGATATTATTTTTTCGAATTCCTGATTCGTCAGCCTTTTCTTCTTAATCAATTCGTCGCGAAGCGCTATGAGTTTGGCCTTTGTTTCGTCTTCGCTTAATTCCCTACAAACCTCTTTATAATTATCGTCGATGATTCTTCTGATTTCATTGAACGCTTCATCGTATATTTTTGCCGCCCAGCCGCCAGCATCATAAATCTTCGCCATCGGTTTTTCCAGAGAAATGTGGCCAAGTCTGCTCATACCATATTCCACTACCATGTCGTAAGCAATAAAATTAGCCATTTTTATGTCGTTTTTAGCTCCGGTTGTAATTTCTTCTTCCCCAAAAAGAACGCTTTCTGCGGCTCTGCCAGCCATGCAGATTTTAATTTTTGCCGCGAGGCGTTTTCTGCTTTCAAGATAACGAGTCCTGCCCGGAGGATTATATATCCAACCCAGAGCATGGGCTCGCGGCGATATGGAAATAATCTGGACGGGGTCTTCCGGTAAGTGTTTTTTCGCGATAAGAGCATGGCCAGCTTCATGGCTGGATGTAATTTTAATATCTTCCTCGGTTAATTCATTGTTTTTTTCCGGCCCCATTAATGCCTTTTCGAATGAATTAAGAAAATCCTGCTGGGTTATATTTTCTCGACCACTGAGGCCGGCCTGAATGGCAGCCATATTAACTAAGGTGGCGATTTGAGCTCCAGAGAAACCGACAGTCATCTCAGCAAGAGTTTGCATATCAACATCATCGGCTAATGGTTTTGGAGATGGCCTGCTGGTATGTACCCCGAAAATAGCTTTTCTTGATTCGACTTCCATTGGCAGCGGTATTTCTATTTTTATATCTATTCTGCCCTCTCGAAGCAATGCTTTATCGATCGTCTCGAGCATATTGGTACTTCCCAAAACAAAGACCGGTAAATCTTCTTTTTCTATTCTATCCATCAAACTCAAAAGTTTGTTAACAAGACTTTTCCTTTCACTGCCGCCTTCAAACGGGCTTAGCATGTCGCGGCGAGGAGCGGCGGAATCAAGCTCATCTATAAAAATGATTGACGGCGCAGCTCTAATGGCTTGTTCGAATAGAACATCGGCTTTCTTGCCGCCAACCCCGACAAACATCATGTGAAAGTCAGACCCTGAAATCGCAAAAAATGGTACCCCAGCTTCGCGAGCTAATGCTCTGGCGAGAAGAGTTTTTCCGGTGCCGGGGGGGCCGTATAAAACTCCGCCTTTGGGCATCCTCGCTTTCAGTTTTTTAAATTTTTCCGCCGATTTCAGAAAAGGAAGCACTTCTTCTTTTAATTCTTTTATCGCCGGTCCGAGTCCGGCCACATCTTCGAAGGTAACTTTTTGTCCAGCTAATTTTTTAGATAACTGTATGGCCGTAAATTCTTCTGTCATGGAATTAAGGCCGCCGCCGACAACAAACCAAGCAAACATCATCATCATAAGAATGCTTGTGATGCTCATCTGTATCCCCTGACCCAACTGGCTCACGAGCCAACCCCAAGGTAAAACAGCCTCTTCGCGGACATTATATCCTAATTGTCTTAACCATTCCAATGGGCTTCCAACCATCGGGTTTGGGCTTGCTTCAAAGTATGTCCAACCTAACTTTCCTCCATCTTTGGTCTCAAATATTACCACGCGTCTTTCTGAGATCAGCACATTTAATCTTTTGTAAACTATGTTTTTATTGAAGTCTTGATTGATGGCTTTATTAATAAAGTCTGAATAAGAGAATTGTGGATATGTCGGTGTTTGGTCGAGTTTTTGAGTCACCGCGTACCCGACGGCAAATTGCATTACCGTCGCAAAAACTATAATACCCAATGCGAAATAAATAAGCAGAGAAAGAGTTTTTGATATCCGCCGTTTAAAAATTTCCCGCAAAAACCTTCTTATCGCGTTCATTCGTAATTTCCTCCTTTTTGACAAAGAACTCAATAATTTATCGTAGCAAAAAGAGTAGACGGCGTCTACTCTTTTAACGGAACGGCGATGGCTTGTTCGAATTTTTGGGCGTAAATTCTCCACTCAACTCCGGCCTTTTTTAGCACGTCTACGGAGTTTATCATTGAGGAATATATGCTAATGGCGCTATCGTAATCATGCGCAACAACCATCACTATGGGAGGGTCAAAAATTTTTGCGGCTGAAATCATGAGCGAACCGATAATTTGATAAGTAAATATTTTCAACTCTTCTTTTTGGCTATCGGTAAACTCATCAATCAGTTCTCCGGTTTTTTTGTCGCGCACAGCCGAGTAATGAAGTTTTAGGTTGATGGCAAGGATTTTTTCTTTTCCCGCATTCACGTATTCAATTTCGATTATTTTGAAATTAAGATAACCCAGATTATTAAAATATGAGACGAAGGATTCTTTATCGATGTCGGATATCTTAAAATCAAGAAGACCGCCGGGTATCGAGGCTGTGCCGAAAAGTTCAATGGTGGAGGGCGCTACTTTATAAAAAATTTCCCGTTCTACCGGATTAAGTAACTTCGGTTTTTCCATCCAATAATTTGGATCAAACTTACCGGCTTTGATTTCCGGAATTTTATCTAGAGGAGACCTACGGATAAAAATAACGCCCTTGTAATTATCAACAATAATTATTCTTTCCGGATTCAAGGTTCTTGCGGTATAAACAAAGAGAGATTTCAGCGCTACATCGTGCATCATTTTTTCTTCCAGAGGAGCGGCGGCATAAAAGAAATCAATATAAAATACGGCAGTTTTTATTTTTTCGTTATATTCATATTTACCTATCTGGAAAATGAGAATTCCCTTTTTATTAAATTCTCCGACCAGAGATTTTAGGTCTTTTATCGAGCTTAAATCAATATCCAGCAGGTCTTCTTGGTTTACGGAAAAATTCGGCTCCGGAATTTTATTTTGAACGAGTTTTGGATTGGGGGTCGGGACTGGAACGAAAATTGGAGTTTGGGTTGGCGTTGGTATCGGGGCAGGGGTAGGGTCGGGCGGAGTATCAGCTGGAACCGGCGTCGCATTCAGGGTTATTTTGGGCTCTATTGCCGGAGCTGGCCGGTTAAAACAGCCGCTCGCAGCAAGAATTAAAATTGCCGCAAAAAATAATCTCATTTTATTCTCCTTTTAAAGAGCTTTGCTTTTATTATAACTTTTAAGCTAAGATAAAAGCAAGATGAAAAACATTATTAAAAAATTTATTCCCCCGGTTTTATTGGATTTTTATCATTTTTCACTGGCCTTAGCCGGAGCCGTAATGTATAGATTTCCTTCCCGCAAGCTTAAGGTTATTGGCGTGACCGGCACAAACGGGAAAACAACAGTCGTTGAAATGTGCCGCCAAGTTTTAGAAGAAGCCGGTTTGAAAGTTGCCTCTCTTTCTTCGGTAAAATTCAAAATAAGAGATAGGGAGTGGCCCAACACCTTAAAAATGACCATGCCGGGCCGTTTGAAGATTCAGAAATTTTTAAGGCAGGCGGCACATGCCGGCTGCCAGTACGCAGTTTTGGAAGTTACCTCCGAAGGAATCAAGCAGTATCGCCACCGATTTATTAATTTTGATACGGCCGTTTTTACCAACATAACTCCCGAACACATCGAGAGGCACGGTTCTTTTGAGAGATACAAAGAGGCCAAGGGAAAGCTTTTCCAATCTTGTAAAAATATTCATGTTATTAACCTAGACGATAAAAATGCTGAATATTTTTTACAATTCCACGCTAAAAGGAAATTCGGCTTTACGATGCTCGGAGGCTTCGCCTCCATAACGCGCTATGGAGGCGAAGCCTCAATAGTTTCGGCCAAGGATATCCAGCCGTTTAATCTGAAGCTGCCGGGCGATTTTAATGTTTATAACGCTCTAGCCGCGATTTCCGTCGGTTTGTCGCACGGGATTGGTGTTGAAATTTGCAAAAGAGCCGTAGAAAAAATAGAAAGCATACCAGGTAGAATGGAAAAGATTAAAGGAGAACTGTTCTCCGTGATTGTTGATTATGCGCACACCCCCGCGGCCCTAGAGAAAGTTTACCAAACAATCAGCGGCAGAAAAATTTGCGTTTTGGGCGCGGCGGGCGGCGGCAGGGACAAATGGAAGAGGCCGGAGCTTGGCCGAATCGCTTCTAAGTATTGCGAGAAGATTATTTTAACAAACGAAGATCCATATGACGAAAATCTGGAAAAGATTTTATCCGAGATAAGATCCGGCATACCAGATACCAGATACCAGATACCAGATACTATCTTAGACAGAAAAGAGGCGATTAAAAAAGCTTTGAGTTTGGCTAAGCCAGGCGACGCGGTTATCATTACCGGTAAGGGTTCAGAGCCATGGATGTGCGTTGCCGGAGGGAAAAAAATTCCCTGGAGCGATAAAGAAATAGTCCTTGATGGATTCAACGAGCTCACCATCAATACTGAGCGAAATCGAAGTATTGACATACTCAAGAGAGATAGCATAATTTAAGTAGTAACTTGAAAATTCAACAAGGAGGAGAAAGATGTTCTGGGCCATTGAGGAAAAGTCAAGATATATAGCTAGGGCGGTTACGTTAGCATGGAAAGAAGATAGAGACATTGAAGAAGCAATTAAAGAAGCCCTTAGGGAAATTGCCAAAGCCGAGAATGGTTCCGGCTTGTCGGGAGTATAGTATGTTTAAATTTGGGAAAGACGAGGTAAAATGTTCCGGATGCAGGGCATGCGAATTAATTTGCGCTCTTCATAATAAAAAAGAGTGCAATCCGAAGGAAGCATTTATAAAAATAAGCGGAAATTTTCCCGAACCGGGAGGATACGACATGAAGATATTAAGGGGCTGCACTCTTTGCGGCGAATGTATAAGAATTTGTCCTACCGGCGCTGTTTTTGAAAAACCGGTAAAGGAGGCGCAATAACAATGAACGGTTACGGCGGAAAGATTTTATTGATTAATCTCACAAACGGGGCAATTCTTACGGAATTCCTGGGTCCGGAATTTGCCAAGCAATGGATTGGCGGCCGCGGTTTTGCGGCTAAATTTCTTTATGATGCCGCAGGAAAAGGAATTGATCCTCTTGGTCCAGAAAACGCGGTAGTAATCGCCGCCGGACCGCTTTCGGGAACTTTCGTTCCGGCCGCAGGCAGAGTTCATTTTGCCGCTAAATCTCCGGAAACCGGAGGTTATGGCGACTCCAATATGGGCGGCCACCTTGCCGCCGAAATGAAATATGCGGGATTTGATGCAATTATCATCACCGGGAAATCTCAAAAACCATCGTATATCTTTATTGAAAATGGCCGAGTGGAAGTAAGAAGCGCGAATTACCTTTGGGGGCGATCGGCAATTGAAGCGGAAAAAATGCTTAAAGAAAATTTGGGAGACGAATTTCAAATTGCCGCTATCGGACCAGCCGGAGAAAAATGCGTTTCTTTCGCCTGTATCAGCCATGATTTCGGCAGACAAGCCGGCAGAACGGGGATTGGCGCAATTTTTGGCTCAAAAAATATAAAAGCCATCGCCATTCGCGGGACTAAATCAATTCCCATAGCGGATATGGATGGCATGATTGTTAAGGGAAAAGAAATATTTGCGGCCTGCAAAAATAGTTCCGAACTTAAGCATTGGCAAAAATACGGTACGCCCGGCGTGACGACATGGGTTAATAGCGCCGGCGCCTTGCCGGTTCGTAACTTTCAGACAGAATATCTCGAAGAGGGTATCGAGGATCTAAGCGCGGAAACGATGCGCCGAGAAATCGTTATTCATAATAAGGCCTGCTTTTCCTGTCCAATGGCTTGCGGAAAATACAGCAAAGTAAACATCGACGGGCTGGATTTTTATGTGGAAGGTCCTGAATATGAAACCATAGCCCTGTGCGGCAGCAACTGCGGATTTACCGACATTAAAGATGTCGCCTATGCCAACTGGCTATGCGATCAATATGGCCTTGATACTATTTCTACCGGCGGCGTTATTGCCTTTGCCATAGAGTGTTTTGAAAAAGGAATTTTAACTAAGAAGGAAACTAACAATAAGGAATTAAGGTGGGGCGACAGGGAAACATTCAGATATTTAGTAGAAAAGATTATTTATAAAAATGAAAATGATTTTCTGGGCAATCTTTTGGCGGGCGGAGTAAGATCGGCCTCGCAGATATTAGGCAAGGGCTCGGAAGATTTCGCTATTCATGTGAAAGGCCTCGAATTGTCTGGTTATGGCATTCGCCATGCCATCGGAATGATGGGATCTTATATAACATGCGACGTTGGCGGTCATCACAGTAGGTCCTGGGCGATAACCTTTGACGAGCAAGTCGGCCGAGGTCTCATAACTGGAAAAGCAGAAAGAGATATCTATTTGCAGCACGTCAGGCCAATGTTTGATATGTTGGGCGTGTGCCGTCTTCAGTGGGTGGAGTTGGAGCTGGAGTTGGAGCACTACCCCCAAATACTTAAAACCATTACGGGAATTGATTACAGCGTTGACGATCTGCTTAAGATTTCAGAAAAAGTTTATAATCTGACCAGAGCCTTTTGGTTCAGGGAGGTGGAGGGGTTCGGCAGGAAATATGACACAGTACCTGGCAGATTTTTAAAGGAGCCGGTTCCCACTGGTCCCACTAAAGGGAAAATCATCACTGAAGAACAGATTAGCCAGTTCCTCAGTCAATATTACAAGCTTCGCGGTTGGGATGAAAATGGCAAGCCGACAAAGGAAAAATTAAAAGAATTGGATTTAGACTTTTTGATACCCGATCTTTATTAATATAAAAAATATAAGAGGCGCGCTCACTTGACAACGCCTCTTTTTATTTTCCATAATGATTAAACAGTACCTTAAAATAATAGAAAGGATCTGAAGATGATCATAAACAGGATAGTAGGATTGGCGGGCTATCATCTTTTCGCCGGAAGATTTAAAGACCGTTTCGTGGCCGGCTCAACCTTGCAAGATGCGGTCGATAAAGCCAAGTTTTACAAAGCAAAGGGAGAAAAATCGGTTATCAATGTTCTGGGCGAACATGCCAAGGACCATAATGAAGCGAATAAGTATTGCGAGCAGATTCTTGAATTAATAGCCCTGTTAAAAAAAGAAGGACTGGAAGACGTTCATATTGCCGAAAAGCCGTCCCAAATCGGCTTAGATGTATCAGAAACTCTTTATCGGAGCAATAAATTAAGGATTCTAAAATCCGCCGCAATTTTACTGCCCCATACTTTGATAGAAACTGATGCCGAGGACCATTCATATAGAGAGCAAGTTTTCAGGATTACCACGGATCTCCACAAATATTTTTCAAATCAGCTTTTGTGCTGCCAGCTTAATCGCTTTGGGACTGTTCAGGAAATTAAAATGTTGAGATATCATGGCATACCGATGAGAATTTGCAAAGGAAGCGCTTATGGCGGCGATATCAAAAAAGAAAAAGATTTAAGAAAAGTATTTTTAGATATCTTGCCCATCATAATCTCGCGGGCAAAAACTTCGGCTTTCGCTACCCACGATTTATTTATTA
>JACOYG010000026.1 GCA_016181985.1 Candidatus Nealsoniibacteriota bacterium
CCTATTTCTCCAGAACCCAATGATTCCACCGAGCTAAGCTCGGGCTTAAAAATACCGACTTCTTTAACTTCGCTTGACGCTTTTCCCTGAATCAGATAAATATTGTCTCCTTTCCTGATTTGGCCATCAAAAACTCTGACAAAAGCGATCACTCCCTTAAAAGCATCGAATTTTGAATCAAAAATCAGCGCCCGCAGTTGGGCGGACGTCGGGTCTCCGCCCGCTTTCGGCGGAGGCACTTTCGTAACTACGGCTTCCAGAATCTGCTCCACGTTCGTACCGTCTTTTCCGGAAACCCTTATAATCTCCGATGGATCAATCTTCAATAAATCGGCTATTTCTTTCTCGGTTTGTTCAATTCTGGCCTGAGGCAAATCAATTTTATTAATCACCGGTATGATGACCAACCCTTGCTGTTTGGCCAGCTCAAGATTGCCGATTGTCTGGGCCTGTATGCCTTTGGTGGCGTCCACCAGCAAAACTGCTCCCTCCACCGCCGCCAAGCTTCTTGAAACTTCATAGTTAAAATCCACGTGCCCGGGAGTGTCAATCAGATTCAGAATAAATTCTGAATCTGAAAATTCTAAATCCGAAGCACTAAATTCTAAACCGTTTCGGATTTCGGATTTCGGATTTCGGATTTTCGCATGATAAATCATGCGTACGGGGTGCATTTTGATAGTGATGCCCCGCTCTTGCTCCAAATCCATAGAATCTAAAAACTGCGGCCTCATTTTTTTAGCCTCCACCGATGACGTCAACTCCAAAAGCCGATCCGCCAACGTGGATTTTCCGTGATCAACATGGGCTATTATTACGAAATTGCGCATATTATCCATAGTTCAATTATTTTAATCAATTTTTCGCCAAAAGAAAAGGGCGTCCTGCAAGAACGCCCTCTTTGTTTCTATTTGATTATTTTTTGGGCCGATGAGTCACCCAAATACCGAAAATATAACTACTGGTTATATAAGCGCGCTGCTGTTTTTCAATTTGCCAAAAAGTTATTTCTATCTCGGGGTGGGCTTTCTCAAAAGCGCTAAGCGCGCCTAATATTTTCACCGCGTGATCAGATGGATTACCATCAACATTAAATGGGATATAAGAATAATTCCCCACCGTTTTGACTACACTCATATTATATGATTCGGCAGAAATTGATTGCTGCCTTAGCGCAGAAGGCGCACTCTGTTTATCACATCCGCCCACCAATAAAACCATCGACATAACAGCTAAGCACAATACAATACTTAGTCTTCGCATTCTTAACCTCCCATTTTTTATTTTACCTAACGATAGCACGCTTACTAAAAAAGTCAATATTTACTCTCGCCAGACGGTTTTGCTGCGGATAAGCCGGGCGACAACTCTTGATTTGATGGCTTTGGCTTCGGGCGACTTTAAAAGATGGGTAGTAAAGAAATAAACGCTGATTCCAGCCAATGATCCGATGACAGCTTCCAGGTAAACCGCCCAAAGACTCTCTTTTTCAAAAAATAAAGAAATAAGATAAGAAGACGAATAAACCGCCGCCGAACCGACAAAACTGGACAATATAATCTTATAAGTTGAATTCCAAATATCTCTCAGATGAAAATCGCCGATTTTTTTATATAGAAAAAACATCAATAAAGCAAATTGAAAAATTCCCGAAATAGCAAAAGCCAAAGGCAGCCCTAGCACCCTTAAGTCTTTTATTCCTTCTAGACGAAAGGCATTTCCTAACGTATCATAAAGAAATCCTTCCGAATTAAGAACCTTAATAAAATAAAAACTTAGAATAATGTTTAAGGTTACCGTGAAAAATACTGCGGCGGCTGTGGTGCGGGTATCTTTAAAAGCAAAAAAAGCGCGCGACAGCAAGGGGCTTAAAGATATGGCCCAAATACCCAAACAAAATAATCCCAAACTGGCTGACGCCAGCTGGGCGGAGGCATGGCTAAACTCTCCGTGCTTTAAAATAATTTCCACTATCTGGCTTCTTAAAATAAAAATCAAAAAGCTGAACGGGAAAATCATATAAATAACCTGGCGGAAAGTTGAAGAAAAATTTTTCAAAAATTCGCCCTTCGCCCCTTCGGCAAAATTTCTGCTAAGCGGAGCGAAAACCGCCACGGCGAAAGAAACCCCGATAATTCCTATAGGAATATTCTGTAAATTTTGAGCTAAATTAAATATGGAAATAGAGCCCGCGGCCAAGGTTGAGGCGATTGAAGTCATCACCATCAAATTTATTTGAGAACCGGCCACCCCCAAAGTCCTGGGAATCATTAAGATAAGCACCTGCTTTATGCCTTTTCCGCCCAAATTGAAGATCGGCTTGTATTTGAATCCGCAACTTATGGCCGCAGGGAGCTGTATCATGAAATGCATAAAAGCCCCGAAAAGCACGCCGTAAATTATGCCCCTCACTCCGAAGCTCGGGAATAAAAATAAAATTCCGAGAATTATTCCGAAGTTGTAGAGAATTGGAGCGAAACTGTAAACCAAAAAACGGTGAAAATACTGCAGAATGCCTGAAAAAATCGAGCTTAACCCAAAGAAAATCGGACTTAAAAGCATTATTCTTGTTAAAAGAATCGTTTGGTCTAATTGAGCGCTGGTGAATCCGGGGGTGATTAACTTAACCATAACCGGCGCGAAGATAAAAAGCGCCAAGGAAAGCACAACCAAGAAAAGCAAAAAAATATTCAAGGCATTGCTGGCGAATTTCCAGGCCTCTTCTTTGTCTTTAGAGAAAAAATCGGCAAAAATCGGCAAAAATGCCACAACAATTCCTCCCGAAATTATGACATGATAAAGAAAATCTGGAATTCTAAACACCGCGAAATAAATATCGAGATCCGGACCGGCTCCCAAATTTTTGGCTAGCAGCCAATCTCTGGCGATACCCAAAACTCGGCTTAACAAAGCCGAGATGATAAGGATGCCGGCGGCATGGTGCACCGTTCTTGTTTGGGAATTAAAAATACGATGAATTTTCATTTGAAAAGCGCCCCTCAAATACTTCGGGACGCTTTTATCTTAAAACGAATACCACTTTTTAACAATCACCTGATCTCTGCCGGGACCGTAAGAAATATACTTAATCGGTACGCCAACCAGCCTTGCTATCATATTCAAATAATTATGGGCATCGCCATTATTGATATCTGACCCCCAACCGCAAGGTATTTCAATATATTTTTTGCCGTCCCAAATGTTTGCCTTGGGAAGCGTACCCAAATTGTCCATGCGAGTAATCGCCAAACCGGTAAAACCATTCAGTCTGGCCGCATATTTTAAGTTAGAAGCATCAAGCCAACCCATCCTGCGAGCCCGGCCCGTAGTAGCTCCGTATTCTCCGGCCTGCTCCCGTAAAACATGGGCAATATCATCCGGCATTTCGGTCTGGAATGGAATATTTTTTTCGCAAACCCTGGTGGTGTAAGCCTTTACCACTCCGATTACTTCTTTGATATTTTGCCAGGAAACTCCCGTGCCCTGCAAAGCGCCGGCTAAAATACAGGACGAAGAAGTGGTGTATGGATAGCCTCCGAAGTCGGGGTCCAAAAAAGTTCCCTGTGCTCCCTCCATTAAAAGTCTTTTTCCGTCATCGCAAGCGCGCCAAATAATGGGCTCTGTTTCTTTAATCAGCGGACGAATCCGATCTCTATACTCAATTAAGTCCTCCAGAACATTTTCATACTTTAAATCGCTGTGCTTATAGCCGTAAACCTGCCAAAGAATATTGACGGCTCTTTCTAAAAGTTTCTTTAATTTTTGCTCCATGTTCTTAGAAATAAGGTCTTCCATCCTGAATCCGAATCTGCCGATTTTATCGGAAAAAACCGGTCCTATACCTCTGTTGGTGGTGCCGATCTTGCCCGCACCGCGCTCTTCCTCTTGCATGGCGTCCAAAATAATGTGCCAGGGCATAATCAAGTTGGCTTTGGAGCTGATTATTAAATTTCTGCAGGAAACTTTACGGATTTCCAGCGCATCTATTTCTTTTATCAAACTTTCCGGATTAACGGCCACTCCGTTGCCGATAATACAAACTGTTTTTGGGTTAAAAATTCCGCAGGGCACCAAATGAAGCTTGAATTCGCCAACCGTGTGGCCGGCATTGTCCCCGCCGCTGAATCTGACGCACATATCGGCTTTTTGAGCCAAGTAATCAACTATTTTTCCCTTGCCTTCGTCTCCCCATTGAGCTCCCAATACTACAGTAACCGGCATCTTTCCGCCTCCTGTTAAGTTGTCAAAAATCCATTTCCATACTATTATAGCAACAGTACGTTGTAAAGCTGGCAAAGGAGCAAAAATGGAAAAATTGAAGCATGTTCTTGAGTCCCAGCAGTTCAGCAGAGAATGGCTGGAAAACGAGCTCTTCCCGCTCGCCGCGAAAATGGAAAAAATCGTAAAAGAACAAGGAGTTTGGCCTTCCTGCAAATACTTTTTCAAAAGAAGGGCGTTAAGCGGTAAAAGAATGGTAAGCTTTTTTTATGAACCAAGCACCGGCACCCAAATGTCTCTTGAAATGGCCATGGAAAGATTGGGCGGAAAGGTAGTCTATTCTTCAGATCATGCCGGAGAAACATCTTCGATAGCTAAGGGAGAAACTATCCAGGACACAATAAAAAGAGTTTCTGCTTTTAGGCCGGACGTAATTATTTTAAGAACGCCCGATGAGGGTATGGCAAACAAAGCCGCTGAATTTTCCACGGTGCCGATTATTAATGCCGGCGACGGTAAGGGACAGCACCCCACCCAAGCCCAGACCGATCTTTTCACTATCAAAAAAGAAAAAGGGGAAATCGAGGGACAACATTTAGTCATAACCGGAGATTTAGCTAGGGGAAGAACCGCCAGATCACTCGCTTATCTCTCCGCTAAATATCCTGGCGTAAAAATATCTTTTGTTTCACCGGAAATGGCCAGAATAGGCCACGACGTAAAAGATTATTTGAAAAAACACAGAGTGCCATTTGAAGAGATATATGACATAAGAGAAGTTGCTCCTCATGGAGATGTTTTCTATATAACTAGAATTCAAAGAGAAAGAGGCGGAGATATTCTCTTTAATTATGGTCCGCCATCATTTTGGAAAATGAATCAAGAAGTGCTTAATTTAATGAAAAAGGACGCAATTGTAATGCATCCTCTGCCGCACTTAGATGAAATAGCTCCTGAGGTGGATAAAGATCCCCGAGCAGCTTACTTTCGACAGTCTGAAAATAAATTATATATCGCCATGGCTGATTTAAATATGATACTTAAATAAAAGAAATTAAGTGACGTTCGTTGCGTCACTTTTTATTTCACTCTATTCGTCCAATATTTCACCTTAATAATTACGCCATGGTGTTATTATTAGGGTAGTTTTAAGGCAATTTTTTAAAAATATGAAAGGCCCACACTTCAGTGTGAGCCTTTTTTTGTCCGGATTGCGAGTCGCCTAGAAGACGAACTCGACGGTGCGCGTAACCTCCGCGCGGACCTTGTTGGCCGCAACGTGGCTCATCGCCATGTCCGCCAGGTCATCGGCCACGATCTGCTCTACGAAGGCCTTGATGAACTCAGCCTTCCGGAACAGGATTTTGCCGATTATGGGCCTCAGTCCCGCCGGAAGATCCACGGCCTCCTCTTTGAACTTCCGCATTCTCCACAGGATGTCGCGGAGTTTCGGCATCTCGATCTTGCCCAGGTCCGCGATTCGCTCGTAGGCCTCCTTCGCCCCCTTCTCCGCCGCTTCCGCCGCGTCCAACTTGGCAATCGACGGCTCGTCCGGGTTCCGGCCGATACCCTTATCTCCCATCCCCACAACATGGATCAAATGCCGCGTTACCGAACGCTTATCTGGTCCATCCCCAAAGTACACAACCACCTCCGCCGTCCCGTGCCTGATATCCCGCGAGATCAACCTAGCTAAAACCGGATCCATGAAACCCTCCTTCATCGCCGTTCGTTTTCTACGTAACGGCTTTACAGATTTTGACGATTACATGATAGCATGCCTCATTAATTTTGTCAAGGTTGACATGACTTTATTGACATGCTAAAATATAAATGTCCCGGTAAGTCGGGTGATTGCCAGGCACAATTCTGCGCCTGGAGGAAAGTCCGAACTTCCAACCCCGACGTATTGTCGGGGTGCAGGTAGCGGGTAACGCCCGTCGTCCGCAAGGATAGAGATGCGAACAGTGACGATTCTTCGCCGCAAGGCGAAGAGTGAAACGGCTAAATTCTTACCCGGAAGCAAGAGCAAACCGGAAGTTTCGGGATTCATCTTGGAACTTTCGTTAAAAGTAGCTCGCTTGATCCCTTCTCGTAAGAGATGGGGCAGATAGATAATCATCATCCGCCGATGAGGCGGAACAGAATTCGGCTTACAGACTTGCCGGGACATAAGAAAGGTGTTCGGTTTTCCGAACGCCTTTTTTATTATTTTTTTGAATTTTTACCGGCTAATATCCATACGCCGTCGCTGATTGTTTTTCCGCCGGAATTATCATTGACCATGGAAACACCGTAAATCCTTTTATTTTCAATGCCAACAGTTAAATTGTTAACCCCGCGTATTGACGGAAAAATTTCACGGGGTTATAAAGTGTTAATAACACCATTATGCCGGAAAAAAGAGAAAATATAATTTATTACCCCGAAGGCGAGGGGCCTGAGGAAAAAGACGCGGCTAAAAATTACGAGAACGAATACAGGCAAAAAAGAGCGGCCGATGAACGGCGTCTGCATTCGATTACCCCGGAAGAAGCGAATAAGGCAGTTAAAGAAGCCGATAAAATAAGAAAGTCTTCCAGAGGAATAATGGAGGCTGAATTTAATGATAAATGGCTCGGGAAGAATAAAAAAGAGGGTCTTAAGGAGCTAGCCGATTGGACATTCACCGAATTATTCAGAATTGTATCTTACGGCGTTAATGACGCTGAAGATCTGGGAAATTTAACAAAAAAACCGGCCGGAAAAGACGCATACAATGATTGGAAAGAAAAAATTGAGCCATCGCTCAAAAGATTAGCCGAGGAAATTTCCGAAATCGGCGGCCAAGAACACATTCTGCATTATTTCGCTGAAGAATGGCAGCCGGGCCACGACGATGATGATAAGGAAAAAATTAAAGAAATATGGAAAAATACCGGAAAATATCAAGAAATGGAACAAATGAAAAATATAGTTTGGCAAATCTGGCGAAAATATTTGAATGAAAAAAGATAAAAATACACGGATTAAGTCCGTGTATTTTTGATTTAAGGTTTAATGGCCTTGACGCCAATATCCTTTCTGTATTGCATGCCTTTAAACTTGATATACCGGATTGCTTCGTATACCCGATTGATCGCTTCCTGAAGAGTTTCGCCGACAGCCGTTACGTTCAATACGCGGCCGCCTGAAGTCCGAAGTATGTCGCTAAATATTGTGCCGGCATGAAAAATAATAACACCCGGGACTCTTTCTGCTTCGCTAATACCGAATATGGGAATTTCTTTTTTACATTCTCCGGGATATCCCTTAGAAGCCAGAGCGACGCATACGGCAAATCCGGGATGCCACTCAATCGCAAGTTCGGAGAGTTTGCCTTCAACGCATGCGTCAAGAATATCAAGCAAATCGGTTTTGAGCAAACGCATATAACTTTGCGTTTCCGGATCGCCGAATCTTGCATTAAACTCAAGCACCTTGAATCCCGCCGCAGTCATCATTAAGCCGGGATATAAACAACCGGTAAAAGGCCCTCCCCTTTCCGCAAGAGCTTGCAAAATTTTACGAACTATCTGTTCACTAACTTCTTTCAGGGTTTCAGCGGTAACCCCCGGCACGGGAACAATCGTACCCATTCCGCCGGTATTTCTGCCTTTGCCGCCGGCAAAGATTGATTTGTGATCTTGCGACGCCGGCAATACTATTGATGTCTTACCATCGCAAAGAGCATGAATTGAAATCTCTACACCATTTATGAATTCTTCTACCAGTACTTCATTTCCAGCTTTTTTATGAACATGTTCAAGCATAATTTCCGCCAGGGCCTTCTCCGCTTCAGCGAGCGTCTTGCACGGGTATGCGCCCTTGCCAAGAGCCAGCCCGCTTGCCTTTATGACAATCGGCGCACCGTGTTTATGAATATAATCTAATGCCTTATCATACTTTCGAAATATTCTGAACGGCGCAGTAGATACGCCGCAATTACGCATAAGACGTTTAGCAAATACCTTCGATGCTTCAATTTGCGCCGCGGCGCGAGTTGGCCCAAAATGTTAGTAGCTTCAATCGCAATATTTTTCGCTATATCACGAGTGCCGCCATTCCCCGGCGCGACATATAATTTACCGATGCGCGGCGATTGAGCAAGTTTCCAGGCAAGCGCGTGTTCTCTCCCTCCGCTGCCGATAATCAAAACGTTGCTGGCCATGTCTGTCTCCCTTCTTTTAAAAGTACTTAACGAACGCCTAAGGTTGAGCCAAGATATTCCAAACTCTTTGGCTTGATAATTACTTTCTTTTCATGGCTTGATTCAATATGGCCGCCATTGATTGCGTTAAATCCTAAAGATTGGGCTATCAGTAAAATCTTTTCAACATCGCTTTCTGAAACATAAAGAGCAAATCCCGCTCCCATATTTAAATTAGCGTATGCCTCCAGATCGTCTACGGGACCGTGCTTCTGAATGAAGTCAAATATGGGAAGCTGTTTTGGCAATCTCTCGATAATATAAGCGAACGACTGTTTTGCCCGCATAAGTTTTCGCCAGCCGTGGCCGGTGATGTTCACTGCGTAGTGGATATTAACTCCATAATTCAGACAATCTTCTATCAGCCCCACATAAATATGAGTTGGATCAAGAAGCGTTTCCCCATACGTCCTGCCGTCCGGCAACTTGGCGAGATAGCCCTCCGGCAACTTCTCGGCAATCTCTCGCGCCATCGTTAGGCCGTTGGCATGGATGCCGGAACTTTCAATGAAAATTATCGCGTCGCCATGCTTAATATTCTCTGAGTTGATGAACTGATCCTTCGGCTTAATAATTCCGACAGCTGAACCAGAAAGCGCTGCTGTACCGGGTACAACAATATCCCTAAGGGTCGCCGTCTCACCGCATCCCCAATTGCACCGCGTAATGATGCATGCTTTTTTCCAACCATCAATAAGATCGCAATAGCGCTTACCATTGTCAAACCAATTCGAATCGCCGACAGCAAAATGCATCGCTACGGAGAGCGGAAGAGCTCCGAGTGTAATCATGTCGTTTACTATCATAGCTAACGTACATTGCGCGACCTGATTATAATAGAGCTTGCCGGTAAAACGATACATGGCGTCGGCAACTAAAATTTTAGTGCCCAGCCCCTCTTCAACGTGCGCAATATAACTATCCGGTGTCTCAATCAAATACGCGCTTTCTCCTCGGCTCATTTCAACTTCCGAAAAACCGAATCGTCTTATGTTACCGGCCGTCTCTCTTGCGGCAAACTGCGCCATGCGTTTAAAATGATCCATGGCGTCGTAATCAACGCCCACTCCGGCATAAGTCATTTTTGCTTCTGTCATTTTTTGACCTCCTTTAAAATAACTAATCTCAGCTTACCAAACTAAATTTAAAAAATAAATACACCCGCCTTGGCGTGGTGTATTTTCTTATGATAAACAAAAAGCCCGGCTCCTTAGAGCTGGGCTTATATATTTTTTATACTTTATTATTTTTTTTTTCGCTCCACTTCCGGATGCGTCCGGCCAAAGCGACGCTGGAAGCAATAATTCTCACTGCCATACCTTTGCGGGCGCTCCTCTCAAGATTATCAGAAAGAACCCTACCCTCCCCAGTTTCAATAAAAACATTTACTCCCTCTTTATGCAAACAATCCATTGATTGCCGCCATTGCACCCGTCTGGAAATATGCTCCCAAGCCTCCTTCTTAGCTTCATCGCCTGTCGTAATAATCTGGGCGCGAGTATTGCCGACTATTGAAATCAGCGGATCGGCAAAATCAATTGGCTCCAGAAATTTAGCAAAAGAGAAACTTGCATCTTCCAGCCATTTAGAATGGAGAGGGCCTGGCACCTTCAATTGAATCGCCTTAGTTGAAAATTTTTGCCTAACAATTTCTGCTGCCGCGCGATCCACTGTATCATTAAGACCGGTTATGACAATTTGAGTTTCTGAATTATCGTTAGCAACCTCTGCTCCGAATTTTGCGCAAAGCGACTCAATTTCTTCAAGTTTTGGATTAAGCAAGGCAACCATCTTTCCCGGGTGCCGCCTGCAGGCATCATCCATTAATCTCTTTCTTTCCTTCACTATTTCGTAAGCCTGCTTCAAAGTGATTACTTTTGCAATCACCAGGGCCGCGATATACCCTACGCTATGTCCGGCTAAATAACTCGGCCTTTTCTTATTTTTAACAAATTCCAAACCATCTTTTTTCAACCCGGATCTAGCGGCGGCGTAAGCAAGATCGGCCGTCAAAGCAGCCAATTGAGCTTCCTTAAACAGCTCTTCCTCTGGACCAAGAAAGCAAAGTTCAGAAAACGGTTTCCCGCGAGCATTGGGAAGAAAATGATCAGCGAAAAAGAAAACCTTTCTCGCTCCCTCGGAATGTTCCCAGACATTGCGTCCCATCCCCACCATGACACTCCCTTGCCCCTGCCCCGGCAAAAGAATAGCGGTCTTGACCATATTTCCCCTCCTTAAAACACACTAATCCCGATATTACCAAATTTCCCGCGCCTTGGCAAGTGGATAAAAACAAAAAGCCCCGCGCCAAACGAGACTTTTTGAAGTGGTGGGCCTGCCGGGACTCGAACCCGGAACCATCACCTTAAAAGGGTGTTGCTCTACCAATTGAGCTACGGGCCCGTATTGATATTGATTATGCTCTACAATCCCTCGCTTTTCAAGCTCTCCAACAGTTCTTTTTGTTTCTTGTTTAACTTTTGAGGAGTCTTTATAATTAACTCCACGTACATGTTTCCTCTGCCGTAACCTTGAAAATGCGGAATGCCTTTTCCTGAAATTCGCAAAACTTTGCCCGATTCCGTGCCTTGCGGAATATTGAGCAAAATTTTTGTCTTGTCTAAGGTCGGCACTTCAACTTCATCGCCTAAAGCGGCTTGAGAAAAATAAATCTCCCTGGACACGAACAGGTCATCGCCCTTTCTGCTGAATATCGGATGCTTTTTCACGAAAATTCTGGCGTATAAATCTCCGGATTTCCCCCCCTTCCTGCCGGCTTCACCCTTGCCGTCAACTTTAATTACCTGGTTTGTATCAACTCCCGCAGGAATGAATATTTTTATATTATCTTCGCTCTTAACCCTGCCTTCTCCCTTGCAAACATTACAGGGCTTATTTGGCCTGTAACCTTCCCCGCCGCATTCCGGGCATATCGTATAACGGGTTACTGCGCCAAAAAAAGTTTTATGAATCTGCTGAACTTCTCCGGTGCCGCGGCAGGAAAAACATTCGTTAATCGGAGTGCCCGGCTCCGCTCCCTTGCCCTGGCATCTTGAACATAAAATTTGATTATTTAAAGAAATTTCTTCTTCTTTTCCTGAAAGCGTGGCTTCTAGAGGAACTTCTATCTCAATTTCAATATCTTGGCCTTTCTTTAAGTCTTTCTTTTTAGCGCTCCTATTGCCGAAACCAAACATTTCCTCAAATATGTCGCCTAAATTTGAAGCGTCAAAATCGGAAGAATCAAAACCCTGGCCAAATCCGAAGTCCCAGCCGCCCGGCGTCTGTTCTCCTTCCCCGCCAGAGGCGGGTCCGCCTTGGGCGGAGAAAACTCGGCCGAACTGGTCGTATTGGCTTCTCTTTTCGGCATCTGAAAGCACGCGATAGGCTTCGCTCACTTCTTTGAATTTATTTTCATCGCCCCCCTTATCTGGATGATACTGATGGGCCAATTTTCTGTAGGCCTTCTTTATATCATCTTGGGTAGCGTTTTTCTGAATGCCTAAAATTTGATAATAATCCCTCATGATTAGTTATTTAGTGATTTAGCGGTTAGCGTCTAGTTAACTAAACGCTAACTCACTAGACGCTAATTTACTTCTCCTTATACTGTCCTTCCTCCGGTTTCTTCTCTTCGGGTTTAGTTTCTTCCGGTTTTTTTTCTTGAGCTGCTTTGTATAATTCCGCTCCGACTTTCTGAATGGCCTGGGAAAGATCTTCGGTCTTTTGCTTAATCTCTTCTATTTTATCACCGTCTTTTACTTTTTTCAAAGCGTCAATCTTTTCTTCAATGCTTTTTTTAACATCCGCTTGGACTTTCTCTCCGGCTTCTTTTATGGTCTTCTCGGTAGAATAAACCAAGTTATCGGCGATATTTTTTGCTTCAATCAAATCTTTCTTTTTCTGGTCTTCGGCGGCATGAACTTCCGCCTCTTTTTTCATTCTTTCCACTTCTTCCTTGGAAAGTCCGGTTGAGCCCTCAATTCTGATGGACTGAGTTTTTCCGGTTGCCTTATCTTTAGCCGTAACCGACAAAATGCCGTTGGCATCAACATCGAAGGTCACCTCAATTTGAGGAACTCCCCGGGGAGCCGCCGGAATGCCATCTAAGATAAATTTTCCCAAAGATCTGTTGTCTTGAGCCATTGATCTTTCGCCCTGCAATATATTAATTTCCACTGCCGGCTGGCTGTCAGCCGCAGTTGAAAAAGTCTGGCTTTTTGAAGTTGGTATGGTAATATTCTTGGCAATCATTACGGTATTAACTCCGCCCAAGGTTTCAATTCCCATAGAAAGAGGCAATACGTCTAAAAGTAAAACGCTTTTGATGTCGCCTTCGGGAGCCCGGCCCTCTTCTTTGGCTTTAAGAATTTCCGCCTGAATGGCGGCGCCAAGAGCCACGACTTCTTCGGGATTAATTGACTTATTAGGTTCTTTGCCGAAGAATTTTTTAACTTCTTCTCTGATTGAAGGAATTAAGGTCGTGCCTCCGACCAAAACCACCTCGTTTATGTCTTTCTGGGAAAGTTTCGCTTCGGCTAAAGTTTTTCTTGACCTCTCAATCGATCTTTCCACTAAATCGCGGGTTAAGTTTTCAAATTGGGCCCTATTTATTTTATAGAAAAGATGCTTGGGGCCAGCCGAATCAGCGGAAACAAACGGCAGATTAATTTCCGCTTCCAAAGATGAAGATAATTCTATTTTGGCTTTTTCAGCGGCTTCTTTGATTCTTTGCAAAGCTAAGGGATCTTTTGACAAATCAATGCCTTGTTCTTTTTGGAATTGCTCGATTATCCAATTCATTATTCTCTGATCAAAGTCTTCTCCGCCTAAATGCGGTTCGCCGCCGGTAGATAAAACTTCGACGGTATCGGGAGACACCTCCAAAACAGTCACATCAAGAGTGCCTCCGCCAAAATCATAAACCATGACTTTTTGGCTTTCTTTTTTGCCGAAACCGTAAGCCAAGGCCGCGGCGGTCGGCTCGTTGATAATTCTTAAAACATTAAAGCCCGCCACCTCGCCGGCGGTTTTGGTGGCTTTTCTCTGGGAATCGTCAAAATTAGCGGGGCAAGTAATCACCGCCGCGTCAACTTTTTCGCCGAGCTTTTCTTCTGCATCAGCTTTGATCTTCTGTAAAATCATTGAAGAAATTTCAATCGGAGTGTGCCACTTGTCTCCCATTTTAACCTCTACGCCGCCATCGGATCTTTCCCTTGTTTCATAGGGTAATCTTTTTAATTCTTTCTGAACTTCGGGATCTTGAAACCTTCTGCCGATAAATCTTTTTACGGCAAAAATGGTATTCTTTGGATTGGTGACGGCCTGCCTTTTGGCAATATCGCCCACCAATCTTTCCCCGCCTTTTGTCAAAGCGACAATCGAAGGAATCAATACTGATCCTTCTCTTGAGTCTAAACATTTTGGTTCGCCCTGAACAATGGAAGCCATCTTCGAAATTGACGTGCCTAAATCTATACCAATTACTTTTGTCATGTATTTTTTATTAATTAATTTTAATTTATTATCACTAATTTAAGGATTTACGAAATCCACTCAAATTTGAGAGGATTTCGTAAATCCAAATATTCGAACTATTGATAGATTCTGTAGGTATGCTAGCATACCTATGCTGAGCTATGAGATTACTCGGAGCGCGAGCCTTTGTGCACCCCTCCTCTCGAGGACAGTGTCTGCGGATGCTTCTCATGGCCAGCAAGAAGGGGCGATGGCAGTTGCAAAACACCGTACGCCCTCTTTTTTTATTTCACAATTTTTACTTTCGCCGGTCTTAAGAGCTTGCCGTTTATTTTGTATCCCTTCTGCGCTTCATCCACTATCACTCCCGATTCCTTGCCCGCCGAAGCCTCGGCGGAGGCAGGCTCCACCACCTCGTGCCAGTTGGGGTCAAATTTTTCCCCGACTGATTTTATTTCTTCCACCCCTTGGTTTTTTAAAAAATCCGATATCTGTTTTTTAATTTGTAAAATACCTTTCATATTTTCATTCTTTTTTAAATCTTCCGGCAACTTACTTTCAATTATCTCAAAATTATCCAAAATAGGCAAAATTTTCAGAATCATCTCCTCGGCTCCGTATTTTAAAATTTCGGCGATTCTCTCCATCTCCTCTTTTTTATAATTCAGGAAATCCGCCCTTGCTCTTTGCCATCCGGCCAAATACTCCGCTGCCTTCTTTTCGCACTCTTCTAATTTTTCTTCGCCCGCCGAAGCCTTGGCGGAGGCGGGTTTCAAATCTTCTCCCATAATTTTTTAATTAATTTAATATTCTTATCATAACTCATTCTTTTCGGTCCCAAGATAGCGAAAAGCCCTCCATTGAATCCTGCGGTGATTATGCTGAATTCTTTATTGCTGGAAACGGGATTTTCTTTGCCGATATAAATCTTAATTTCTGGTAAAAATAATTCCTCGATGTTTTCTTCAAAATCATCAATCATTCCGGCAAAGCTTGAGGCGAGCCCGGGTTCTAAAAATTCCGGCTCCTCAAAAATATCCTGCCAGCCTTCTTTCCAAATAATTTTTTCGTCAGCTAAATAACCCAAAGCTAAGTCAGACGATTCTTCCGCTAAAAATTTAGTAACCTCCTCTATCCAATGCGATAGCGTGATATGGCTACGAACGGAGGGCTTGGGGTGTACGGATTGAGCAGTCATATCGCGCTCAAGCAGTTGATCTACAAAAAACCTGTAGCCCTTGTCGGTCGGCACGCGGCCGGCGGAAGTATGCGGCTGGGAAATGTATCCCTGGTCGGCCAGTTCTTGCATCTCGTTCCTGATAGTGGCGGGAGAAACGCCGAATTTATGCTTTTTTTCAAGCAATTGCGAACTGACGGGCATAGCCCGCTCAATATATTCCCGGACAATCCTGTTCAAAATTTCGCTCTGCCTCGCCGTCAGGCGGGCCTGCCTCTCCGTAATCATCATGATTATCTTAGCATACCCAAATTAGCAGTCAAGCCCTTCGAGTGCTAACATATTGACCAAAGTATAATATCGTTAACGTGGCGATAGCTATGTTAACGATATATCAGTAATATAAAAAACTAAACTGCGATATTAAATAGAAAGCCGCGGAGGTCATTGCTGACACGCGGCTTTTGATTAATACCCCCAACCATGTGGGGGCACCGGTTTTCCTGGCTTTCTTGTTCTCATTTTTGCCTCCTTTTCTTTTTAAGATTATACCACACAAAGTAATAATCTGTCAATATGTTTAGCAAAACAGAATTATGTTAAAATACAAAAATGAAACAAACTAAATATGCCTAATCGTCTTACGTATATTATCGCGGGGGCTTTAATTTTAACCTTGTTTTGGACCGCTTTTTTGAGTATGAAGCAGGATTCTTTGACTTTCGACGAACTGGCCCATATTCCGGCGGGCTATTCTTATTTAACCCAAAAAGATTACCGAATAAACCCGGAGCATCCCCCGCTGATAAAAGATTTGGCCGCTCTGCCTCTCTTGTTTTTAAATTTGAACTTCCCCGCAAAAGACCATCTGTGGCTGCAGGAAAATTCAGCGCCACCCTGGTGGGTACAATTCGATCTGGGAACAAAATTCTTGTACGAATCGGGAAATAATCCACGGGAAATAATTTTGTGGTCGCGCTTTCCGATAATTTTGCTTTTAATATCGCTTGGATTGTTTCTTTTTAAGTGGGCCAGAGAATTGGGCGGAAACTATGCAGGATTAGCCGTTTTAGCTCTTTTTTCTTTCTCTCCAGAATTTATCGCCAACGGCAGATTAGTCACTACCGACGTAGGAGCCGCCTTCGGAGCAGCTCTGGCCGCTTATTTTTGGCTAAAATTTTTGAAAGAACCGAAAAATTTAAACGTTCTTTGGGCCGGCGTCTTTTTGGGCGTAGCTCTGCTTATTAAATTTTCATTGGTTTTACTTCTTCCATTTTTTGCAATCATTACGCTTATTTACGCGCTCAATTCCGATCAAAAAATGGCAAATCTTAAAAAATATATTTTTAAATTTATTATTGCCGGGGCAGTCAGTCTCTTTGTTATCTGGCCGGTTTATCAAATACATATTTGGAATTATCCCATAGAACACCAGGTTAGGGATACTATAGCGGATATCTCTGATAATGATATCGCGCCGTTAAAAAATTTGACGATCTGGATGGCTGGTAATCCGATTCTAAGACCCGTGGCTCAATTCTTCAGAGGAATTTTAATGGCTACCCATCGAACTGCTTCCGGAAACACCGTATATTTTTTGGGGCAAATTTCCGCTTCCGGATGGCGGTATTATTTTCCGGTAATTTATCTTCTCAAGGTACCCCTGGCCTTCCATATCATAACTCTGCTGACAATAATTGCGACGGTTATTCTGGCAATAAAAAGAAAACTTGCTTTTGATATAAAAAAACACTTCACTCTTTTATCTTTTTTCACTTTTTTAGCCATATACTGGCTCACTGCCATTAACGGAAAACTTAATATCGGCATCCGCCATCTTTTGCCGACATTTCCCTTCATATACCTGCTGGCGGTACTGATACTTAAAGAAATCATGGCTAAACTGCCCCCGTCTATTAAACGAGCGTCTTTTGTTTTAATTTGTTCGCTTCTAGCATGGTACGCCTTTTCTTCTTTGTCTTCTTTCCCTTACTACATCTCTTATTTTAATCAGCTTGCCGGCGGAACCAAAAACGGCTATAAATACGCTGTTGACTCAAACTACGACTGGGGCCAGGATTTTTACAGATTTATTGATTTTGTGAAAAAAAATAATATTCAAAAAATCAGTCTTGATTATTTCGGAGGAGAAAACCCCAAATACTGGCTGGGCGATAAATACATCAAACTCAACCCTCGAGAAATTTCTGGAAACCTGCCGGAAGGGTTCGTGGCGGTTTCAGTCAACCAACTTATGGGTGGAGTAGCAAAACCTGTTTCGGGCTTCGACCAGCAAACCGGCTACTATCGCTGGCTGGATGAATATGACCTAAGGGCCAAGGCGGGAAATTCTATTTTCATATATTATAAAAAAGAAAAGTAGTATGAATTTTTGGAAACAAATTAAACAAGGATTACTCGGTAAACCTATTTCTACGGGGCAAACATCTCATGAACGGCTTACTAACGCGCAGGGACTTGCAATTTTCGGAGCTGACGCCATGTCGTCAACTGCTTACGCCACCGAAGAAATTTTATGGGTACTGGCGGCAGCCAGCGTAGCCAATTTTGTCATATCCGTTTGGCTGGCCATTGGCATTATTGCGCTGATTTTTATAGTTTCCGTTTCTTACCGTCAAGTAATTTACGCCTATCCCCAAGGAGGCGGCGTTTATAATGTAGCCAAGGAAAATTTGGGAAAAAATGCGGCGTTAATC
>JACOYG010000027.1 GCA_016181985.1 Candidatus Nealsoniibacteriota bacterium
GAAGGCGAAAAAATTACCACGCTGGATAATCAAAAGTTTGACTTAACGCCCCAAATATTGATTATTGCTGATACTCAGAAACCATTGGCCATCGCCGGCATTAAAGGCGGCAAGGGGCCGGAAATCGATAGCGGAACGAAGATCGTGGTTTTAGAGGCAGCCAATTTTAATCCGGCGATTATTCGCAAGGGATCGCGCGGATTGGGGCTAAGAACCGATGCTTCATTAAGGTTTGAACACGGCGTTGATCCCAATTTAACTGAATCCGCCATCAATAGGGCGGCATATCTGATCCAAAAGTTAGCTCTTGGTAAAACAGCCAATGATTCGGTCGATTTGTATCCGCAAAAAGTTTATCCCCAAAAAATAAAGCTGGATTTAAATTACGCAAAGAATTTGCTTGGAATAGAAATACCCGAAAGAGAAATTAAAAATATTTTAACGAGGTTGAATTTTAAAGTTATCGGCGTCAGAAATCCGTTATCGGTGGAAATTCCCACCTCCAGATTGGATATTTTAATACCGGAGGATTTGATTGAAGAAATCGGCAGGATATACGGTTATGATAAAGTTATTCCAGTTTTTCCTACGGCTTCCCTGGTGCCGCCTAAAAGAAACGATGACATACTTTGGGAAAACACAATCAAGAATATTATGAAAGAAGCCGGTTTTACCGAATCATATAACTATTCCTTCCAAAAAGACCCTTCGGCAAGTTCAAGCCAAGGGCCGGCGGAGGTGGAAAATCCGACAAGTCAGGAATACAGATACCTAAGGCCCAGCTTGATGCCGAATTTATTAAAAAATATTGAAAAAAATATCAAAACTTTCGGCCAAATTAAGATTTTTGAAATAGGCAAAATATTTACAGATAAAACCGAAAAAAGAATGTTTACAGGCGTAGCTGCCGGGCACGATTTTTATCAAGTGAAAGGAGTTATAGATTTGCTTTTTGACAAGCTGGGGGTAGCCAAAGTTTGGTATGATGATTATCAGGCCACGCCGGAAGACAGTTCAAAATCATTATGGAAAGAAAAGAAATCAGCCGAAATCAAAGTGGGTGATGTTGAGGTTGGATTTTTGGGCGAATTAAAAAACGAGCAAAAGTTAGTGGCTTTTGATTTGGATTTTGAAAAATTAAAAACCTTAGCCCTTGAGGATCAGGAGTACAAGTCGATTTCCAAGTATCCTGCGACAATCAGAGATTTGGCGGTTTTAGTGCCCCCTACCACCAAAGTGGAAGAAGTTTTGAACGTTATGGATATTGCCGGCGGTTCCTTGGTAGTGGACATTGATCTGTTTGATATATACGAAGGCGAAGGAATTCCCGACGGTCAGAAAAATTTGGCTTTCCATATTATTTATCAGGCGCAAGATCGCACTCTTACTTCAATAGAAGTTTATAAAATTCATCAGAATATTATTAAGGCGTTAGAAGAAAATCCAACATGGCAAGTAAGAAAATAGAACCAAGTTATACCGCTAAAGACATTTATGTCTTGGAGGGCTTGGAGCCCGTAAGGAAAAGACCGGGAATGTATATCGGCAGTACGGGTCCCGAAGGCATACATCATTTAATTTGGGAGTGCGTGGACAACAGCATCGATGAAGCGATGGCCGGTTATGCCAAGAATATCACGGTTTCTCTTTTGCCCGGCAATAAAGTGGAAGTCGCCGATGACGGCAGGGGAATCCCGGTAGAAAAGCATCCGCAGACCAAAAAGTCCGCCCTGGAAACCGTTATGACTACCTTGCATGCCGGCGGCAAGTTCGGCAGCGAGGCGTATAAAGTTTCCGGAGGCCTTCACGGAGTCGGAGTTTCCGTTGTTTGCGCTCTTTCTAAATGGATGAAAGCGGAAGTTTGCCGCGACGGTTTTGAGTATGCCCAGGAATACACTCAAGGAAAACCGAAAGAAGCGGTTAAAAAAATAGGCGCCTGCCGCCAAAGAGGAACCACGGTTACCTTCGAGCCGGACGCCGAAATTTTTAAAGAAATTAAGTTTGACATAAAGAAAATTTTGAATCACCTGCGCCAGCAAGCTTATTTAACCAGGGGCGTGAGAATCACCGTTGTCGATAAAACTCCGCCGCAACCCGCGGATTACACTTTTTATTTTGAAGGAGGGGTTAAGTCTTACGTGAGATATTTGGTAATGGGGCAGAATCTTACCCATCCGACGATTTTTTACGTGGCTTCCGAAAAAGACGGCATTATGGTTGAGTCGGCATTTCAGTATACTCAGGAAAGGGAAGCTTACGAAGAAAGTTTTGCCAACAATATTCATACCGGCGAAGGCGGAACTCATTTAACCGGCTTCAGGGCCGCCTTAACGAGGTCTTTTAACGATTACGCTAAGAAAAATAATTACATAAAGGGCGGAGAAGATGAGGGATTAACCGGAGATGACGTCAGAGACGGTTTAACGAGCGTTGTGTCAATAAAAATAAGGGAGCCTCAATTCGAAGGCCAGACTAAGGCAAAGCTAGGCAATCCGGAAGCTAAGGTAGCCGTTGAAGCGGTGCTTTTGGACGGCTTGGCTGATTTCTTGGAAAGGAATCCTCAGGATTCCAGGGCCATAATCGAGAAATGTCTTTTGGCCGCTAAGGCCAGAAAAGCCGCTAAAGCCGCTCGACAAACTGTTTTAAGAAAAGGAATTTTGGATGGACTGGCTTTGCCGGGCAAATTAGCCGATTGCTCATCGAGAAAACCAGAAGAATCGGAATTATATATCGTTGAGGGAGAATCGGCCGGCGGTTCATCCAGGCAGGCCAGAGACCGGCATTTTCAGGCGATATTACCCCTGCGCGGTAAGATTCTAAACGTTGAAAAAGCTCGACTGGACAAAATGCTTGATTCTAAAGAAATCAAAGCCTTGATTATTGCCATGGGTACGGCCATCGCCGCTGATTTTGACATGACTAAGCTAAGATATCACAGGATCATCATCATGACCGATGCCGACGTTGACGGTTCGCATATCCGAACCCTGCTTTTGACTCTTTTTTACAGGCATTTTAAACAAATCGTCGAGCAGGGCCATATTTATATCGCCCAGCCGCCGCTTTACAGGATTCAGGCGGGGAAAAGATTGGAATACGCCTATAATGATAATGATAAGACGGAAATTTTAGATGACATGAAAAAAGAATTAAAAATAACTCCGGTTATTCAGCGCTACAAGGGTCTCGGAGAAATGAATCCCGAACAGCTTTGGGAAACTACCATGGATCCTCAAAATAGGGTATTGCTACAGGTTACCGTTGAAGATGCCAAAGAAGCTGACAGGATTTTTGATATTTTGATGGGCGACGAAGTGCTGCCCAGAAAGAAGTTTATTCAAGCTCATGCCAAGTCGGTTAAAAATTTAGACGTTTAAATTTAGGGGAGTCGGACTTCCTCTCAAATTTGAGTGGAAGTCCGACTCCCAAAAATCCCTATGTCGGAAGGACTGGATAAAAAAGGAATTATAAAAGCGATATCGATTGCTTTAACCGCGGCTATCCTTGGGATAGTCGTTTTGGGCTGGCAATATAATAACTTGGCGAAGAAGCAATTTCCGGCTCTGGAAGGAAAAATTGAGCAGAATTCGGCTCAGGATGTTCTAAGGAGATTTTTGGAAACAAGAGCGGATATCTTTTTGACGGAAAGAGCGGTGGAGCAAAAAAGCAAGGGAGAGTTTACCCTAGAGGAGGGTATTAAGTACTATGAAATATTGAAAACCGACAGATTAGCCGATGGCAGCTACAAATTTAATGTCAAAGTCGGCAATTTCATCGAAATAATCACCATAACCAAGATTCTGGGCAGTTATTACATAGACTCCATCGAAACCGCCGGTTAGCTTGACAGTTTGATTCGTTTTGGTAATATAAAGGTGAGCCCGCGAAGGGCGTTTTTGAAACCAAGAGATATGAAACCCGTCAATTTTCTGAAAGAAGTCAAAATGGAAATCCAAAAAATCAACTGGCCGACAAGGGACCAGACTGTTAGATATACTTTAATCGTTATCGGCATCTCCACCGTCATAGCCGCATTCTTGGGAGGAATGGATTTTATTTTTACAAGCGTACTCGATAAATTTATTTTATTAAGATAATAAACAATGCCAAAACAACAAACAGAGCAAGAAAAAAATTGGTACGTTATTCATACTTATTCCGGGTACGAAGATGCCGTAGCCACCGCTCTCAAGCAAAGAGTGGAGTCTTTAGGCATGGAAGATAAAATTTTCAATGTCATCGTTCCTAAGGAGAAAAAGATTAAAATAAAAGAAGGGAAAAGAAGGGTTACCGAAGAAAAAATATATCCGGGATATGTTTTGGTTGAGATGATCGTTACCGACGACAGCTGGTATGTTGTGAGGAACACTCCGAACGTTACGGGTTTCGTGGGAGCCGGCACTACGCCGGTGCCCGTATCTTTTGAGGAAATAGAAATTTTGAAAAAGAAGATGGGCGTTGACGTGCCGCAGTATAAAATTGATGTTCAGCTCGGGGATGCCGTAAAAATAACCGACGGCCCGTTCAAAGACTTTGACGGCAAAGTTTCAGAAATTGACCAACAGAGAGGCAAGGTAAAGGTGCTGGTCAATATGTTTGGCCGGGACACCCCGGTTGAATTGGACTCCCTACAGATTAAGAAGATTTAAACGAATATTTGGGGAGTCGGACTTCCTCTCAAATTTGAGTGGAAGTCCGACTCCCAGACATCGATGAAAATACTTTTAGTTTATCCAAAATATCCTGAAATGCTTTGGAGTTTTAAGTACGCGCTGAGATTTGTCGGCAAAAAAGCGTCCTTGCCGCCTTTGGGGCTTTTAACGGTAGCCGCCATGCTTCCCGCCGAATGGGACAAGAAAGCGATCGACATGAATACTGACAATTTGAGCGACCAGGACATTAAATGGGCGGATTATGTTTTTATTTCGGCATTGATTGTTCAGAAATCTTCAGTGAGGGAAATTATTCAAAGATGCAAGAAAATCGGCAGAAAGATAGTTGCCGGCGGGCCGTTTTTTACCTCCAACCCCGAAGACTTTAACGATGTGGATCATCTCGTGCTTGGCGAGGCTGAAGTTACTTTGCCCTTGTTTTTGCAAGACCTTAAACAGGGATTTCCAAAGCATATATACCGAAGCGATATGAGGGCGGATATCGGTAAAACTCCCATTCCTTCCTGGGAACTGATCAACGTCAAAAAATATGATTCTTTGAGCATTCAATATTCCCGAGGGTGCCCTTTTAATTGCGATTTCTGCGACGTTACCTCTCTTTTTGGCAAAGTTCCCAGAACGAAGAATAAGGAGCAGATCTTGCAAGAACTCAACGCTTTGTATAATATAGGGTGGAGAGAGAAAGTGTTCTTTGTCGACGATAATCTTATCGGCAATAAGCAGGAATTGAAGAGGGAAATTCTTCCTTCCATAATAGAATGGAGGCGCGAGAAAAAATGCCCGCTTTTGTTCGCCACCCAGGCATCGATTAATTTAGCCGACGACGAGGAACTGATGGATTCTATGGCCAGGGCGGGTTTTGGCAATGTTTTTCTGGGCATAGAAACCCCCAACGAAGACAGTTTGGCTGAATGCGGCAAGCTGCAAAATAAAAACAGAGATTTGACATCGTGCGTGAAAAAAATCCAAAGAAAGGGAATGAACGTTCAGGGGGGATTTATCGTCGGCTTTGACAGCGACGGTCCGTCGATTTTTGAAAGGCAGATTAAATTCATTCAGAACAGCGGCATCGCCATAGCGATGGTGGGAATTCTTACGCCGTTTAAAGGCACAAGGCTTTACAACCGTCTTAAAAAAGAAAACAGGATATTGCCAAGGGAAAGCTCGGGCGACAGCAGCGACGGAATGCTTGATTTTATTCCGAAAATGAGCAAAGATGAACTCGTCGCCGGTTATAAGAAAGTGGTGCGCACTCTTTATTCGCCGAAGCATTATTGCCAAAGAGTGATAAATTTTCTTAAAGAATACCAGTCTTGCGCAGAAAAAAAAGTTCAATTCCATTTTTATCATTTAAGAATAATTTTTCAATCGATTTTAGTCCTCGGTTTTAACGGAATGGCCGGGTTCTATTTTTGGAAATTGATTTTTTGGACATTATTTAATCGGCCGGGATCATTCGCATCAGCATTAAGCCTGGCTATTCAGGGATATCATTTCCGAAAAGTATTTATTTCTAAAAAAATATATTAATTATTATTATGGCAAAAAAAATTAAAGCTATCGTAAAATTACAAATTCAAGCAGGCGCCGCCACTCCCGCTCCTCCAGTGGGGCCGGCTTTGGCTACTCAGGGCGTTAATATTTCCGAATTCTGCCAAAAATTCAATGAAGCCACCAAACAAAGCATGGGCTTTAAGTTGCCGGTTGAAGTTACGGTTTATGAAGACAGAAGCTATACCTTTAAATTGCACCAGCCGCCGGCTTCCGAGCTTCTGAAGAAAGCCGCCGGCATTGAGAAGGGTTCAAGCACTCCCAATAAGACCAAAGTGGCTAAAATAACCAGAGACCAGCTTCACAAAATCGCCGAGCAGAAAATGACTGACTTGAATGCCGGCGATATTGAAGCGGCCATGAAAACCATTGAAGGTACGGCCAGAAATATGGGCATAGAAGTTATTTAATCGTTATGGATTCAAACAAAGTCAGCAATAGGCCGTCTTGGGAGGAATTTTGGTTCAATTTAGCGCTTTTTTATTCTACTCGGGGCACTTGCGACAGGTTGAAGGCAGCCTGTCTTTTAGTTGATAAAAACAACAGATTGATTGGAGCCGGTTATAACGGGTCCTTGCCGGGACATCCTCATTGCGACGAAGTCGGCCACTTAATGGTTGACGGACATTGTCTCAGAACCCTGCATGCCGAGGTTAATGCCATAATGCACAGTGTTGGAGATTTGGAAGGAGCCACCGCTTATGTTTTGGGGACGCCCTGCATTGATTGCGTAAAAAAACTTTTGGCAAAAAAAATCGGGAAAATCGTTTTCACCAGGGACTATGACAACAAATCCAGGGGCGGAGAATATATTTTTGAACTGGCCAAATTATCCGGAGTAGAAATTTACAAGTCAGAGATAGATTTTGAAAATGTTTTTCAAAAAAACATCGGTATTTTAAAAAATCCCGGAGGAGCGTTATTTAAGGAAGCGCCCCAAGCAGGGTACAGTACTGCACCCTGCCAAGCTGTTTTAGCTTCAGCGGCAAATAGCGCTATCCGCGTTCAAAAGATGAATCCTGAAGCAAAATTGCCATCTTTTGCTTACGAGGGAGATGCCGGTATGGATCTTTTTTCCTGCGAGGATTGCAAAATAGAGCCATTAGGCAAAGAAACTATCGGCACGGGGCTGAAAATAGCGGTTCCTGCCGGTTTTGCCGGTTTTGTGTGGGATAAGTCGGGGTTGGCTTTGAATCATTCCTTAACTACCTTGGCCGGAGTTTTGGATTCGGGCTATAGGGGAGAGTTAAAAGTTATTTTAATGAATTTGGGAAAAGAGCCTTATGGGGTGAAGAAGGGGCAAAAGATTGCCCAGCTTGTTATTAAAAAAATTGAGAAGCCGGAAATCATTGAAGACAATTTGGATGAAACCGAAAGGGGGGAGAAGGGCTTTGGCAGTTCCGGATTGATTTAAACAGCGCGGACTTTTAAAATTTTTTAGGAAGGAGGAGATATGAATTTTACGGTTAAAGTCAGAAAGATCGGCCAAGACAGCAAGATTCCCGAAAGAGCAACCGACGGTTCTTCGGGCTACGATGTTTTCGCTTACCGAGTTTTAGATAAAGAGTCAAAAAAAGTAATTTCTGACTTGATCGAGCCCGTAGAGATTAAGCCCGGAGAAACCGCGCTGTTCGGCATCGGCGTTTGCATAGAAATTCCCAAAACTCATCACGCCATAATAGTCTCAAGAAGCGGGTTATCAACCAAATCAAGGATTGAGGCCTGCCACCCCGGCGCGCCGATTGATTCTGACTATCGGGGAGAACCTGCTGTTTTGCTTAAAAATGACGGGAATAAGAGTTTTATCGTCAGTAAGCACATGCGGATTGCCCAGATGGTTTTTATACAGAGAGAGATACCTTTTATAGTGGAAACCGAAGAGCTTTCTAAAACTGAAAGGGGGGATAGAGGCCATGGCTCAACCGGACTTTATTAGCGCGCAGCGTGAAAAATTCGCCGAATTGCTTTCTTTGGTGAAAGACCGTAAACCCGGTGTTTATAATATCGAAGTCGCTGAAGTTCTCGGAATCGGATCATACATGATTCAGCCGGAAGTAGCGGTAATCAAGGATACAAAAGGCAGAATTTGGGCCATATCGGAAGGTGAAAATTTAGTCAGCCGTTATGACGTTAAGAAGGGGATAAAGTTAAGGGTCGTAGTCAAAGCTACGGCCTTTTATTTTTGGTAATAAGTATGATAATATGATTTTAATGCAGAAAAATACTTATTCGGGAAAATTTATTGTCTTTGAGGGATTGGACGGTTCCGGCTCGACCACTCAGGCGAATAAACTGCGCGATTTTTTAAACGAGATTCCCAAGAAATTTGTCTTAGGCAGGTCATCGGCTTTTTTAACTAAAGAACCGACCAATAATATTATCGGCGGGCTTATCCGCGGTCAGCTGACTAGTGACTGGAAGAGCAGCCCGGAATGCCTTCAGCTTCTTTTTTCCGCCGACAGGGCTCATCATTTAGAAAAAGAGATATTGCCCTTGCTAAAAGAAGGCATAGATGTTGTCACCGACCGTTATTTTTTATCAACCGTCGCTTACGGCGCCTCGGAAATTAAAGATATGGATTGGCTTATTGAATTGAACAGGTTATTTATTGCTCCGGACATCACTTTTCTGCTGAAGGTTTCTCCCAAAATCTGTATCGAGAGAATAAATAAAGATCGTTTTCATATTGAACTTTTCGAAAGGGAGGAGTCTCTAACGAAAGTTTGGCAAAATTATGAGGAGCTTGCCAAAAGATTCGCCGACGTTTATATTATAAATGGCGAAAGGCCCATCGAGGAGGTGTTTGAAGAAATAAAATCAATAGTACATTCAAAACTGAATATATAAAAGGAGGCGATAAGTGGGAAAAGATTTTCAGGTGAAAATAATCGGGGTTACTAAAAACCCCCAATTGCTTTCTACGGCCGGGGCGCTAGGATGCTTTGATGAAAAATCTTCAGGCCAACTAATCGGCGATCTTTCGGCTCTGTCGGCAGAAGAGAGGGATAAGAAAGAACGGGCCGTATTGAAGAACAGTTTCGGCCGCGGTCACGGTTCGGTCGGAGACCAGAATTGTTTTATTTTCAGTATAGAGAATTTGCCCAGGGCGGCCACGCTTCAGCTTTGCCAGCCGCATTACCTGGCCCATCTTCAGCAATCTTTAAGAAGAGCCAAGGCCAGTAGGGGATTCCATCTGCCGGAGATAATCAAGAATTCTTCATACGGGAAAATGGCCGAAGAAATTTTATCGGCATCATTCAGTCTTTATGAGAAAATGTCCAAAGCCGGCATTCCCGATGAAGATGCAAGATATATTCTTCCGCTGTATACTAGAACCAATATTCAAACATTGGGCAACGCCCGCGAATTATGCAATTTATGGAAGATGACTCATTCGCCCCATGTAGAAGTGCCTT
>JACOYG010000028.1 GCA_016181985.1 Candidatus Nealsoniibacteriota bacterium
CCCCGAATATTACAATCTTTTTTCCGATAAAAAAACGAAAGAATATTCCATGGCCCTGCCCCGATACTTTGCCGTCTTTCTGAATCCCGACAAATCAAGATTTCTTGCCGATAAAAAAGTAAGGCAAGCTTTGAATCTCGGAATTGATAAAAAAGAGATCGTTGAAAGTATTTTATTAAACAAGGCCCAGCCCGTCGACTCTCCGGTTCTGCCGCAGATTTTCGAATTTAATGATCCGTCTAAAATATATGAATTTAATCCTGACGGGGCCGAAAAACTGCTGAAAGATACCGGACTGGTAAAAAATAGCGGCGGATTCTGGGCCAAAACCGAAAGCGGCAGCACGGTAGAGTTTAAAAACGATCTGAGGGAGGGCAGCCAGAGCGGCGAAGTAACAAAGCTCCAAACTTGTTTGGCCAAAGATAAAGAAGTTTATCCTTCGGGAAAAATTACCGGATACTTCGGCGCAGACACCAAAACTGCGGTCATAAAATTCCAGGAGAAATACGCCAAGGATATTCTTGCGCCGCAAGGGTTTACCGAAGGAACCGGCTTGGTGAGCAAGGGCACAAGAACGAAATTAAACGAGATATGTTCTCAGCCGGCGAAAGAAAACCCTCTTAAATTTATTCTGGCAACCGTGGACGATCCGGTTTTAAGAAAAGCGGCCGAAAAAATAAAAGAGCAATGGGGAAAAATAGGGGTGGAAATAGAAACTCAATTTTATTCCGTATCTGAAATTGAACAGGAAATTATCAAACCAAGAAATTATGAAATGCTTCTTTTCGGAGAAGTTTTGGAAATAATTCCCGATCCCTATCCTTTCTGGCACTCCTCTCAAATAAAAGACCCCGGCCTTAATTTAGCCAAATACGAAGATAAATCGGCCGATAAATTATTGGAGGCCGCCAGAATCAGCTTAGACAGGGCGGAACGCGCCAAAAATTATCAAAAATTCCAAGACATCCTGATCGATTCAGCTCCCGCCGTATTTTTGTACAGCCCGGATTATGTTTACTATTTGGATGGAAACATAAAAGGCGTTGATACGAAAATAATCGCCGACCCGTCAAAAAGATTTACTAATATCAAGGAATGGTATATAAAGACTAAAAGGGTATGGAAGTGAGCTCTCGCTTAGTAAACGACATGAAAAATGTTCTCTATGACAGATCGTGGGCTAAAACAGCTCCTAATTTTGAAGTATATTTTATGCATCGCGGAGTAAAAAGAAAAGGCAGCTTAAGATACGACATCACTATCATTCCCCCGCGCTTGCTGGGCAAGGAATTCGCCAAAACCAAGGGGCACGAACATTTGGGCAATTACGGCGAACTCTATATTACCTTAAAAGGCAAAGCGATTTATCTGCTCCAGAAATATCAAAATAACAAAATTGAGGATGTTTATGCGATAAAAGCAGGGAAGGGCGACGTGGCGGTTATCCCGCCCGGATACGGCCACTTCACCATCAATCCTTCGCGCGCAGAAGAGCTAAAAACCGCCAATTGGCTAGACGAAGAAAGCCAGCACGACTACGGTGTTATTGATAAAAAACAAGGCGCTTGCTATTATTACACGGCCGAGGGCTGGATAAAAAATAAAAATTATAAAAAAGTACCGAAACTTCGCTTTGAAAAACCGTTAAAATCAGCGCCTCAAGACTTGAGTTTTCTTAAGGGGTAACGGCGAAATTATGAAAATAGATAAATCAAACATGCGCCAGGCAATTCTTGACTTCCCGAAGCAGTTTCGAATCGGCTTAAAAGCGGCTGAGAATATTCAAGCAATTGGAAATTTTGATGGAGTTATAGTTTGCGGAATGGGAGGAAGCGCCCTACCGGCCGGCATCTTAAACATGTGGATAGAGGCCAAGAGGTCCGGCATGTCTTTGGATATCCATAGCGATTACGGCCTCCCTCGCTTCGTCAAAGACGCTCATCTAATTATCTGTATTTCTTATTCCGGCAATACCGAAGAAACGATAAGCGCATTTGAAGAAGCTCGAAGAAAAAATTTAAAAATTGCGGCTATATCTTCCGGCGGAAAATTAACCGAGCTCTGCAAATTACATAAAATACCTTTGGCCCTCATTCCTTCCGGCCTTCAACCGAGAATGGCGCTGGGATTTCAATTCGCAGCCCTAATGAAAATTTTAGCCAATTGCGGATTAATCAATGCCGACCTGAAAGATATCCATAATCTGGAAAACTCCTTAAATCCGGTAAACTCTGAATATCGAAGAAAAAAAATAGCTAAAAATTTAAAAACAAAATCCCGATTATCTATGCCTCAAGCAGATTAAAATATTTGGACTTAGCCAGGATCTGGAAAATCAAATTCAATGAAAATTCAAAAATTCCCGCTTTCTGCAACTATTTTCCAGAACTAAACCACAACGAATTAGTCGGCTTTGAAAATAATGGATATCCGGTATCAATTGCCACATCCATTATTATCCTCAGAGACGATCTTGATCTGCCAAGAATTAAGGAAAGAATAGAATTAACCGCTGAAATCTTAAAACCGACTGGCGTTCAGGCGCAATTTGTTGACATTAAGGGCGAGGACATCTTATACAAAATATTCGACAATATCTTACTGTCAGATTGGACCTCTTATTACCTTGCCCTGGAATACAAAATTGACCCTACGCCGGTAAAATTAAACGACGAATTCAAAAAATTACTAAAATAAATCGAGCGGATGTGGCGGAATTGGAATACGCGTAGCGTTCAGAACGCTATGCCGCAAGGCTTGTGGGTTCGAGTCCCACCATCCGCACCAGAGAATGTTGCTCTTTAAGTGAATTGGTGTTAATATAATAAAATAACGATGCCACTCATAACAGTTGAGAAAACAAAAAAATATCTCGTATTAAGAATTCCTCTTGAGGATGTTGAACAAAAGGGACAAAAGATTGTTAACGAAGCAATTAAGGAAGGTCTCAGGGACATTGAAACCGGAAAAACATTCGGGCCTTTTCAAAATGTTCACGAATTCAAGCAAACATTATAAAGCACTACGAATATACTCCAGTGATAACAAAACAAAATACTTTGAAGATCGTTCCCCTTGGCGGCCTGGGAGAAGTCGGCCGCAATATGACTTGTCTTGAAACGCAAGGCAAGATTTTAATTATTGACATGGGTTTTCGCATGCCCGAAGAAGACATGCCGGGAGTTGATTTTATCATCCCGAACATTGCTTATCTGAAAGGCAAGGAAAAAAGCATCGTCGGAGCCGTCTTCACCCACGGCCATTACGACCATATCGGGGCCATCCCCTACCTGATCGACAAGCTGGGGGTGAGGTTGCCTTTTTTTGCCGGCGGCCTGACCAAAGCCATTATCATGAAAAGACAGGATGATTTTCCGCATTTGCCCAAATTAAATATAACTCAAGTCAACGATGGCGATATCGTTAAACTCGATCCGTTTACGGTTGAATTTTTCAGGCAAAACCACAACATTTCCGACAGCTTGGGTCTTTTTATAAGCACCCCGGTAGGAAATCTCATCCACACTTCCGATTTTAAGTTCGACGAAACACCGATTTTTGATTTGCCGACCAATTTCAAAAAACTGGAAGCGCTCGGTAAAAGAGGAGTTTTGCTTCTGATGTCGGATTCCACCGGCGCCGAGGAGCAAAGCCATTCCTTATCGGAAAAAATAATCATGGAAAACCTAGAAGAAATATTCAAAATTTCCAAAGGCAGAATCATAGCCGCTACCTTCGGCTCTTTAATCAACAGAATTCAGCAATTGGTCGCCTTATCCGAAAAATACGGAAGAAAAGTCGCCGTAGACGGCTACTCGATGAAAACCAATGTGGAAATATGCAAAAAACTCGGCTATATCAAATCCGAAAAAGGAACACTGATAACCGTGGATAAAATTCAGGATTATCCGGATTCAAAGGTTACTTTGATTTGCACCGGCGCTCAAGGCGAAGGACAGGCGGTTTTAATGAGAATTGCCAACAGAGAACACCGGTTCGTCAGATTAAAAAAAGACGATACCGTTATCTTCTCTTCTTCGGTGGTGCCCGGCAACGAAAGAACCGTCCAATTTTTAAAAGACCAGCTTTACCGCAACGGAGTTAAAGTTTTCCATTATAAAATGATGGATATCCACGCCGGCGGCCACGCTCAAAGACAGGAATTAAGGAGCTTAATGGAGATGTTAAAGCCGAAATTTTTCTTGCCGATACACGGCCAATATTCAATGCTGGTTAATCATGCGGAATTGGCTATAGAAGCGGGCATCCCTGAAAAAAATATCGTGGTTGCCGAAAACGGCCAAATTGTTCATTTGAGCGAGGACAAAATTTCCATGGATAAAAAGATGATAGAATCAAATTATGTGATGGTGGACGGCCTGGGAGTCGGAGACGTGGGCGAAGTTGTGTTAAGAGACCGCCAAACCCTGTCCAAGGACGGCATGTTTGTAATCATCGCCGTCATCGACAGGCAGACCGGAAAGGTAAAGGGCTCTCCCGATATAATATCAAGAGGATTTGTATATTTGAGAGAATCTAGGGAATTGTTGAGAGATACGAGAAGAAAAGTCATTGATATCGTAGAAAAATCCACGGGAGTGGGAGGAGCCGTCAATTGGGTTTACGTTAAAGACGAAATCAGGAACAAAGTCGGCGATTTTCTGTATGCCAGAACCGAAAGGCGTCCCATGATTTTGCCGGTAGTAATAGAAGTATAATAAATAATAAACACTATGAGAATTTTAAGCGGTATCCAGCCTACGGACTCAATTCATATAGGGGGTTATTTGGGGGCCATTAAGCAATGGGTGGAGCTCCAAAGCAAAGGAGAATGTATTTTTTTTATTGCCGATTTGCATGCCTTAACGGTGCCCCAAGATCCTAAAACTTTTTCTCAAAAAACGCTGGAGACCGCGGTGGAATTGTTGTCTTCGGGCCTTGATCCTGAAAAATGCGTCATTTTCGCGCAATCTCAAGTCAAAGAGCATGCCGAACTCACCTGGATTTTAAACACCATTACTCCCATAGGAGAGCTGGAAAGAATGATTCAGTACAAAGAAAAATCGAAACAATTTAAGGACTCCGTTAATGTCGGCCTCTTGGATTATCCGGTTCTGCAGGCAGCCGACATACTGCTTTATCAAATAGATTCGGTGCCCGTAGGCAAGGATCAAGCCCAGCATTTGGAACTCACAAAAACAATTGCCGAAAAATTCAACCAAAAATACGGAAAAACCCTTAAAGTCCCCGAAGCTCTTGTCTTGGGCATCGGAGGAAAAATAATGGCCCTGAACGACCCCCTCAAAAAGATGTCAAAATCAAGCCCGGAAACCTGCCTCTTCCTTTTTGACGAACCGGAAATTATAAAAAAGAAAATTATGACGGCCGTTACCGATACGGGCAAAACCATTAAATACGATTTGGTAAAAAAACCGGGCATTTCCAATCTTCTTACGATTTACTCTCTTTTCAGCGGCGAACCGATAAAGGAACTGGAGAAAAAGTTCGCGGCTAAAGGATACGCTGATTTTAAAAAACACCTCGCGGCAATGCTTATAGAAAAACTCGAGCCTTTCCGCAGAAAGAAAAAAGAGCTCATGCAGAGAGAAGTATATATAAAAGAAATCCTGGAACGAGGCCGCAAAAGGGCCGAAATCATCGCCCAAGCCACCATGTTAGAAGTCCGCCAAAAAGTCGGCCTGCTTGTTTGACATCGCTATTTGGTAATCTATAATGAAATTGGAGACCATGAAACAGAAAACTAATAAAAAAGTTACATTGGGCGGTTTAGCCGGAATGATAAAAAGAAGCTTTGATGAAGTCCACCAAAAAATGGATCAAAAATTTGACGGTGTTAATTCCAGACTAGACAATATAGATAAAAAACTGGAGGGAGTGGTTTATCGAAATGAATTTGAGGAGTTAGAAGCAAGAATGAAGATCGTAATAATTTTTTAAACTTAATTCTTACAATACACCCCGCTATGCCGGGGTGTATTTTTGATTACTTAAAAATTATCCATAATTATTACTAATACACGTTAAGAAGCCATGGCTTCTTAACGTGTATTGTTTAGGAGGGTCACTAAACTTAAATCTTGAAATAATCTCTTAGTTCTTTATCGTTGCCGATATTGTCACTTATAATAAGCCTGATTTCTTTTTCGCCTAAACCGCAAAAATCCCTTAGAAGCTGGATTTCATCATCGCAATTGAATGGATGCGCCCAGACGCTTTTTTGCAGTTGGCAAAAACCCAGCTCCTTTAATTTCCCGCGGAAAAATTCACGATAAAATTTCTTAAGCTGAGAAATATCAAAAATGACTAATCGCCACTTCTTATCCCACTTTTTAGGCGGCGTTATTTTTAAGGAGTCTACTTGCATCCAATTGGCCAATTTCCTGCCTTCCCCGGTCAAACTAATGTAGATTTGGCGGCCTACCATCTTTGTCTCAATGCATCCCAACTTGCGTAATCTTGCTAAATTATTGGCAACATTTCTTTTTTTATACTTTTTCCAGTGTTTAATTCCGCGCATCAAATTAACCGTAAAATAAGGCGATGTGGCGGCGATGCAAATCACGCCGGTTGCAGCTAAGGCGCAAATAAGATCTTTGGCAATTTCTGATTTAGGTTTCCTTAAATAATATTTATATTTCGTCATATATTATATACTTATACCCATATTTTACCATATAAAACATAACACGTTAAGAAGCCATGGCTTCTTAACGTGTATAATATAAAACATATATAATGATATTAATATATAGTAAATTCATCTAGTATCTAAAATTTCGCCGATTGTTCGTCATTTTAATGCTTCGAGGTTGAGGTTAATACTAGATAACCAATCTACCTCCTGATAGCTGTGGAGCAGTTTGCTGATGTATTTTTTCAGGTAATTATATCTCTCGTCAGTTTTTGCTTCAAATTTAATCGTCAGATAGGGCGCGTTTTGAGAATAACGGATAACAAACATCGCATCCTCAAAATCCACTCTCACCCCATCCCCCGCCCGCTCATCGTCAATGATTTGGGCTCCGGAGAAATCTTTTTTAAGCGCCGGATTGATTTTTTTTATTAAGTCAACTTTATACTCGTCCGCGGAATATATTTTTATTTCCGGACTGGAAATATATTTTGGAATGGCGGCGATAGCCGAAGAAAGCGATTGGTTGGTTTTTGCCAAATAACTCAACAAGCGCAGCGTTGAGTAAAGGCCGTCGTCGTGATTGTAGAAATCGGCTGAAAAAAAGAAGTGGCCGGACAGTTCGCCGATAAAAGCCGCTTTAACTTCCTGATTTTTTTTCTTTAAAAAGGAGTGGCCCGTTCGCCACATAAACGGCTTGCCGCCGTGTTTTAAAATTGTTTCCTCAACGGCTTTTGAACAAAGAGTATTGTACATTATAGTCGCATTGGGATGCTCCCTTAATACGTCGGCGGCGAAAAGAGCCACCAAAACATCGTTCCATATAATATTTCCCTTATCATCAACTATGCCGATCCTATCTCCATCGGCATCATAGGAAAATCCCAAATCGGCGTTTTCCTGCAATACTTTTTCTCTTAAACGACTGGCCACGGCCATACTGGTGGGGTCCGGGGTGCCTAAAGGAAAAGAAGAATCCAATATGCTATTGCTTTCAACTACTTGGCAACCGGCTTTCTTTAATAATTCCGGGGCGATAACTCCGGCCGTGGAATGGCTGGGGTCAATTACGATCTTAAACCTTTTTGTTATTGGCAATTTTTTGAGTAAATCAGCGAAATACTCCTGACGAATATCGCGAATTTGAACGGAACCGTTTTTTGCGTCTTGTTCATAATCCTCCCTTTCAATCATTTGTTTTAACTCCTGGAGATTTTCATAAACTAAAGTTTCAGAAAAATCATTGGCTAGCTTAAAACCGTTGTATTCGACTGGATTGTGGGAAGCCGTTACGTAAACCCCGCCGCGGCAATTAAGATAATATTGCGACCAATAAAAGGTGCCGATGAGATTTAAACCGATGTTAATTACGTCAACGCCGGCCCAGGTTAGTCCCTTAATAACGGCTTGGCTGTATTCGGGGCTTGTGGCGCGAGAATCAAAACCAACCACCGCCTTTTTTATGCCTTTTCTGCTCAAAAAAACGCCAAAAGCTTTGCCGATGTGCTCGGCTATTTTCGGATTAAGGTCCTTATCAACCAAGCCGCGGATATCATAGCCTCGAAATATGTTAGGGTTGATTTTCATATTAATATTGACTTATTATATCATATAATATAGTATTTGAGGTGTAATAATATGACTAAACATTACGAATTAACCTATACAATACCGGAAAATCTTACGAGCGAGGAGGCCGGCGATCTTTTTGAAAGAGTGATTTCTTACTTCCCGCAAGCTGCGACCTCCGAAAAGGGCCATAATTTTTTCAGTTTGGAATTTTATTCAGAGCCGGAAACGATTCAAGATTTAGAAAAAAAACTTAAATCCGAAGCTAAAATAAAGAAATACATCCTCACAAAAAAAGAAAAGTTAAGAGCGCTCAAAAACAGAACCAGGAAGGCCCCCGAAAAAAATCTCGACCAAGAACAAAAGCAAAAGGTCGAAAAAATTGAACTAAAAGAAATCGACGCAAAACTTAAAGAAATTTTTGGGGAATAATAAATATGAATCTCAACAAAGTAATTTTAATCGGAAACTTAGCGTCAGATCCTGAGCTAAGAAGCACCGCATCGGGAAAACAAGTTTGCAATTTCCGAATCGCCACCAATAGAATCTGGAAAGATGCCGCCGGCCAGCAGCAAAAAGAAACAGAATTTCATACCATAGTCGCCTGGGGCAAATTAGCCGAAATTTCTTCCAAATACTTAACTAAGGGTTCTCTGGCTATGATCGAAGGAAGACTGGCCACAAGATCGTGGCAAGATCCTTCCGGAGTCAAAAAATTCCGAACGGAAATCGTTGCCGAAGGTTTGCAAATGGGTCCAAAAAGAATGCCTGGTTCTTCCTCGCCGTCACCCGCGCAAGCAGAAGATAAGGAAGAAATTCCCATTATTGAGGAAGAAAAAGAGATTGACGTAAAAGACATCCCATTATAATCAACGAATAACTAATTTATCGCGAATATACGAATTCGTAAATTCGTAACGGATTCGATATTCGCTGATTTCATGAACTGCTACTTTTGTCAAAAAAACATACAAGCAATAGATTACAAGGATATAAAAACGCTCAAGCGTTTTATTTCCGGTTTGGGAAAAATTCGTCCTAAAAAAAGGACTGGAACGTGTTCCAGCCACCAAAGAAAACTGGCCAAGGCCATAAAAAGAGGGAGAAATCTAGGCTTGCTCTCCGCCACCGGAAAGTAACTGCTTTCTGATTTTCTTTGCCGTTTCGGGATTTTCTTTGAGAAATTTCTTTGCTCCGTCCGTACCCTGTCCTAATTTCGTATCTTCAAACTGAAGCCAGCTTCCGGCTTTTTTTATTACGCCATTTTTAACTCCCAAATTAACCATATCGGCAAGATAGGAAATTCCTTCGTTGTAATAAATGGCGAATTCGGCAACCTTAAAGGGAGCTGCCACCTTATTTTTGACGATCTTTGCCCTGACCATTGAGCCGACTATCTGATCGCCCTGTTTAATTTGAGCTATTCTCCTCAAATCAATTCTAACTGAAGCGTAAAACTTAAGCGCCAGGCCGCCCGAAGTTGTTTCGGGATTGCCGAACATCACTCCGATTTTCATTCTGGTTTGATTAAGGAAAATTACCACGGTCTTGCTTTTAGCGAGAACGCCGGATAACTTTCTCAATGCTTGGGACATCAATCTCGCCTGAACGCCGATTGACGCATCCCCTATTTCTCCGGCTATTTCAGATTTAGGAGATAGCGCGGCTACCGAATCAACGACAATAACATCAACCGAGCCCGATCTTATCAATGTCTCCACGATTTGCAGGGCCTGCTCGCCGGAATCCGGCTGAGATATCAAAAGGTCGTCCACTTTTACCCCAATCTTTCTGGCATAATCTGGATCCATAGCGTGCTCTGCGTCAACAAAAGCGGCGATACCGCCTTTTTTTTGAGCTTCAGCGCAAATATGCAAAGCCAGGGTGCTCTTTCCCGTAGATTCCGGCCCGAAAATTTCTATAACTCTGCCTCTGGGCACTCCGCCCACACCCAAAGCCAAATCAAGGGAAACCGAGCCCGTGGGAATAACATCAATATCAACCGCCCTAACATCTCTTAGCGACATTATGGCTCCCTCGCCGAACCGCTGCTTGATCTCATCGATGGCTTCCTGCAGATTACTATTGGCCTTGATTTTATTTTCCTCTTGCGCCTTTTTTTGCTTTGTCATATTGTTTAAAAATTAAAAATTGTAAATTAAAAATTAAATTTATATCTTCTTCCAGTCTTCGGGATTTTCGCCGGTGACTTCCGGATCGCCGATTATTTCCGAACCGGCAGCCATTGCCGTATTGATTAAAATCTCTCTTGGTTTAGCGCCTTCGCCGGGACCGACTACGCCGCTTTCTTCGAGCATATCAATCAATCTCGCGGCTCGGGCGTAACCCACCCTTAAGCGTCTTTGTAATAAAGAAGCTGATGCTTTTTTTGCTTCAATCACTAATTTTTTCGCTTCCTCAAAAAGCGGATCTTCCGAACCTTGCGAAAAATCAAAATCCTGACTCGCCTCAAGCGTTTTCTCCAATTCTTGAGTAAGCTCGATACTTTGAGATGGCTCTTCCGCTTCCGTGGCTTGGTCTTTTATATATTTTACCACCTTCTTAACTTCTTTATCGGACACATAGGCGCCCTGAATGCGGCGGGCTTTGGAAGTCTCGGCTGAAATGAACAGCATGTCGCCCGAGCCCAAAAGCTTTTCCGCTCCGGCCATATCCAATACCGTTCTAGAATCAATCTGCGAGGCTACCTGAAAAGTAATTCTGGAAGTGATATTGGCCTTGATTAAACCGGTAATAACCTCTACCGAAGGCCTCTGGGTGGCCACAATCAAGTGGATGCCTACGGCTCTGGCCATTTGGGCCAGCCTGACGATGCCCGCCTCTATATCTCTGCCGCGAGCCGCCATTAAGTCAGCTAATTCATCAACCACCAGAACGATGTAGGGCAAAATAGGAGATCCTTCTTTTTGCATTATTTCGTTATATGAGGCGATATCTCTGGCGTGGCCTGAAGCTAAAACATCAAATCTTCTTTCCATTTCAGAAACAAGCCACTTCAAAACATTGACGGATTTTTGCGCATCCTGAATTACCGGAGTTAAAAGGTGGGGAAGATCGTTATAAATATGGAATTCTACCCTCTTGGGGTCGATTAAAATCAGTCTCAGGGTTTCGGGAGAATTCTGATAAAGCAGACTCATGATTATGCTGCTTAAACAAATTGTTTTTCCGGTACCAGTGGACCCAGCCACCAGAAGATGCGGCATCTTCGCTAGGTCGGCAAAAACGGGATTTGCCGCTACATCTCTACCCAGCGATATGGTCAAAGTGGAGACGGAATTTTGGAAACTGGAATGCTCTATCAAATTTTTAAGGCGAACTACCGTTCTAACTCTGTTCGGGAGTTCAATGCCCACCAAAGGCCTTCCAGGAATCGGCGCTTCAATTCTGATGGGGTGAGCGGCTAAAGCCAAAGATAAATCAGAAGAAAGAGTCGTAATTTTTGAAAGCTTAACGCCTTCGGCCGGCTTTAAAGTATACTGGGTAACGGTGGGGCCGATATTCACTTCGGACATTTCTACCTGAATATCAAAATTTTGAAGCGTTCTTTTGATGATCGCCGAATTGATCCTGATGTCGCCGGCGGCCGGCGTGCCCTTGTCGGATTCCAGCAAATCTGCCGGAGGCAGATTGTAATTTTTTAAAAGTTTTGATTCGATCGGTTTTGTTTTGAAATCAAGGGACGAATTTTGCGGCAATTGCGGAGCTGCCGCAGGGGCCAGCGATTCTATCGGCCTGACTTTGAATTTTGGCCCGAAAATTTTCTTAATCACAGACCTGCCCGCCGAAGCTCCTGCAGGAGCGAAGGAGGGTTTACCCGTAGATAGTGAACCATCTTTCTTGCTCGGCCGGTATAGAAACTGCCAGAAAATAACAGTCCCGGTGATAATTAGCGCCCCGAAAATAATTTTACTGACCAAACTGCCGAATATTTTTAAGAACGGCCAGGCTATCGAAAATCCTATCCAACCGCCCTGTTTTGTTTTAAAAGTTTCAAAAATGCCGCTCACCCCTAAAATTAAAATTAAAATTGCCAAAACCACCGGCCACTTGTTTCTGTCCCTTAGGCCGAAAAAAGCTATTCCGCCGAGAAGCAAAAACAAGGGCAAACCAAAGACAGCTTTGCCAAGCAACAGGGTGGCGGTTTTCATGAAAATCCCTCCTCCCCCGCCGGCCAATCCGAAGAAAGAAAGAGCGATAATTATGGCAAAAATCACCAAGGCCACGCCTAAAATCAAGCGCTTAGTTTCTTCCGGCAAAAAAAACCTCGACGGTTTTTTCGCCGCGCGTCCCCTTTCGGCAGCCAGCCTTTTTCCATTTTTCTTTACCTTAGCCATTACTCAATTTTACCATTCTTGAATTTAAAATTCAAAGGGGCATCCGCGGATGCCCCTTAATTTTCAGAATGGCTTTAAAATAAGAACTAGGAGACCAGCGATCATGAAAGCGAAGCCGTAAAGCATAATGCTCACTTCTTGGCAAAATTACACCTCCTTTCTATTCGGATAAAATATATTAGCATACCTTACCTAAAAAGCAAGACTTATACTGCTCTAAATCTTGACAGTGGGTTCTGATCTGCTATAATGATAGTAGTTTTACAGTACGCCTCTGCGAAAGCAGGGGCGGTTTTTTATCACCGCACTATCCGATTTTTAATATCTTCTAGATAAATGTAATCTGTAGCTTCTAATTTTATTTCCCAAGAAATAGTCTTCCGCGATGAAAAAATTATAACTTTTTTACCCATATCTTTTAATTTTTTAACTAAGTACTGAAAATCGCTGTCGCCGGTAAATAAAATTATCTCATCAACTTCTTTTCTTTCTAAAAGAACGTCTGTAGTTATTTCTACATCACAATTGGATTTATAAATCTCGGAGTAATTATAAAGTTTTTTTGAGGGGTGACTATCATCAACTTTGATTATTTTTATCGGTTTGGTTATTGACGTAATCCCGATATTGTCTAAATAACTGAGGAAACTCGCCATCTTTTCGTCTTTCTCCTTAAGCCCGGTATAATAACGCATCTCCAACACATCTTTATTTTCCTTAAGATAATCCCTTATCTTCTTCCAGTCCATAAACCACCCTAATTTCATCTGAGTATAAAACATATTTGCCCCATCAATAAATATCTTTGTTCTTGGCTTCATAATTTTACCATAACAAAAAATCGCCCGGCCGGCAAAGGCGAGGGCGATTCTCTGGTTGCTCCACTCAGTGGAGCAACTGACTATTTTCTGCGGAAGCCGGTGCCGGCGGGAATGAGTTTGCCGATGATTACGTTCTCCTTTAAGCCGCGCAATCTGTCTTCCTGGCCGTCAATGGCCGCCCTGATCAAAACTCTTGAAGTTTCCTGGAAGGAAGCCGCTGAAAGGAAGCTATCGGTCGTCAAAGCAACTTTGGAAATTCCCAGTAAAACTTGCTGAACGGAAGCCGGTTTCTTGCCTTCTTTTTTGATTTTTGAGTTTTCTTCAGCCACCTTGGCTCTCTCCATGACCTGGCCGTTGCTGAAAGTTGTGTCCCCTGAATCCTTGATTCTTACGCGAGAGAACATCTGCCGGACAATTACTTCTATGTGCTTATCGTGGATAACGGCTCCCTGAGAAGCGTAAATTTTTTGGACTTCTTTAACAATATACCTTTGGGTTTCTTCTTTATTTAGCGCCCTGAATAATTCTTTCAAATCCAAATGTCCTTCGCAGAGCTGCTGGCCCTTCTTCACTTCCTGGCCCGCTTCAACCCAAATCGCTTTCTTAGGCGGAATCTCATATTCAATGATATCCGTATCTTTAAATGCCTTCTTGGCTCTGGCGGATTTTTTACCGGCCGAAGCTTTTGCGGAAGCAAGAGCGGCCGCAGAAATTTTTATTTTTATAATCCTATCCTGCGTCACCTCAACCACTTTGCCCTCTACTTGAGAAATTACGGCCTTGCCGGAAGGAATCCTTACCTCAAAAATTTCCTCAACGCGGGGAAGGCCCTGCGTGATATCTCCTCCCTCAGCTACGCCGCCCGTATGGAAAGTACGCATCGTTAGCTGGGTTCCCGGTTCTCCGATTGCCTGAGCTGCGACAACGCCAACGGCATTGCCGAATTTAATCAATTTATTAGTTCCCAAATCCCAACCGTAGCATTTTTGGCATATTCCCCTGGTAGTTTTACAGCTCAAAGGAGAACGCGCCCTTATTTTCTCTGTGCCCGATTCGATAATTTTATTAGCTATTTTTAAATCAATAATGTCCCCCGCTTTGCAAATGCCTTTGATGTCGTCCAAAATAATCCTTCCTGTAATTTTAGAAAGGAAATTTTGCCCGATGCTGTCAGCATCATCTTTGTAGATGAAAATTCCTTCCTGATCTTTGCAATCCTCGTCGCCTACCACCATTTCGTGGGCGACATCGACAAGACGGCGCGTCAGATAACCGGCGGCCGAAGTTCTTAGGGCCGTGTCGGCAGTACCCTTTCTAGCGCCGTGAGTGGAAATAAAGTATTCCAAAACATCAAAACCCTCCTTGAAAGAAGACTTGACGGGCAACTCCAAAATCTCTCCGGCCGGGTTGGTGACCAACCCTTTCATGCCGGTCATTTGGACCACCTGCGACCAGGTTCCTCTGGCTCCGGAATCAATAATAGCCATAACCGAACCGAATCGAGGCAGGGTCTTTGTAACTAATTTTTCAATTTCCGCTTTAGCTTTTTGCCAAACGGCTATGGCCTGAGCGGTTTTTTCCTCGCTGGAAAGCAAGCCTTTTCTGTAATATTCCTCAGCTGCTTCAATGGCTTTTTGGGCCTCCTGCATTATTTTTTCTTTCTCCGGAGGAACTATCAAATCATCCATTCCCCAAGTAATGCCGGAGGTGGTGGAATACTCAAAGCCGAGATTTTTCATTTTATCCAATGACGACTCAACCATTTCTCCCGTATAATTTTCAATAAGATCCGCCGTTATCCTCTCCATTTTTTTGGAATTCATTTCTTCGTTTTGGAAAGGATAATCTTTGGGAAGCGTATTGCTGAATAAAATCCGGCCCACCGAAGTTTCAAATAATTGTCCTTGAATTCTCGCTTTAATTTTTGCTCTGATATCAATCACGCCCGAGTCCAAAGCCAGAATAGCTTCATTTTTTGAACCGAATATTTTTCCTTCGCCTTTAAGCCCCGGCACTAAATTGGTCATCCAGTAGCATCCCAAAACAATGTCTCTTACGGGA
>JACOYG010000020.1 GCA_016181985.1 Candidatus Nealsoniibacteriota bacterium
ACTTTACTCACTATCCGTTCCGTGCCATGGCACGGAACGGATATAGCTCAAGTTAATTTAAATATCCCTCTCCATTCCCTATCGTCACCGATATGTTCGACTATAATCAATCTCAATTCTTTATCGGACAAATTGAAAAAATTTTTTAATAATTCTATTTCCGCTTCACAATCAAATGGGTGGATCCAAATACTTTTTTGAAAAGGACAAAAGCCTATTTCTTTTAGTTTTCCTCGCAAAGCCTCTCTGGAAAGTTTTTTTGTTTGAGCGATATCAAACATTATCATTCTCCATTTTTTGTCCCACTTTTTTGGTTTAGTTATCTTTAAGCTATCAATTTGCAGCCAGCCGGCCTTTTTCTTTCCTTCGGTGGTCAAGGAAATATATATCTGATGATTTTCTTTTTTAATACTGATTAAGCCCTGCTTCCTGAACTTATAAAAAGTACTGCTGATTTTTTGTTTCGGATATTTATTGAATTTCTTGCGAGCCGTAAGAAGATTAGTTATAAAATATGGAGAAGTTGCCGCAATAGCAACCGCGCCGGTAATCATTAGCCATTTAAAAACGTCTTTGGTAATCTCCGATTTTGGTTTTTTAAAATAGTATTTATATTTTCCGACAGCCATACTTTAATCCTATATCCTAATTGAAGCCATGGCAAGGAACGGATAGTCCAACAAAAAAGGCGAGTTAAAAACCCGCCTTTTCTTATTTTTAATGTTGTCCGAGTTGGCTGAAAGTGCTCAATAAAAGAGCGTTTATCTTCGGCTCAACTCGCTTATACGCTTGGCTGTCAAGATACAACACATCATACCTACCACCGCCGCCAATGGTCAACACGGCCGGCACAAAAAAGATAAAAAGTGATACAATTCCCAAACTTACCACCCACCAATTGAAAGTTGATCCCATTAAAAAAAGTGGTAAATACAGACCCGCCGTAGCCGCCATGAAGCAAGATATCATCATCGCTATTCTTTTCTTGTTATCTCGCGGAGCAATCCGGGAAATACGATCCTGACTAATACTAACTTCTATACCAATAGTTCGTATATCATTTTCTCCCAAATCATCCACGTCCACGATCAGTTCTTCCTGAACCCGGGAAAATCTTGTTTGGCGCTCGCCAAGCGGAATCCGCATCATAAGCCCGCGGTTTATCTCCACTTTTTTGACGGATCCCGGAGCAAGCCCGATTTCAGAGAATCTCTCCACTTGCCAGCCTTGGCCTTCGGCGATATCTGCAATCGCCTCTATTATTTTTCTTCCACTAATTGCTTTATTTAGAACTATGGGTATCATTTTGCCTCCTTTCCATGTCGTGGCCAGAAACAAACATTCAAATCTTTAACTTCGAAGGCTATGGGAATACTTTTTAGTTCTTCTCTTGTAAAAAACTTTACTTCCGCAAATTCGGTTACCGGCTTTGGCAGATCATCAACTTCCCACTCGAGTCCGAAATAAACTTTCACCAAAAGGCTTTTTCCACCAAGCTGACAAATCGGCTTCAGGGGAACCAACTGCTCAACTCCGATATTCGGAGGAAGCTCAATATACCATTTTGCTTCTGCCAGGGCGAAACCCGCAGGAGTCAGAAGGGCTTGCTTATGACTCTCCGACATGCCCTGGATCGCATTCACCGGATCTCTAAGCGTCGCCGGAGAGCCAAATGCTAACGCAGATGATATATCCCTGCGAATAACCCCGAGTCCTGTCGGCAAACACCATTTACCGGCCTCAAATCTTACCGAATGAAGCCCCAAAAGAACTTGGGGTTCGGGCTTGCGTCGGTAAATCACCAATCCGGCGACAATCGTTACCCAACCCGGCACTATGTATGCTTCCACTTCTTGCCTCCTTTCTTTCCTCTAGGCATATTACCACCGACTCTCAAAAAATCAAGATAACTATCCGTTTCGCGCATATCCTCTTATTTAAAATATTTCTCTTGGTAGATTTTTTTATATTTTTCGAATATCCGATTCCCTTCTTCGTCAAATTTTTCGGCTATTTTTATCTCCGGCCATTCAGACTTGGGAAATCTGACATACAAAAGAAACGTTCTTTGAAGACCCTTCAATTCTTCATAGCTTACGGTGTTCATTCGCAGTCTGCCCCCGTCTAACACATGATGAACTCCGTCTCCTTCCTTAAAATATCCCCTCTCAATACAGTATTTATATAAATCTGTTCCCTTATATGGAGCAAAGATATAACAATTGATGGTGCGGGAATTAATCTGACGGTTTAGCTCAATCGTATCAAAAATCAAATCTCTCGTTTCGTCGGGAAAACCCACGATATTATTGATGGTATAGGGTATCTCATATTGATCCACTATTTTCAAAGCTTCCACTATTTGCCGATTTGATCCATAACGCTTAAGAACTCTTTTGCGAAATTCTTCGTTACCGTGCTCAATTCCGAAGTTCATGCTGTTGCAGCCCATTTGTTTCAAAATTTTTATTTTTTCTTCGGTCACGGTTTCCGGCCTTGTTTGACACCAAAAAGGAACCTTAATCTCTTCTTGATATCTAAGAGCGAGCTCCCTTAATTCTTCTACGGGCTTCGCCAAAAATGTTTCAGAATTAAAATTAATGTAATCGGGATTATATTTTTTGACTAAATACTTTAATTCGGCTATAAGCCGGTCCGTGCCCTTCCTTCTATAATAGATACCGCAGCCTTCCTCTTGAAACAACCGCATTAATTGTGAAGACTCGCAATAAGTGCATTGATAAGGACAGCCCCTGCCCATTTCAACGTGAATTAAGGCAAGAACTTTCCCGAACATCGGCCTAACTAATCTCTGCCGTCCAAAAATATCATAATCAAGGAAGGGAAGCTTATTGACGTCAACGAGAGGCCTTAGGGAATTTTTAATAATTTTGCCGTCTTTTTTAATCCAAAGATTCTTTACGGTTGAATAATCTTCGCCTTCGGACATTTTCTGGCAAAGCTCCACTAAGGCCTCTTCTCCCTCGCCCATGCAAATCATATTGACAGCGGAGTGATTAATAACTTCTTCTGGAGAAAAGGTGACAAAAACTCCGCCGGCTATCACCGGAATATTAAAACTCTTTATTTTTTCCAGTAAAGATTGAGCCAATTTCCAGGTATCTTCAACCAGCGTGATGGCAATTAAGTCCGGCTTGAAATCAGCGACTTTTTCCGCCAAATCATCGCAAATATCGCTTTCCTTGAGAAAAATCCCCTTTTCGGCAAGATTAAAAGGCTTTAACTGCAAAAGCTCCACTCTTCTTTGGTCAAAACTCATTTCTTCCGTTTTGTAAAAAGTGGTGTCAAACAAATCAACTTCGAAGCCCTTTTCCTTCAAACAGGCGGACAGCAAAGGAAGGTGCACCGGCACCAAACTGTCAAGCATTATGTTCGGATATATAAATAATATCTTCATGTTTCAACTACTTAAAATTAACATTTTAGAAATTTTTTTGCAATAAGCGCAAAAATTCATAAAGTTCCCTTTACAAGTTCGCGCCAACGGGTTAAGATGAGCTAAATTTCAAATTAATTTATGGACCAAGATAAAAAAACGGTGCTGATAATATATCCCGCGTCTTTCAAATTATCGGGATTGCATATCGGCATAGCTTCATTAAGCGGCGCCCTGAAAAAAAGAGGCTATTTTGTCAAAATTTTTGACACGGTTTTTTATGATTTATTCGGCCAGCAGGAATGGGACAAGTTAAGGTCCGACAGGCTAATGTCTAAAAAAATTGTTAACGAAAAAGAACACTGGAAAGTTAAAACCACGGATATGAAAGAAGATCTGATAAGAATTCTTGACGAGTTTAAACCGAAAATAATCGGCTTATCAATGACAGAACCGGTTTATGACTTAAGTCTGACATTATCCCGCCTGGCAAAGGAAAGATGCCCGGACGCCATGATCGTAGCCGGCGGCGTTTTCCCTACCCTCTCACCGGACCTTGTCATTAAAGAAAACTCAATTGATGTTCTTTGCGTCGGCGAAGGCGAACTGGCCCTGCCCGAATTATGCGACAGAGTTTATGAAAAAAAAGATTTTTTTGACATTCCCGGATTATGGGTAAAAGACGGAGGGAAAATTTACAAAAATAATCCGGCTAAACTCCAGGATATCAATGATCTGCCTCATCCGGACTTTTCTGTTTTTGACGAGCAAATATTTTATAAAGCGATGCAGGGGAAACTTTATAAAATGGCGAATATTGAAACTTCGCGAGGCTGTCCCTATAACTGTTCTTACTGCTCCTCTCCTTACCTGAAAGAATTTTCTTTTAAAAATGAGATCGGCAGCTATTACAGAAATCTGAAAATGGAAAAAATTATCGAACAAATGCATTATCAGATAGAAAAACACTCCCCGGAATTTATTTATTTCTCAAGCGAAACATTTCTGGCGATGCCAAAAAGAGATTTTGATATGTTCATTGAAGAGTATAAAAAAATCAGAATACCGTTTTGGTTCCAAACCCGTTTTGAAACAATAACCGAAGAGCGCATAAAAGCATTGAAAGACGTCGGCATGTTTTGGCTGACCATGGGAATTGAGCATGGCAACGAAGAATTTAGAAAAAATGTTTTAAAAAGGGCTTGTCCGGACAGGGTAATTATTGAAGGAGCCGGCATCCTGACAAAATGCGGCGTAGGGGCCTCCTTTAATAACATGATCGGATTCCCTTTCGAAAATCGGGAACTTATCTTTGAGACAATTAAGCTGAATAAAAAACTATTTGAAATCAGTCCCAATTTTGAATCCAATGTTTTTATGTTCCTCCCATATAAGGGAACTGAACTATACGATCTTTGCCGGAGAAACGGCCTTTTGTCTGCTGAAATTTGTTCTCATGGACATAGTTTGAGCGATGAGAGTATTTTAAATTTTCCGGAAGAATATAAGCAAGAGCTGAAGGGCTTAATGAAAACATTCAACCTTTACGTCAAGCTCCCCGAGAAATACTGGCCGGAAATAAAAATAGCCGAGCGTTCCGATGAGGAAGGTAATGCAACATTCAACCGCTTATCGCAATTGCTGTAGCAATGATTTATACCAAGAAAGAGTTTTAGCGACGTGGGTGTCTAAATTGAAATCCTTTTTAACTCGCTCGTAGCCGGCTTGGCCTAATTTTTTTGCCTTTTGCGGATGTTCCAGCAGATCAATGATTTTTTTTGCCATCAATTCGGCATTAAGCGGATTGACCGCATAGCCGGTCAGGCCATCTTTCACTATCTCGGGACTGCCGCCGTAACAAGTAGCAATTACCGGCTTTTTACAGGCCATGGCTTCCAAATTGCTCCTGGGAAATGGATCTAAATAAATTGACGGCACGACAACAATATCGGCTGACCAGTAAGCGGCTTTTAATTCATCGCCCTCAAGCCAGCCAATACCTTCTTTTCCGGCAACCAATAAAACAGCTTTGGGCACTTCTTTTTTGACCATATCCATCGCCCGATCAATCTGGCCCAATCCCTTTAAGCCGGAAATTCGGCCGCCGAAAAAAACTATTTTTTTCCCTAGAAGCCCGCGCTTTTTCTTAAATTTCCTCACGGCATCTTGGCCTATCTTCCAATCGGCAACATCTATGCCCGTATAAACGGTTTCCACGTTTTGTATGCCGTTTTGGTTTAAAGCATCTTTCAAGGCATTGCTCACGCTAAAAATTTTATCGGCGTTTTTCAAATATTTTCTGATTAAAAAATTTCTAACGGGATTATATCTTTTTTGAGCTTGTTTTAAATTATCCAGCCAAGAAACCTTGGCATCAAAATTATTCAAATAACGTCGGGTCGCCAATTTACCGTAAGTAAACTCCATGGTGTCCCGCGCCGTGAAAAAAACCGGCTTCTTGAATTCTTTGGCTATTTTCAAGCAATGGTAAGAAAGATACCAATTAATATTATGGGCGTGAATAACATCCGGGCTTATTTTTTCAATAAGATACCTGACTTTTCCGACTGCTTGGGGATTATATAAGCTTAAATACGCCCGCCATCTTTCATGATAATTGGCGAAAATTCGGAAAATTTGCAAACCCTGATATTTAAAATTTTTCTCGCCGGATTTATCTTGGCAAGTGGTAACAACAAAAACTTCGCAACCTGCCTTTTGCAATCCGCGGGCCAAACCAAAAACGGAAAAACCGGCCCCTCCCATGCTTAGGGGCGGAAAATTACCGGCTAAAATTAAAATCTTAATCCTCATGTCTTTAAAAGCGACCCCGCTGACTTATAAATAAATTTGGCGAAAAATCGCAGCCGCGGCCTGGAAATGACAAAATTCTTCAGTTGCTCCTTTTTTTCTAAAATAGCCTTCTTAACATCGTAATGCTTATAAATGTTGAATTTAAAATTTTGGACGGCCAACTCTATTTCTTTTCTGGAAATAGTGGGAAGTTCCAGAATAGATTTTTTAAAATAAGTGTCGGCTGAACCGCTCCCTATAAGGCCTTCCTTTATGCATTTTTCCCCTAAAATTGTCCCGGGGCGAAGCCGAATATTTAAATTAACGGCCTCTTCTATGCTCTTTTTTGTCTCGCCGGGAATGCCGATAATATTAAAAGAATATGTTTTTAATCCGAGGTTTTTCGCTTTTTTGAAAAGTTCAATAATATCTTGATTGCTGATGCTCCTGCCTAGGGCCTCTTTCCTTAATAATTCATTGCCCGATTCAACGCCAACCTTAATCATGCTGCAGCCCCCTGCCTTAAGAGCGGCCAGTGATTCGTCGTCCACGCTGCCCGGCCGGATATTGCATTCAAAAGTCATATTAAAATTCTTAGGAAACTTGCCGCAGAATTCCAGCAGCCAATTTTTGTTTAAAGAAAAGGTGTCATCATCGAGTTTAATATGGCGGAAATTATAATTTTTCTTAAGATCCGCGATCTCTTCAATTGCTTTATCCACGCTGCGGAATCTCAAATATTTTCCCAAGCCGGCATATTTTTTATTTAAAGCATGATTGCAGCAGTAAGTGCAATTAAACGGACAGCCCCGGGAAAAAATGAACCTGGGCATTATCTCTTTTTGTTCATATTTTTTGAAATAACGGAAAATGCGCCTATCGGGAAAAGGAAGTTTATCCAAATCCTCCATTAATTTTCGGGATTCATTTTTAATAATTTCCCGGCCCCGCCGAAACCAAAAATTTTTAGTATTAAAATAATCCTCTCCTTTCTGCATCTTATCAATCAACTCCAAAAATGATTCCTCTCCCTCCCCCAAACAGACTCCGTCAAATGCCTCCTCTTTCTCTAATGACTCCGGAAATAAAATTATATGTGTCCCTCCGACAAAAATAGGAATCTGCCGCGCTTTTTTTATAGTTCGGGCGATTTCCCGGGCATGAGAAAATTGATGGGAATTAGTGGAAATACCTATCACATCCGGCCGGCTTTCTTCTATTCGCTTCAAAAGTTCTGCTTGCTGGCTTAAATTATCTATTTCAAATAAATCAACTTTATGCCCGGCCTTTTTCAAAACTGCCGACATTGAGGCAATGCCGACGCTCCAAAGGCCGGCTGACCCGATTTGGGGAAAAATAAATAATATTTTCATTTTACTTAATTGCAATGAATACCGTGTGCCGCTTATTATAAAAACGCCCTTCCTGAAAAATACGCGAAAGAAGGACTCCCAAAGATTCTCTGAATAAGCCGCCGCAGCCGCGCTGTTTTTTTATCTCGAAAATTCTGGTAATTTTATTTTGGGACTTAAAAGGTATTGCGTCTTTTTCTTTGTTATCGCCGATTACGCCTTTTAAATTATCGCTCTCGTTGAATATTTTTATTATCTTAAAACCGGTTCCGCCGACAATCTTTTTCGCCTCATTGCGAGTAAAAGCGTAAGGGTGTCCCCAGTTGCCCCTGCCTATGCTTTCTAAAAATACCTTGACCGGCTTGACCCACCAAGGAAAAGTATCAACCGTTAAAAACAAGAAGCCCTGCCTTTTTGCGGCTCTGCGCATTTCGGATAAAGTTTTGAGAGGATCTTGAATATGATCTATAAAATTCGTAGAAATTATCACATCAAAAAAATCATCGGGGAACGGCAAATTCTCTCCGCGTCCTTCCACCCATCTAACCTCTTTATGCATATCAAAATTCTGCAGAAAATAATTCATCAGCGTATCCAAGCCGTACCTTTCTCCTTGATCAAGGTAATTAATCAAGCCGCCCAGTCCGCAACCTACATCTAAAATTTTACTATCGGGGCCGAAATTTACGTATTTTTTTAACAAATCTGCCTGGTATCTGCGGTATTCGCCGGTTCTTTCTTGCCGCTCGCGATTGCCCTTCCATCTCTTTTCCCAGTGGTCCTTATGGGCTTTTTGAGCCAATTCGTATCTTTGGTTTGAAATAATCATTTGCGTAAAGGAAAATATCTTCTGGAAAAATAACAATTAATGCACGAAGGGAAACTCTTATAATTTATTTCGGAAAACTTCTCTCTTATTTCATTAAATTCTTTGCCGTTCCATAAATCATACAGATTATAATTTTCCGTCATGCGTCCTGCGATAAGATCATCCGCCATCATGGCATTGCAGCAAAGGCGAACTTCGCCGTCCCAATCAACGGTCATACGGCTGAAAGGAAAAGAGCAAGGCACCTGCATATATGTGCCCCTCAACAGCTTGGGAAGTTTTAAGAAACCCGCCCAGTTTGCCATTATTTTCGGCTCATGAGTATCAAAATTCAAATTGTTATATTTTTGATAAAACTCTTTTTGATAGGCGGGTATTTCTTCTAAAAAATCGCTGAACGGCCTTAATCTGATCTGCCCCTTAAAACCGGCTTTTTCGGCGGCGGCTAAAAACGAATGTATGTTTTTTAAAACATTGTCATATGCCCCGACGCCGACTATTTTATTATAATTTTCCCTGTTGAGCGTATAAAAAGAAACTTCCACCAAGTCGGTTTTAGCGTCAATGAGAGCTTGGGATATTTCCCGGCTGACGCTTAAAAAATTCGTGGAAATATGTATTTTTAAGCCGCGGGAAGAAGCGTAGTTGAGAAAATCAATAAACTTAGGATGCAAAGTGGCTTCGCCGAATAAGCCAAATCCCAAATTGGTTTTTGAATGAAATTTATCCGCTAGGCAATCCGCCAAAGACCTAAAAAGGGATTCTTCCATAAATCCCCTGTTCTTTTTTATGCTGCCGTTCAGACAAAAAGAGCACTTCAGATTGCAGGAATTAGTCAGCCCAATATCAACCTCTCTGGGAAACTGCAGAACAATCGGCTTGTCGGCCATGCCTGCTTTTCTGGCAATTTTGTAAAAAATATCCGGTATTCTCATATTAGCTCCGGTCTCCAATAGTCTAAAGTATCTTTTAAAGTTTTATCAAAATTAATTTCAGGATACCAGCCGGTGGCTTCTTTAAACTTGCTTGAATCGCAAATAAGAACCGGCACGTCGCTGGGCCTCATCAAATTTTGGTCTTGCATTATCTCAACCTTGACTCCTGAAAAAGCAACCAAAGTATTAAGGACTTCACTGATACGATGGCCCTGGCCCGAGCCGATGTTATAGGGCTCGCCGAACTTGCATTTTTCGGTCGCCAGCCAATAAGCCCTGACCATGTCTCGGACGTCTGAAAAATCGCGGATTGCTTCCAAATTTCCCACTCTCATTATCGGCTCCTGCTTGCCTTTTTCTATGCTGGCTATTTGCGACGCAAAAGCGGAAGTGACGTATTGTTTTCCTCTCCTCGGACCCTCATGATTAAAAGCGCGGGTTATGACAGTTTTCAACCCATAACTTTTATAATACTGGCAAGCCAGCATATCTTGAGTAACTTTTGATACCGCATAAGGAGAAAGAGGCCTTAAAGGATTGGTTTCTTTGATCGGCAATTCATTTTCGTAAACTAAGCCATATTCTTCGGAAGATCCAGCAATGTGGATAACCGGATTAAGTTTTAATTCTCTTAAAACTTCGAAAATATTCAATTCGGCGATAATGTTATTGCACAAGGTATGTTCCGGCGACGCCCACGAAGACGGTACGAAAGCTTGAGCGGCCAAATGAAAAATCTTGTCGGGTCTTACCTGACTAATGACTCTGGCAACGCCGACTCTATTTGTGAGGTCGCATTCCAAAAGCTTAATCTTGTCTTTTATTCGCTCAATTCTTTTGAGTTCGTCTCCGAGATGGTGCGACAACACCGTGCCGAAGACCTCCACATCGGGCAAACCCAAACAATACTCAGCCAGGTGAGATCCCACGAAACCAGTTATGCCTGTGATTAAAATTTTCATAAAATAGATTTATATACTTTAAAATATTGATCGACTGTTTTGTCCCAATTCATTTCTTTGGCAACCGCCATGCCATTTTCTCCCAATTTTTTGGCAAAATCCTGATTATCAAATAATTTTATTATTGCCTTAGCGGTGTTTTCAACGTCGTTTTGAGGCGCCAATAATCCGTTATAATTATCCTTGATGATATCTTCCGCCCCGCAGTCCGATGAGCCTATCACCGGCAATCCGGAAGCGTTGGCTTCAAGATAAACCAAGCCGAATCCTTCGAAATTATTTTCGATATTGATCGGGGTCAATAAAAATATATCCGCTTTGCCGTATAATCCGATCAATTCTTCATCTTCTATATTCTGCCAAAAAAAGATATTTTCTTCAAGCCCGAGATTTTTTGACAGTTCTTTCAATTTACTGAAATAAGCCGTATGAGACTGATCTCCTACGATGTGATATTTAATGTCCGGATATTTTTCTTTCGCTTTAGCTACCGCCCGAATCGCAACATGATAGCCCTTTCTCGGTTTCAGGGCTCCTACGCTGAGAATAATCCTGCTTGCCTGCCCCGAGCGAAGCCGAGGAGCTCCGGCAAATCTCCCGCAATCTACGCCCAAATTAACAACTTCTATATTATTTAATTTAATTCTTTTTAAAATTTCTTTTTGAGTGAAATTACTGATGCATAAAATCTTGTCGGCTTTTTTATAGGCCCACTTCAGCAAATTCTTTATCGGAAATTGCTCGAGCGGCAAAACGGAATAAGTGCCGACACCGTTAATAACCAAACGTTTTTTTAAGCCGATGCCCGCCAAAGCTCCGATAACGCCGTAAGGATACCCGTCAAAAGCGTGAATAATGTCGCATTGCTTTGCGTATCGCCTGATTTTACGAAGCGGCGAAAAAATTCCTTTCGAAGAAAAGGTATCAGGCAGAACCTGTTTTACAAAATCGAGATCGCTTTTTCTTCTTGTTAAAACAATAACTTCAGCGCCCCTTTCTTTAACTCTCCGAATAATTTCCCAAGCATAACGGCCGATGCCGGACTTTACGTCCACGCTATCGTTTAGAAACAAAATCTTCATATGATTCTATCGTAGAAAAAACCGGCGAAGGTGTCAACAGGTGCCAAAATGGTTCACAAGTAAAATAAAAAGGTTTGGCCGTAAATGCGACCGAACCTTCTATTTTTTTAATTAACTTTACCTGTTTTAGTGGACTAAAAAATTAAGAGCTTGAACAACTGAAGATAAGAAAGAATTTGAGTTAAGAGAACCGCTGGGCGCCGGAGCGGGTTCAGGAAAAGATCCCGGCGCCGAATTCTGTTCTGGAGCAGGCGGCAGTTGAAATTCGGCTGGCGGTTGCTGATATTCGGCGGGAGCTTGGCAACCCTCACCCTCGCAAGGAATGGGATTCATGGGATATTGCTGGCCTGGCCCAAATTCACCGGAAGAAGGCGGCATGCCCGGACCCGATCCTCCGGACTGAAAATTATCTGATGGTTCATTGGGATATTGAGGCTGGTCCATAGGCGATTGTTGCTGCGGAGGAGCGCCGCATTCTTCCTGGTGCGATTGGCAGTAATCCTCGCATTCTTCCGGACTTTGGCATCCGCCCGGGCCCGTTTGCTTTTGAAATTCGTCTCCCGGAGGTATAGATCCTCCTTCACTGTATCCTCCCTCTCCTTGGGGCGGCCCCATTTTTTCAAAACAAGCGCGGACTTTCTCGCCATTATCTTGAAAAGGCATCATCTCTCCGCTTTTTATTTTTTCCATCGTATCAGCCCCAATTTCGAAATTAAGACAATTAATTACCTCGGACGGCGCCTGCTGCAGCGACTCATTAAATCTTTGATTGCCTTCTTCCATTTGTTTTAAATCTTCTTCGGATATCAATCCATTGTCTTTTGCAAAATTAAAACAGGCTTGCTGATTGGCTAGGTCATTGCAAAATGCCTCGCACTCTTCTTTTCCCTTGCAATCACCCGGTCCCTTGCCTCCCGTTTTACGCGCCATGGCGGCGTCTTCTTCCGACATAAATCCGGCAGCTACGGCAAAATTAGTGCACTCCTCAAAATGCTCTTCTTGCCCGCAATAATTATCACACCCTTCCTTACCCTTGCACTTCGGCGGATTTATCCCATTTTTGATTGCCGCTAACATCTTCTGCGAGTTAGCTTTTTCCTGGTCCGACATCATTCCGGCTTCCATCGCAAAATTCATGCAAACTTCCATATTATCCGGAGCGCTGCAATAGGCATCACAAGCATCTTTGCCCCTGCAAGGCGGCGGCTTCACCCCTCTCTTAACTGCCGCCAATACTTTTTCGGCGCCTTCAAGCTCCTCGCCTTCCAAAAAACCAGCTTCTTTGGCAAAAATAATGCATTCTTCCATATGATCCGATTCTTCGCAATAAGCATCGCAGGCTTTCTTATTGCCGCACGGCGGAGCTTTTACGCCGCTGGCGATAGCTTTTTGAACTTTTTTAGCTTCCGCCAGTTCTTGAGGCGACATCAAATTATTTTTTTCTGCAAAAGACACGCATTCATCCAAATGATTCATATCATTACAGTATGTTTCGCAGGAATCTTTTGTGCCGCATCCGCCGGGACCCTTGCCGCCGGCTTTAATAAAATTATTAGCCATCTCAACTTCTTCTTCCGACATTAAATTGTTCTCTTCAGCAAAGTCCACGCAAGCTCTAAGATTTTCCGGATTATCACAGTAAGATTTGCAATCATCTTTGCTTTTACAATCACCGAGCTCCTGAACGGGATATTGTATGCCCGCTTCGCCGGCTGTTTCTTGGCCGAAAACATTATTAACAAAAATAAATGCGCCTACGGCCGCAAACCCCATAATAAGAAAACTAAAAAAATGCTTTGTTCTCATGTTTATTCAAAAGGATTAGTTTTAATATTTTGATACGGATTAATTTTATCGACCGGGTTAATATCGGGCTTATTTTCTAAGGGGTTCGTCTGCAATGACGGTAAAACTCCCTGCGTGGCGCTATCCTTTATTTTATTTGCCGCTTCGTTTATTTTATCTAAAGCATTTGTTTCGGTATTCTTTTTATTCCAATAAAAATAACCGCCGGCGGCAGCTCCCGCAATTGATAGAATAATAATCGCTAAAATGATTTTTTTATTAACCATGGTGTTTAATTAATTATACTCTGATTTTTATTCCAACTCCACTATCTATGATTTTATTATACCAAAAAATCTTGCCTGTCGACAGGCAGGCGCTTCTTTTGAAGATTACGAGAGAGCAGTACTTCACGATAAAGCAAGAAAAGAGATAAAAATTTAGCCGAAAAACAAACACCGCCGGAAAAAATAGGCGGTGTTTTTATCTAAAGATGCGAATCTTTTATCTTGGCAATTAACAGCATTTGCAATGACCCATCATTTTCTTGAGACCCATCACGATCACGATAGACGGCCAAATAACGTTTGCCGCGCCAACGCTTAGGGTGCCGAGCTCTTTGAACAAGAAGGTGAGCCCAAGCAATACTATCAGCATCGGCATAACTTTATGATGCGCGCATTTGCAGGTATTTTGCGTATTTTCCATAAAATTTATTTATTATTAATAATAATGGACCTTTAATATATTATACCATTTTAAAGAATAATTTAAAATTTCCTGAATTCGCCCGGACCTACGAATTTTACTTTTCCGCTTTCAACCGATATCGCTTGAAAATCGGTTATGGCAAAAATCGGATAAGAAACTTTATTCTTATTCTCTTTTATAATAACTTCATATTCTGTAATATAATGAGGAACAATAATAAAATCGACTAATCCTATCCCTCGCAAATCTTTCAACCCCACAGCATTTTCATCCCAATCTGGAGACCACCCGGCCGATGAAATATCTTTACCGATAATTATACTGCCCGCGCTAACGCCAACATAAATTCCTCCCCTGTCTAAAAATGATCCGAGCGCCTTATCGAATCCGCTCTCTCTTGCGTATTTCATCAAATAAAAAGTGTTCCCGCCTCCCACAAAAACTACGTCAAAATTTTCTAATTTTTCTTTTAAGGATTCCCCATTTTCTTTTCTTAAATCAACATCCGTTATGTTTTTAAATCCCAATTCCGACAATCGGTTCTTTCCCTCTTTTATGTAGGGCGCATTTCCTTCAGGATAATGGTCAAACGAAGCGGTGGAAATAAGGCACATTCTTGTTTCTTCCGGCTTCTTATCGAGTAATTTTAAAAATACCGCAGTTGTTTCCGGAACTAATCCCGCCGATGTTAAAAATAATTTCATAAACCTAAATTTTGATTATCAAGTAAATTATCAAAATGATAAACGCTAATCCCCAATAAGCGGTCCAAAATCGATCATATATCTTCCGCCGGTTTTCTCTCTGGACTGGTCCGTTCAGAGTTTTTTTCCAATAGAGATGGGGAAAGTAATAGGAAAATATCGACTTACTTCTGGTAAGCTTTACTTCCCACCCAAACAACATAATTACATGGAGAGAAAAATCCCAAAAAATCATTACGGCTAAAAAGTATAAAACAAAATCTAAATTCATAATTTAACTATATTAGATTATAATAGATTACAATCTCTACATCAACTACTTTCTAAGTCCGAGGCAGTAATCACAGCCTTGGCAATTATCGTGCTTGTCGGAGCTTTCGTCTCCGAAATAGTCCAGAATTATTTTTCTTTTGCAGGAATTCGCCATAACATATTTTTCTACCTGCTTGAGCTTGTGATATTTCAGATCGCGCACGCGGCAGGCCTCTTCCTCCGGTTTGCCGCGTTCCACCGAATCTTCGTAGCTTTTGCGGATAAAATAATTTTGAAGCGCGCTGTCTGCTCCGCTGTGCAGCAAAACGCAGGTGGCCGGTTTGGAATCGCGGCCCGCGCGTCCGGCTTCCTGGTAATACCTTTCCAGGGTTCCGGGCATGCCGGCGTGTATAACAAATCGCACATCGGACTTATCAATGCCCATGCCAAAAGCGATGGTGGCTACGATTACGGATAATTTATCTTTCATAAATGCTTCCTGGATAACCGTTCTGTCGTCTGTTTTTAAACCCGCGTGATAAGGCAAAGCGGAAATTCCGGCACCGGTTAAAAACGCGGCGAGCTCCTCTGCTTTGTCGCGCTTGCCCACATACACAATGCCGGGCTTTGGCAGGGATTTTACCAAGCGCAAAACTTCCGAGTCGCGCGAAAACTCATCCATCCAGCCGCAAGTTAAAAATCGCAAATTGGGCCTATCAAAACCTCTGATAAAAATCTGCGGATTTTTGAGGCCCAAACGCTCGGCGATATCGTCTCTCACCTCGGGGGTAGCCGTAGCGGTAAAGCCGGCGACAATGGGTCGTTTAGGCAAAGAATCGATGCGTTCTTTAATAACGCGGTAATCGGGGCGGAAATCATGGCCCCATGTTGAAACGCAATGCGCCTCGTCAATTGCTACGAAATTTATCGGCATTTCCTGCAAAATCGAACTAAAATCGCTATTAAAGCGCTCGGGCGCAATATAGAGAATCTTTATTTTCCCATTTATCGCCTCGCCGATCGTCTTCTTAACTTCTTTTTCTGTGAGCGATGAATTGATAAAGGAAGCTAAAATTTTCCTTTTTCGCAAAACATCAACCTGATCTTTCATGAGCGCGATTAAAGGAGAAATCACCAGCGTTATTCCTTCAAGAATTAACGCGGGCAATTGGTAACAAAGCGATTTGCCGCCTCCGGTAGGCATGACGGCCAAAGTGTCGCGGCCGTCTAAAATGCTTTGGATAATTTCTTCCTGTCCCGGCCGGAATTGATTAAACTTGTAATATCGTTTAAGTAAACTATTTATCGTATTTTCCTTCATGCTAATTAAATTAACGTGCTTATGCTTATTCTCGTATCATTTCGACATATCCATCGTATCATATTGATACGATTACGGTAATAATGAAAAGCCGGGATAAAAGTATCCCGGCTATGGTTGGCAAATCTTTGATTTGTCTTTTTTTGATCATCTCCATTGCTTCGGAGGGCGTAACCTCCATAACATCGATTTCCCGATCTTCTTCCAGTAATTTCCTGTCTTCCACTTTCAGAAGATTCCAAGCCAGAAATAAATGGCAGGCACAGCCGACGAAACGCGAAGTATCCTGGCTGAAATCGGATATTTCCAACAGATTGCCGGGGAAATAACCGGTTTCCTCAAGTAATTCCCTTGAGGCCGCGCTTTCGGGCGTTTCACGACTAATGGAACCGGCGGGCAATTCAATTGAGATGTCGCCGAGCCCGGGACGATAATGCTTAACCAGAACTATCTTACTATCCTTAGTGATGGCAACGATATGAACAGAATGCGGTTTCTCAAATAAATAGTAGTCTTTAATAATGGTGCCATCGGGGCGACGAAAATCTTTCTTAAAAAGTTTAAAAAACGTCGTTCTGATGCTGATCCGAGAGACTAATTCTTGCCAGCCCTTATTCCTCACTCTTTAATTCCTCCCTCGTAAACAACCCTGCGAATTCCATGCCTTCGCCAATAAGATTTTGAATGTTTCGATAAATCAAAGCGTGGGCTTTCCTTAATTCTTCTAGGCTCCCCCTGACTCCGAAAGGAAGGTCGAGCGTGTATCCGCTTTTTTCCTTGGTAACGATTTTGCAGTCCGATCCCAGCTGCCCATTGATTTCCGGAACTCTTTTGTTTATTTCCTGCCCAAGTTTATTTATCGAAGCAATGATCCTTTGGAAACCAAGCGGGAACACTCCGTATTTTTCATCCGTCAAATCAGTGGTCTTGCCCGTGACCGGATCAAACGCTAAGCACCCTTCCTCAAAAATTACCGGCGGCCAGGCAAACGGAGGCTTTTCTCGATGAAACTTTGCCGGAATATTCCTCTTATTCAGCTGAATATATTCCAACACTTTCATGGTCGATTCTCGAGAAGCGCCGGTGGCAATGGAAATTGGCGGATGAGCGGTGTAGGGCCCTTCGCAATTCTTGATATATTCGGCGATTATCTTGAGAAAAGGCAAATTTTCTTTTAATCTTTCCGCTTCCCAAATAACGCCGTCTTTATCAAAATAAATGGAGTGAACCAAACCATGCTTATTGCGCCACTTAGGATAAACTTTCGTCAAAAATTCCGCTACGGCTTCTGCGCTTCTTTTTTGGGAAACAAATCCTCCGCTTTCTTTAACAAGCTTTTTCACTTCTTCTTGGGCATTCACGGGACACATCAAGAAAGCTCCCTGCTCGTAAAAGGGAATCATTGATAAAAGCATATCGTCGGCATAGACTATCCGCCCCAAGAGAGCGTTAAGCTCCATCAATTCGCCCATAGCAAACTCAACTCCCATATGTCGGCTCATGCCCGATGGCTTAATGTCAAGGGACTGGGGCCCTGAAACATATCGTATTTTCATTTTCTTAAAAAATCCTCCCTTCTTTTCTTTGGACATTAACACATCATCACCCTTACGTCAAATAGAACTACTTCACTTTCCATAAATAAACTCCGCCTTTTTGGAAAATGAGCTCAAATAAATCGGGCTGGATTTTAATTTTATTGTAAAAATTACCGGCCAAGGGATCGTAACGGCCGCTTTCTATAACATACTTTATGCCGCTTATTTTAAATAAATCGTAAATCTCTAAGGGGCTTGCGTTATTTTTATACTCTAAATTTGTAATAATATTGAAAGTGTAGCTTGCGGGCTGTATTATTTTAAAATTGCGATACCAGGCAAAATAAGAAGGGTTGTCGGCCAGGATATAAAAATTCTTGTTTGTTCCCTCCATTAACTCAATTAGGTCAGCCATCTCCGGTCTGAATTCGTAAGCTTCCTTAGAATTAGGAAAAACAAAACCGCCATGGGCCAGGGAATAAACAGCTGCCAATCCCCAACCGTTAATGATTAGCAAGATAATAATATAGCCTGAAATTAATCCGAAAAAAATACTCTCTTTCAATTTAATTATCAATCGCCAAATTAAAGTAATAAAAATCAATCCTAAAATCGGCAGCCAGATATTCAGCCACGACCCTAAATGAAAAACTTCCGCATTTACCAAATAAACGCACCCTGACAAAAAAATTAAATATCTTGATTGCCGCTTGCGAGGCGAAATCAAAAAGAAGAAAAAAATACCAAGAATCAAAGCCGCAACTAAATTATGATTGTGAATTAATTGGGACAGCGATCCAAGACCATGGAACATCTTCTCAATAGGAGCGAAAAGCTGACTTTTGGAAAAAAATAATTTAGTAGAAAATAACCCCCAAAGATTAAGAAAAAACACGAGGGACGAAAATATTCTTGATTTTAAATCTTGCAATCCTAGGATGGCGTAAACCGCAAAGATTGCCAAAAATGGCGCAAGGTAGCGGACGAAACCATCGCTCACATTCGGCTCTAAGAAGAAAACCGTGAAAAGCAGAAGGAAAAATAATAAAACATGCCGGACCTTTCTCTGTTTCCAAAACCCGTAAAAAGACAGGACTATCAGAGGAAAAAACGAAGAAATCAAGGAATATGACGTTTGGGCTATTTTGGCTAGAATATTGCCGCCGGAGAATAGATGAATCGGACTGGCTAAGCGATTAACCGCTAAAGTCAAGTCATAATACCTGCCTTTAAAAATTCCGTTAAGTTGAGGAATAAGCGGATTATCAAAAATAATATAATTTCTTAACAGCCATAAAAATAAGGGAAGAGCTAATAACAATAAGCAGCAGTAGGGTCTTTTCAGATATAACTTATCCTTGATAAAAATCCAACCGATAGGCAAAAATAAAATAAGTCCGGTTTCTTTTGAAACTGCCGCTAAAACAGCGCTTAAAAACAATAATAGAAAATAACGGGGATTGATTTCCTTTTGATATTTTTCAAAATAATAGAAGAAGGCGGTGAAAAAAAATAAAATAAAAGGCTCCTGCAAAGGATGGTACCCTATCTCCAAAAAAAGAGGACTGGTCAACAGCAATAATATGCCAAAAATTATATAATTTTTAACAACGGCTTTTTCTGAAAGCCAGAGATAAATCAAAAAAGCGGTGAAAGAAGCAAAAAGAAAAGGCAAAATAGCGATAACCCAATCGGCGAAGCCAAAAACGCTGAAAATACCGGCATAAAATATCGGTACCAGTGGCATTCTGCTGGCAAGCCCCATTGAAATATTTAACAGAAAATCAGGCATTTTTCCGTTCAAAACAATTTCTTTGGCCCAAGGCAAATAGGAATTAATGCCCATGCCCTCAAAATATCCCTTAATTAAAAGAATGCCGCTAAGAAAAAGGGGGATAAAAATGAAAAAATATAGGTAATGTTTTTTCCATTCGATCCTTTTCCAAAAAAGAACCCCAAAAAACAAAAAGCCGGCCAGCAGGCCGAATATGATGAGTCCCTTGTTCAGTAAACCTATTAAGCTTAAAAAAAGAAGCAGGGAAAAAAGAAAATAAGAAACGAAAACCATCAGATCAATGGGATTAAATTTTGGGAAATTGAAAATTGACGATTTTCGCAAATTAAGATATGATAAAAATAACATATTACTAGGATATTTGATCTAATCATAACTATATCACGCCATGAAAACAGTAGCAATAATTCCTGCTTTCAATGAGGAAAAAACTCTGGGAGGAGTTATTTCGGACCTAAAAAAATATGTGAACCAAATTATCGTCATTGACGACGGCTCAACCGACAAAACCAATCAAATAGCTCGAAGTAAAAATATTAAAATTTATCGACACTTGATCAACCGGGGATTAGGCGGAGTCTTAAAAACAGGCATTGAAGCCGCCCTGCAAAATGGAGCCGACATTATCATTACTATAGATGCCGATGGCCAGCATGATCCGAGTGAAATTCCCAAATTAATCAAGCCGATTATTGAACAAAAGGCGGATGCCGTAATTGGATCACGATTTCTCACCCGCCAGCCGATGCCTCTTTTTCGAAGAGTGGGCAACATTTTCTTTAATTTCGTTACTTTTTTTCTTTTCGGAGCCAAAACTACCGACAGCCAATCGGGAATGAGGGCTTTTAGCAAAAAAGGAGCTCAAAGCTTAGAGATCCACAGCAACGGCATGGAAGTTTCCTCGGAAATACTGAAAGAAATCAAAATCAAAAAAATAAGAATGAAAGAGGTGCCGATTAAATCCATCTATACCGACTATTCTCTTTCCAAGGGGCAAGGATTATTGCCGGGTATTAAAACTTTAATAAAAATTTTATGGTCTTTATTCAATTTTTAATAATCGCTCTCTCTGCCTTCGTAATCAGCCGGATAATTTTAAGTTTTAGAAGAAATAAAATCGGCCTCAAGGGTTTGCTTTTTTGGCTGCTGATTTGGTCAACTATCCTCACCGTTGTTTTACTGCCAAAAACCACCGGCTTGCTGGCTAAAATATTAGGAGTCGGACGAGGAAGCGATGCGGCCGTTTATCTGTCGTTGGTTTTAATTTTTTATTTTATTTTTAGAATATTCGTAAGGCTTGAAAAAATTGAATCCGACATCACTGCTATCGTTCGGGGAATTGCCTTAAAAGATAAAGACAACAGAAAATGATTGCGGTAATTTTAGCCGGGGGCTTCGGCACCAGGCTTAAAGAGAAAACAAAAAATATTCCCAAACCGATGTTAAAAATTGGCGGTTTGCCCATACTTGAACGCCAAATTAATTTATTAAAAAAATACGGCGTTAAAGAAATTATTATTCTCACGCATTATCTTTCTGAAGTTATTGAAAAATATTTTAAAGATGGCGGCGGTTTTGGCGTAAAAATAAGCTATTTTAAAGAGAAAGAACCGTTGGGAACAGCCGGCGGCTTTAAGGAAATAGAAAACAAACTAAGGGATGACTTTCTAATTATTTACGGCGATACCATGCTCAATATCGATTTGAGCCGGCTCATCGCTTTCCACAAAAAAAATAACGGGCTTGCTACGCTGGTTCTGCACCCCACCGATCATCCCTACGACAGCGATTTAGTGGAAATAGATAAAAATCAAAGAATAATCGCCTTTCATCCAAAGCCTCATTTCAAAAATCAATACTTCAGAAACTTGGTAAATACCGCCGTCTATGCAATGTCGCCAAAAATTTTAAGATATATCGAGAAGGGCGTGAAAGCCGATTTCGGAAAAAATATTTTTCCTAAAATTTTTAAAAAAGAAGCTCTTTACGGTTATCGGACAGCCGAATATATCAGAGACGTCGGAACCCCGGCCAGACTCCTTGAGGTTAATAGGGATTATAAAAGCGGAAAAACTGAAAGGCTTAATATAAAAAATAAAAGAGCGGCTATTTTTATAGATCGCGACGGCACCATCAACCGTCACGTTGACCAGCTTTGCAAATTTGAAGATTTTCATCTTTTAAAAGAAACGGCCGAAGCCGTTGGAAGAATAAACGATTCAGAATTTCTGGCGATCGCTATTACCAATCAGCCGATAGTGGCTATGGGCCTCTGCTCCATTGAAAAACTTGGACAAATCCATAATAAAATGGAAACTTTGCTCGGTAAAAAAGAGGCCAAACTGGATGGAATATATTTTTGCCCGCACCACCCCGATTACGGCGAAAAGTGCAACTGCCGCAAGCCGGAAATCGGTTTGGTCAAAATGGCTGAAAAAGATTTTAATATCGATTTAGAAAAATCTTATTTCATCGGCGACTCCTGGAGGGATATTCTTTGCGGAAAAAACGCCGGCCTAACCACTATCGGAGTAAGAACCGGCCGGGGGTGCCGAGGCATAAACATAAAGCCGGACTACTTTGCCAAAGATCTTCTTGCAGCGGTTAACTTAATCATTAATAAAAAACATGGAATTAAATAAAAAACGGATATTTATCACGGGCGGCGCGGGATTTATCGGCTCTAACTTAGTCGCTAGATTAAAAAAACAGAATAAAATTACCGTTTACGATAAAAAAAACGGCGATGATTTGCTTGATTTTATCAAACTAAAAAAAGCAATTAAGAACCATGATTTTGTTTTTCATTTGGCTTCCAACCCCGATATCGCTAAAAGCGAAAAAAATCCCAGATTGGACATAGATCAAGGCATTTTGACGGCCTTTAATGTTTTGGAAGCCATGAGGCTGAATGATATCAAAAAAATTGCCTATACTTCGGGCAGCGGAGTTTACGGCGACCAGGGAGTAAAATATACCAAAGAAAGCTTCGGCCCGCTTTTGCCGGTTTCAATGTATGGCGCCAGCAAGCTGGCTTGCGAGGGTTTAGTCTCCGCCTTTTGCCATATGTATAATATGCAAGCCTGGATTTTCCGACCGGCCAATATCGTCGGCAAGGGACAAACTCACGGCGTCGGCTACGACTTTATTAAAAAATTAAGAAATAATCCTAGGGAATTGACGATTTTGGGAGATGGAACGCAAAGCAAGTCCTATCTATATATTAATGACCTGATTGAAGCCGTGCTCTTAGCTATTAAAAAAGCAAATGATGAAGTTAACTTATTTAATTTGGCTTCAAATGGTTTTACCGATGTAAACACTATCGCTAAAATCACGGTAAAAGAAATGGGGTTAAAAAACGTTAAATTCAATTACACTGGCGGTTCCCGCGGCTGGAAAGGCGATGTGCCCAAGGTCAGATTAGATGTGGCAAAAATAAAAAAACTTGGCTGGCAAGCCAAGTTAAATTCGAACCAAGCCATCAGGCAATCCATTAAGGATCTGCTCAAATAATAACGTACGCGTTTAACAGTAAATAAAAATCCCATCCTTATTCGGATCGGATTTTTAACAATTGCGTCAATATGGAGGCTATTGTCAAAAAATAGGCGTTATACTAGCATTAAATATATGATTATTGTCCGGGCGCCGTTAAGAATACCTCTTGGAGGAGGCGGTACCGACCTCCCTTTTTACTACTCTCAATTTGGCGGAGAGTGGATTTCGGCTGCTATTGATAAATACGTTTACGTTGCTATTAACAAGGGCTTTAGCAAGGGTTTTAAAATCCGCTATTCTAAAACCGAAGAGGTGGAAAAGCCGGATCAAATCCAACATCCCATATTCAAAGAAGCCATTAAGTTACTAAATATACCCGGCGGAATAGAAATTGTTTCAGTAGCCGACGTGCCGACAAATACCGGACTGGGAAGCTCGGGAAGTTTTACCGTTGCCTTGCTTATGGCCCTCCACGCCTTTTTGAGAGATACCGGGCACGACGATCTTCCTGCAAAAAAAGACATTGCCGAACAAGCCTGCCATATTGCCATGAATTTGCTGAAAGAGCCATCGGGCAAGCAGGATGAATATATTGCCGCTTATGGCGGCGTTAACAATTTTTTTATCTCGCAAAACGGCGAAGTTACGGTAGAGCCGTTTTATCCTCAAAAAATTTCCACGCAAACTCTTGAAAAATTGGAAAGCAATCTTTTGATGTTCTATACCGGCATACAAAGAGCATCCGGACCCGTTTTGAAAGCTCAAACTCAAGCTATTGAAAATTTTCACCGTGTCAAAGAAATCGGCAGAGAAATTAAAGGCGCTTTGAAAAGAAATGACCTGCGCAAATTCGGAGAATTATTGGATGTCCATTGGCAGGAAAAAATAAAAAGGGGCGGGACATCAGACCCGCAAATTAACAGCTGGTACCAAATTGCCAAAGAAAACGGCGCCCTCGGCGGAAAATTGATGGGCGCAGGCGGCGGCGGATTTTTCCTGTTCTACTGCGATAACCAAAAAGAAAAATTGAGAAAAGCCATGCAAGAGCAGGGCCTAAAAGAACAGCTGTTCCATTTTGATACGGAAGGCGCCAAAGTAATTGTTGATTTTAAATAATATGATTGATGATTTTATATCGGAATTACAAAGAATAATTAAAGAAACTGACAAGCAAAAAATTCAGGAGGCGGTTAACATTTTGTTTGACGCCTGGGAAAAGAATAAAACCGTTTTTGTCATAGGCTGCGGCGGCTCGGCTTCAACCGCCACTCATTTTGCCGCCGACCTCTCCAAAACCATCCTCGTGCCGGGAGCTAAGGGATTAAAGGCAATGGCCTTGGTTGATAATATTCCCCTGGTTTCGGCCTGGATCAACGATTACGGCTGGAATTCTATTTTTAAAGAACAACTGGAGCCCTGGATTCAAAAAGACGATGTTTTGGTCGGTTTTTCGGTACATGGCGGTTCCGTCGGCGAAGGCGTAAATATCTGGTCGCAAAATTTAAATCAAGCCATGAAGCTGGCCAAAGAAACCAAGGCGAAGATAATCGGCTTCAGCGGCTTTGACGGAGGAGCCATGTCTCAAATGGCGAATGTCAACATCATCGTTCCGGTGAATGCAGAACCCTTGGGCACTCCCCTGATTGAAGGCTTTCATGTGGTCTTGAATCATTTGATTATTGCTTCTTTAAAAGATAAAATTAAAAATTATTTGCGAAGCTACGAAATTTAAAAATTAACTTCGAAAGCTTATGGTTAAAAAAATAGATGAATTAAAAATAAAAATTTTCGCCGATGGCGCCGATCAAAAAGCCATGGCGGAGTTTAACAAAAGCCCTTTGATTAAAGGATTTACCACCAACCCCTCTTTAATGAAAGAAAGCGGGGTAATGAATTACACGGAATTTGCCAAGGGAATATTGAACGAGATAAAAGAAAAACCCGTTTCTTTTGAAGTTTTCGGCGATGATTTCAATGAAATGGAAAGGCAGGCAAAAATAATCAGCTCTTGGGGGAATAATGTTTATGTCAAAATCCCCATATCCAACACCAAGGGAGAGTCGCCTTTTGACCTGATAAAAAATCTGTCGGCGCGGGGAATAAAAATAAACCTTACGGCTATTTTGGACTTTGACCAGGTTAAACATATCGCCCCCGCTTTCCATCCCGGTACGCCGGCTATTATTTCTGTTTTTGCCGGCAGAATAGCCGATACTGGCAGAAATCCCGTACCCATAATGAAAGATGCCAAGGAATTTTTAAGCAACTATAAAAATTTAGAACTTTTGTGGGCAAGCCCGCGGCAAGTTTTTGATATTTTCCAAGCAGAAGAAGCCAATTCTGACATTATCACCGTTCTGCCAGGTTTCCTGAATAAACTGGATAAGATTGGCAAAGATTTAAAAGAGTACTCCTTGGAAACGGTCAAAATGTTTTACGAAGATGCTAAAAATAAAGGATACCAGCTTTAATCGATGAAACTTAACAATCCTTTTGTTTCCATAATTATTCCCACCAGAAATGTCGGGAAATTCATCAGTAAATGCCTGGAAAGCTTAAATAATCTTGATTATCCCAAAGACAAATACGAAGTTATTATCGCTGACAGCGAGTCAACCGACGAAACTCCCTCAATCGCCCGAAAATACGGGGCTATTTTAGTTTCCACCGCGAAAAGAAGCGTTTGCGCGGGCAGAAACGAAGGATTTAAAATAGCCAAGGGTGAAATTATCGCTTTTTCGGATGCCGATTGTGTCATGGATAAAAATTGGATTAAAAACAGCATTAAATATTTTGAAGATTCAGTTGTCGGCGGAGTCGGCGGACCAAATCTTTCTCCAGCCGATGACACGAGTTTCGCCAAGGCGGTGAGCTTTGTTCTTGACCAGCCGTTATTTTTAGCCGGCTCGGTTTACGGCCGAGTTCTAAAAAATATCAAAGAAGTCAAAAGCCTGCCCGGCTGCAATATCATTCTCAGAAGAGAGACCCTAGATAAGGTGATGCCGATAGACGAAACGATATTGGGAGGGGAAGATTTTTTCATGAATCAAAAGATACGCCAGCTTGGATACCGTTTGCTTTATACGCCCGATACCTTTGTGTGGCACTATCACAGGGCTGCTCCCAAGAAATTTTTTAAACAAATTTACCGCTACGGGATAAGCCGGCTCATCATCGGCAAAAAAGACCGCCGAATGATAAATCCAATGCACATCATAGTTGGCTTTGGCGTCCCCATCTTAGCGGCAACTGCCTTTTCTTTGATTATTTTTTCCCCGGTATTGCTGGCATATATAGCTTTATCCGCCGCAGTATTTATGTTAATCTATACTGTGCTGGCCTGGTTCAAATTAAAATCGTTCCGAGCGGCCCTTTGGGTGCCGACGGTCATAGTCATTATTTTTTGTTCTTGGTCGTTGGGTTTTTTAAGAGAATTGTTTTGTCCTATATCCGTTCCTTGCCATGGCTTCAATTCGGACATAACGAAATAAATTATGACGAACAAAATTTCCGTTTCTGCGATTATCCCCTGTTTTGAAAGAGCCGACGAGCTGCGGCGGCTTTTAATTTCTTTGAAAAAACAGGACTTTCCCAATCCTTGGGAAATTATCGTGGTGGATGATGGCAGTAAAAACGCCGCGGAAATAAAAACAGCCGCAGAAGAATTTCAGTGCTCCTTAATCCGTCTTGATGAAAATGTTGGACCAGCTGAAGCCAGAAATATCGGAGTAAAAAAAGCTAATGGTGAATTTTTATGGTTCCTTGACTCAGACAGCGAAGCGGAAAACCAATTATTACTGAATAATTTAGCAAGTTGCCTCAGACAAAACAAATCATTGGCGGGAGTTGGCGGAGAAGCGGCTGAAATAAACGGGACGCTCTATTCCAACAGCCTTCACCCTCTTCCCAATTGGCTTCCTCTCGCGAAATATCTGCCGCTGAATAAACCATTTGAACTGCGCCCTAAATTTATCTCCACTAATAATTTATTAATTTCAAAAAATGATTTTTGGAAATGCGGCGGTTTTGATCCGTATTTTGATATGTGCGAAGATCAGGACTTATGCCTGCGCTTAGCTAAGGGAGGAAAATTTTTCTTAGTCAGAAATGACACTTGCGCCATTCATCACCACTCTCCTGCGGGCAGAGAAGGCGGAACTTTTTGGTTTTTTAATAATGCCTGGAATTATGCTAAAAATATGCATCAAAGCAGGATGAAAATGATTTTTCGGCATTTTCCATATCTACTGCCCGTCCTGCCCCTGCTTGACGTAATTTTTACTCCGATAGTTTTTATCGCTCAAATGTTTTTTGTTAAAAGACGAAGCAGCGACCTGCTGAAAGAAAAAATAAAAAACGGCTTCCGAGGTTTTCCCGTATTTGTTTTATTCAACTTAGCAGCCATGTTTTTAGCTTGGTTAACGGCCGGAAAAATGATACTTAAACTTATTATAAAGCCATGATTCTTTACCCGATTCAAAAAAATTGGAAATACTTGGCGCCGATAATCGCCAAGGTCCCCGGCCGATTATTAAAATTAGGAGCCGGAGTTTTTGTCCAATTTCAAAAAAAAGAAATGATGGGCGATAAACTCCCCAAGAGGATTGTGCTTTTTGTAACTAAAAAGTGCAATCTCAAGTGCCGGCACTGTTTCTATATCCCCAATGTTTCTTCGGAGCGGGAGATGTCTTTAAATCAAATTCAAAAAATCGCCGATTCCGCCAAAAATAGTTTGAGCCAAATAATTTTTACCGGCGGCGAACCTTTCGCGAGGAAAGATTTTTTTGAGATTGTCTTATCTTTTGTAAAAAAAGGCTGCAAAACCGTCAATGTCATCACTAACGGCACCATGCCGGAAAAAGTTCGCCTATTTTTGGATAAAATGCTTAAAGAAACTAGAGTTCAATTAATTTTTATGGTTTCGGTGGATGGGCCGCAAGAAATACATGACAAAATCAGGGCGGTGCCCGGGTCCTTCCGGAAAACCATAGAAACTTTAGCCCTGCTTTCTGATTATTATCAAAAATACCCGAAAAGATTCGGCAATGTCTTTGCTTCAACCACGGTCAGTAAATTAAATCTCGCATATCTGCCGCAAACCATCGCTCAAATAAAAACTTTTAAAAATATCCATCATTCATTCAGCTTCGCCCGTTCGGCTGATTTGCACACCATCGGAGTTAAAAAAGAATATCTCAGCGGATTTGACGTTGATAATGGCATTATTTTAGATATCAATAAAATGAAGGAGGCGCTAGAATATCTGGATAAAGAATTTTGGAATAAAAATCCCTCGTTATTTTCACTAATCAATCGCCAGGTTATGATAGAAACCGTCAAAATTCTAGAAAAAAAGGCAACCAATTTTACCTGCATTGCCGGCAAATCGGAAATAATAATTTATCCCGAAGGAGATGTGGGGATTTGCGAAATGTTAAAACCGGTCGGCAATTTAGATGAAACCGATTACGACCTGGTAAAATTCTATCAAAATCACAGGAACCGATTTCAGGCTAAAAAATCATGCCGCTGCACCCACGATTGCGCGCTCCTTTCTTCAATCAGATTTTCTCCGGAATCATTAGTTGAGATAATAAAACATGCCCAATAAATCAAAAACGCTGATTATAAATCCGCCCTGCGAGCAGGGATTCGACCGCAGCGGCCGCTGGCCGGCAAAAACCGTAGCCGGCACGGTCATTGAGCCGTTATTTCTGGCTTATGCGGCCGCGGTTTTGGAAAAGGAATCTTTGCCGGTTGAGCTGATTGATTGCCGGCCTTTTTATATTTCCATAGAATCTCTGCTGAAAAAATTTGACGATAATGTTGCCTTGGCCGTTATTCAAACATCCACCGCTTCCATCAATCAGGACTTAGCGGCCGCCAAAAAAATTAAGGATGCCTTTCCCGAAACGAAAATCGCCTTGGTCGGTTCCCATGTTTCCGTCTTGGGAAAAGAAATATTGGAGAATAACCGCTATATTGATTTTATCGCCAAGGGAGAATACGAATATACGATCAGGGACTTGGCAAAATCTCTCATAAAGGGAGAAAATACCGCCAATATTGCCGGCCTTATCGGCAACGCCGACCGTCCTTATATTGAAAACCTCGACGAACTGCCTTTGCCGGCCCGTCATTTCCTGCCGCTGGACGCTTATTTTGAGCCCTTATTTAAATCAAAACGCACCCTGAGACTGATGGGAAGCAGGGGGTGCCCCTATCAATGCACTTTTTGCCTTTGGCCGCAGACAATGTACGGCAGAAAGGTAAGATTCCGCAGTCCTGAAAAAATAGCCGATGAAATTGAATACCTAATCAATTCATGCGGAGCTAAGGGCCTTTACTTTGAAGACGATACTTTCGCCCTGATCCCGGAAAGAGTGATCAAAATTTGCCAAGAGATTATAAATAGGAAAATAAATATCCCATGGACATGCATGGGCAGAGTTGACACGGTCAATGAAGAAATGTTAAAAATAATGGAAAAAGCCGGCTGTTATATGATACGCTTCGGAGTGGAAAGTTCCTCGCAGGAAATTCTCAATGGAATAAAAAAGGGCACTACCATTGAAAAAATAATAAAAGCGTTTGATATTACGAAAAAGGCCGGAATTGAAACTCACGCCTCTTACACTTTGGGCTTGCCGGGAGAAACCAAAAAAACAATGGAAGAAACAATAAGGTTCTCCGTAAAATTAAATTCTGACTATGCTCAATTCGGCATTGCTATGCCGTACCCCGGCACAGAACTTTATCAGGAAGCCGAAAAAAACGGCTGGTTGAAAACTCATAATTGGCAAAAATTTGAAGCATCGGAAAATTCGGTCTTGGAGTATCCTAATTTAAAAGCAAAAGATATTATTGAAGCGCACAAAAAAGCTTACAGGGAATTCTATTTCAGGCCGGGCTATGCGCTCAAAAGAATTGTCAGCGTCAAGTCTTACACTGAACTGTGCCAATTGATCAAAAGCGCGGTTAACATGATTTCCCGATAAATAATTATGTCTATGCATATTTTAGGAATTTCAGCTTTTTATCATGATAGCGCCGCTTGCTTAGTTAAAGACGGCAAAATAATGGCGGCTGCCCAAGAGGAACGCTTCACCAGAAAAAAGCATGACCACTCCTTCCCGGCTAAAGCTATTGATTACTGCCTTAAAAATAGCGGCATTTCAAGCAAAGATCTTAATTTGGTTGTTTTTTACGAAAAACCGTTCTTGAAATTTGAAAGAATTCTGGAAACCTACCTAAGTTTTGCCCCCCGAGGAATCATTTCTTTCTTAAGGGCAATGCCTGTCTGGATAAAAGAAAAACTCTGGATAAAGGAATGTCTTGAAAAAGAGCTGAATTTTCACGGTAAAATAATCTTTCCCGAACATCATCAGTCGCACGCAGCCTCTGCTTTTTTCCCGTCTCCTTTTAAAAGAGCGGCTTTTCTCGTGATGGATGCAGTTGGAGAAAAAAGCTGCACTAGTTTTGGCGTCGGCATTGATAATCAAATAAATATTATGGGGGAAATGAATTTTCCCCACTCTTTAGGCCTGCTCTATTCCGCCTTCACTTATTTTACCGGCTTTAAGGTAAATTCCGGAGAATATAAAATGATGGGATTGGCGCCTTACGGCAACCCCAAATACAAAGATTTAATACTTTCGGAACTGATCGATTTAAAGGAAGACGGTTCTTTTAAGATGAATATGAAATATTTTAATTACTGCTCCGGCCTGACTATGACCAATAAAAATTTCGAAAAACTGTTCGATGGCCCTCCCCGCCAGCCGGAAAAAAAACTGACTCAAAGAGAAATGGATTTGGCCCGTTCTATCCAGGACGTAACCGAGGAAATAGTCATAAGAATGGCCCGTTACGTCAGGAAAAAAACCGGTGAAAATAAATTATGCTTAGCCGGAGGAGTAGCCCTAAATTGCGTATCTAACGGCCGCCTTCTGCGAGAAAAACTGTTTGAAGATATCTGGATTCAGCCGGCCTCGGGCGATGCCGGAGGGGCATTGGGAGCTGCTTTATTCGCCTGGCACCAATACTTGGATAATCAAAGAAAAACTGATGAAAAAACCGATTCTCAACAAGGTTCCTATTTGGGTCCGGAATACAGCAATGAAAGTATTCTCCAATTCTTAAACAGGGAAGGGGCTGATTTTACCAAACTAAATGACGAAGAAATTCCTCAAAAAATCGCCGGCTTGATCGCCGAAGAAAAGGTAATCGGCTTATTCGCAGGCAGAATGGAATTTGGTCCGAGAGCTCTGGGAAACCGTTCAATTATCGGCGATGCCCGCTCATCTGAAATGCAAAAAACCATGAATTTGAAAATTAAGTTCAGGGAAAGCTTCCGGCCGTTTGCCCCAACGGTCTTAATGGAACACGCCTCGGAATATTTCGAAATTGACAGAGAAAGCCCTTACATGTTATTGACCGCTCAAGTTAAAGAAAGAATTAAAATAAAAACTTCGGAAAATGAAATGAAAAATCATATCGGGGTTGATAGGGTAAATGTCATCCGCTCAACCATTCCCGCGGTCACTCACTTGGATTACTCCGCCAGGGTTCAGACTATTAACAAGGAGACCAATCCCCTGTATCATAAAATTATTGAAGAATTTTATAAAAAGTGCGGCTGCCCAATCATTATTAATACCTCTTTCAATGTTCGGGGCGAACCGATTGTTTGCGCTCCGGATGACGCATATAGATGCTTTTTGCGCACAAATATGGATTATTTACTAATGGGAAACTTCCTGTTAGATAAGAAGGGACAAAAACCGCTGACAGAAGATAAGGATTGGCAAAAAGAATTCGCCCTAGATTAAAAATGACCGGCTCAAATCAAACGGAAAAACCAAAGATGAAAGAATTCGGCCTAACGATGTCTATCGCAATCAACGCGATAAATTTGTTTTGGTTTTGGAAAAAAAGCGAACCGCTGATACCGGCTGTTCTTATCTCTTTTTTATTCTTACTTTTTAGTTTTATCAAATCGGGCGTTTTATTAAAACCCCTGCATAAAGCATGGATGACCCTATCTTTAATGATGAGTAAAATCACTTCCGCGTTAATTTTATCAGTCATATTTTATCTGATCATAACCCCTTTAAAATTAGCCGTGAAATTATCCGGCAAGGATCCGCTTAATTTGAAATTCAATAAAAATAACGGGGCGAACAGCTATTGGCTTGAAAAAAAACCAAATCAAAAGACGTCTTATGAAAAACAATCTTAAATTTTTAATCATCGGAATTTTTCTTTTAGCGGCTGGACTTGGTTTCAATCAATGGATTTTAACAAAATTATTCCCTTTTTTGGGTCCGAGATTAAGCTTGCCCAGAGGAGTATTGATAGCCATTTTTAATGTTGTTTTTGCCGGACTCGGCATTTTATTTATTATTTTGAAAAACAACGGGAAAAAACTTTTATTCTCCGCTGTAATTTTTTTGTGTTCTTTGGCTGTTCTTTTGGGAGGAACGGAAATATTAACAAAATTTCTTTCTCCCATAATTAAATACTACCCGATGACTTCGCCTGGCAATGTTTTTAAATTCGGCCCTCCAACCGGCGTAATTTTTACGCCCAATTATCGGGGAAATCATAAAAGCGGAGAATTTGACGTCTCCCTTAAAATTAACAGCGAGGGCTTTAGGTCAAACCAAGAATTTATCATCGGTTCAAAAGACCAAAAAATAATCGCCGTACTGGGCGATTCAATCACGGCCGCCCGCGAAGTGGCAGAAGAAAAAACCTTCGTAAAAATTCTCGAATCAAATTTAAGCGATGCCGGAATAAAACAAGTCCAAAATTACGGCATGCCCGGCACAGGCATTGATTACTATCTGCAAACATACAAATATTATGCGAAACAGCATAAACCCGATATTGTAATAATCGCCGTTTTTTTAAACGACATAGCCGACTCCGGCTCTTTTAAGGCGCTCGCCAATTACTCCAGCTACGGTTTTCTGAATAAAGCCGATTCTTTTTTGCAAAAGCGCTCCGCCCTTTATAAATTTATCTACTTGCAGTACGAACAAAGTCGATTGGAAGTTCTGCATGATTTTCCCAAAGACGGCTATCTTTACGAAAATCCGCGAAGCAACGGTATTAATGAAATTTACGGAAAATTTTCGGAAAAACTTTTCCAATTGACGGCGGCAATAAAAAACGACGGGGCTATCCCGCTTATTGCATTGATGCCTTCATATATGGAATCATCCGATAATGTTTGGCGGGAATTGGAAAAAAGCTATAATCTTATCGGCGGCAAGAATACTCTGGATAGGGATATGCTAAGAAATGAACTGCGGATTTTTGCCGGCCAGGCAGCTGCAGAATTTTTTGACCCAAGCGGCAGCTTCAGGGAATCATATAATGCCGGGGAACGGCTGCATTACATTTACGACCATCATTTTAATCCGGCGGGCCATTTTCTAATCGCCGAAATGTTAAAAGAAAAAATTTCTGATATTTTAAGAAAATAATAATTAATAATATTAAAAAACATGTCTAAAATAGCTATTATCAAAGAATTTTTAAGTTTTGCGAAGAACAATAAAAAATGGTGGCTGCTGCCGATCTTTATTATCTTAATACTATTCGGGGCGCTCATCGTATCCTTGGGGGGATCGGCCATAGCGCCGTTTATTTATACTTTATTTTAAAAATTGTGATAGAAAAAATAGTAAAAAACAGGTCGGCTTACCGGCTATTTAAAAAAATGGCGCTAGTTGTTCACTTTTTTCGAGGGCTGGCGATATTAAAAGAGGCGGGAAGCTTAAAACCGAAATCAGTATTCGTATCGGATTTGCCCCAAGAACTTGAAAATTTTGAAGATTTGTCCTGGTTATTCTTCAATAATTTTACCAATGGAGGAATCATCAGAATGTGCTTTAACGAAGCGGCTTATGCATTCAAAACGGTGCGGAAAAATCAACCCCGCTGTCTGCTGGAAATCGGCAGATATGAGGGAGGTTCAACAATGCTCATCTCTGTGGCAAAATCAAAAGAAGCCAAATTTATCAGTTTGGACATAGAAGATAGATGCAATGAAACAATTAAAAAAACTCTCGATAAAAATACTTCCTTAATTATGGGTGATTCAAAAAAATTCATCCCTCCCTGCAAGCTTGACTTCATCTTCATTGACGGCGATCATGGTTTTAACGGAGTAAAAGCTGATTTTGAACATTATTTTCCTTATTTAAATAACGGGGCGGATATTTTATTTCATGATGCGGTTCGTTCGGGAAAATATATTCTTAACGAGCCGGCCGTCAATTATTTTGTCAAAACGCTTGAAGCTAATCCAAGCTTAAAATTCATAAAAGATGTTGGAAGCATCAGGCATTTCAAAAAAAATGATGACAATAAAAGGTTCTCATCCAAAAATCCTTCTGATTAATCCTCCCAGCGAATTCAAAACGCCGGTTCTGCCTTTAGGGTTAGCATCCATCGTCGCTTACCTTAAAGAAAAAAATAATGAAATCGGCGTTTTTGTTATTGACGCATGGGCTGAAAATCTGGAATCTGAAGAATTAAAAGATAGAATAGCAAAAACAGGAGCTGATATTGCCGGTATTTATATGGTGAGCCCGCGCTACGATCAGGCAAAAAAAACCATCGAAATCTGCCGCCAAGCTCTGCCCGGATCGCTTATTATAGCCGGAGGTCCCCATCCGTCGGCTATGCCTCGAGAAACCCTGGAAGATATTCCCTATTTGGATGTTTGCGCCATTGGCGAGGGAGAGGAAATAATGCTGGAACTGGCCAATAACAATCCCTTGTCGGACATTAGGGGCATCTCATACAGAAAAAATGGAAATATTGTCACGACTCCCGCCAGAGAGCTTATCAATGACCTGGATAGTCTTCCCATACCCGATCGCGAACTCTTTCCTATCGAAAAATATTGCACTCATCCGCCTTATGGGAGAAAAAAACCGTACTTTACGATGATTACCTCAAGAGGCTGCCCTTTCCGATGCGCTTATTGCTCAAAAGATGTTTTCAGGCAAAATTACCGGGCAAAATCTCCCGGCAAAGTGTGCGACGAAATCGAAGAACTAATTTTAAAATACGGAGCCAAAGAAACGCATTTTTATGACGATGACTTCACCCTGGACATGAAAAGGGCGGAAGAAATCTGCAACGAAATAATAAGGCGAAGGATAAAAATTATTTGGTCGTGCACCACCAGAGTTGATCTGGTAAATGAAAACTTGCTAAAAAAAATGAAGGAAGCCGGCTGCTGGCTTATATCTTACGGCGTAGAATCCGGCAATCAAAAAATCTTAGACGCCATCAATAAGGGATTCACCGTAAAACAAATAATGTCCGCCTTTGAAATGACGAGAAAAATTGGCATATCAACTGTCGGATTTTTTATGGTAGGACTTCCCGGCGAGACCGAAGAAACAATCAAAGAAACGCTCGCTTTGTCAAAAAAAATAAAGCCGAATTTTGTAAGCTGGGGGATCTTAGTGGCATATCCTGGCAGCAGTTTCTATAAAGACATCCAAGCCGGCAAATATCGCGGCAGATTGAGGATTTTAGGCAGAGATAAGGGAGAAGATTTAACCGGAACTTTCTTCGGCAAAGGCAATTATATCGTCTTTGAAGATAGTTTGACTTTTGAACAATTACAGACAATAATTAAAAAGGCGAACTGGGAATTTTATTTTCGTCCAGCTTATCTTTTGCAGGCCGCAAGCTCTATTCGGTCTTTCTCCGATTTGAATTATTACTTAAGAGCGGCCGCCGGACTGATACAGTCAATCATATGATCTTACTCATTGAACCTCCTCATGTCAGCTTAGGAAATATCAGCAGATTCTACGGGGCCTTTGGCACAAGCAAGGCCGATTTTGTTTGGCCGCCGCTGGAATTAATGAGCATCGCCGGTTATTTAGATAAATTCCAAATAAAAAATGCTGTTTATGACGCCGGGGGATTGAAAAAAAATTACGGCGATATTCAGGAATTTATTGAAAAAGAAAAACCGGAGATGATTATTTTTTCCACTTCAACCACCGCTATTTATTCAGATGTGCTCACGGCCGCCAAAGCGAAAGAAATATCCAAAGATATTATTACAGTAGCCGTGGGAACTTTTGTTATGACCCTTCCTAAAGAAACCCTGGAATTAAACCGATCAATTGACGTTGTCGTTTACAGCGACGACGAGGAAATAGTCGTGAAAAATTTAATTGAATCTCGCGGTAATTTTTCTCAAGTAAGAGGAATCTGTTACCGAGCAAAAAACGGCGAAATTATAAAAAATCCGCCCCAGGAGGTAATCAAAAATTTAGATGAGCTTGGCTTCCCCGCCCATGATAAAATCGAAAAAGAAATTTACCGCGACGCCATGAATAAAAGGTGGCCCATGACTTTAGTTATGGCCCAGCGGGGATGCGTCAACCATTGTTCGTTTTGCATCTGCCCCGCTTTATATAAATATCGGGAAAGGAGCGTTGAACATGTGCTTGAAGAATTAAAATGGATCGCAAAACTCGGCTATAAAGAATTCAAATTCGTTAATTCCGGCATTACTTATAACTTGCCATGGATCAATAAATTGACGGATGAAATGATCAAAGCCAAACTTGATCTTACGTGGATGACCAATGTGAGGGCCGACAGGCTGAACCAGGAAATACTTGACAAGATGAAAATGGCCGGCTGCCATACCTTAGCCATCGGACTTGAAACGGCCAGCCCGGAAATATTAAAAAATGTCGGCAAAAATATTACTATCGAAAAAGCGCGGGATGCCGTGATTATGGCAAAAAAAACCGGCCTTAGAACAATCGTCTACTTTATTTTGGGACTGCCCGGAGAAACAAAAGAAACCCTGCAAAAAACCATTGATTTTGCCAAATCCGTAGGATCGGATTTCGTGACAATGGGCGTAGCCCAGCCCTTGCCCGGCACTAAATTTTATAATGACTTGAAAGAAAAGGGCCTCCTTTTAACTGACGATTGGTCAAAATACGACCCGATTAAGCCGCCGGTTTATCAATATCCCGATTTAACTTCAAAAGAAATTTTCCTGGCCGCCAGAAAAGGCTATCGCCAATTTTATTTAAAGCCGAGCTATATCTTAAAAAGAATAAGCCAAATACGGTCTTTTAACGAACTTGGGGATAATTTTAAGAATTTTTTAGGCTTTATTAAGCGCTACGTTCTGCCTCTATGACAAACAAAAAAATTCTTTTTGTTAATCCTCTTAGCGAATTTAAAAATCCGATTATGCCTTTAGGGCTGGCTTCTATTGCCGCCTATCTGAAAAATAAGGAAAAAAATATCGACATTCAAGTTATAGACGCCTGGGCGGAAAACTTAAGCTTTGAAAATTTAAAAATCAGAGTTTCCAAAACTAAGGCCGATGTCATCGGCATCTATATGCTCAGCCCTCGCTACGACCAAGCAAAAAAAACCATTGAGGTTTGCAGGCAAGCCCTGCCCAACTCCCTGATCATGGCCGGAGGCCCGCACGCCTCGGCTCTGCCGGTTGAGACATTACAAGAAATTCCCCAGCTGGATATCGCCGCTGTCGGCGAAGGCGAAATCACTATGCTGGAATTGATTTCCGGCCTTCCTTATTCAAAAATTGACGGCATCGCTTATAGGGAAAACGGAGAAATAAAAACGACCAAGCCCAGAGACTTTATAAAAAACCTCGATGAACTGCCTTTTCCTAACAGGGATCTTTTCCCGTTGAAAAAATACATCTCCCCGCCCCCTTACGGCAGAAAAAATCCTTATTTCATTATGATTACCGGCCGCGGCTGCCCTTTCCATTGCGCCTATTGCTGTAAAAATGTTTTCAACGACAATTACCGCGCCAGATCTCCTAAGAATGTCTGCGAAGAAATAGAGAACTTGATTGTAAAATACGGCGCCAAGGAAATAATGTTCACCGATGACGATTTTACCTTAAATATGAAAAGAGCCGAGGAAATCTGCGACGAAATGATAAAAAGAGGCATAAAAATACGCTGGTCTTGCTTGACGCGGGTTGATTTGGTGACAGAGCGCCTTTTAAATAAAATGAAAAATGCCGGCTGCTGGCTGATAGCTTACGGACTGGAATCCGGCAATCAGGCAATTTTAGACACGGTTGATAAGGGCATTAAAATAAGCCAAATAATCTCCGCCTTTGAGATAACCAGAAAAGCGGGCATCATGATTTACGCCAGCTTTGTCGTCGGCCTGCCGGGCGAAACCAAAGAAACCATCAACGATACCTTTAATCTAGTCAAAAAAGTGAAGCCGAATTTTATCAGCGGCACGACTCTGATAGTTTATCCGGGCAGCCGTTTCGCCAAATTAATTCAAGAGGGGCATTACAAGGGAAAAACAAGAACTCTGAAAAAAAATGAAGGCATGCCCGGTTTTTCCTATAAGGGAAACTATACCATCTTTGAGGATAAATTGACTTACGAGGAATTGAGAGAAGCCGTAAAAATAAACGAAAGAAATTTTTATTTCAGACCGCAATATATCCTTCAAACCCTGAAGGATATTAGGTCTTTTTCTGACGCTGTCTATTTTTTTAAAGCCGGGTTCGCTGTCATGCGGTCTTTTTTAAAATAATTAACGAAAATCAATCCAAGCAAGCCCGAAATGAAAAGGGTGCCCGTCAAAAATACTCTGGCTAAAATAACCGAGCTGGCCGCTGAAACCGTAGAGTATCCGAATAAACCAAAAAGATAAGCTACGCCTACTTCAATTACGCCTATCCCCCCGGGGATAAAGGTCGCGAAAGTAGCGGCTCCCGTAACCATGGAAATCGAGGCGGAAATTAAAAATGGCGCAGGAAAAACTGAATTATACATCAGATAAGACGATGATATCTCGAAAAACCAGCAAAGAACGGTGAGAGGCGTTAAAAATAAATACGCCTTTTTATTTTTTAACAACGGCAGGGCATCGTAAAAAGCGTCCGTCTCTTTTTCCGCGAATCTTATAATTCTGAAGAATTTTAACATTCTCAAAGTTATTCTTTTTGAAATAAGGGCCGCGACCATCAAAAACAGCGCTAAAAAAATCACGGCAAGCGCTCCTCTGAAAAAACGCAGGAGCAAATCATTTTGGATGCCGGAGTTTAATATGTAAACAATGGAGGCCGTTAAAACAAGAGTAAAAATAGCCAATTCAAAAAATCTGTCCAAAACAATTACGGAAAATCCGCGGCCAACCGGTATTTTAAAATACTTATTAAATAAAACCGGGGTTATCGCCTCGCCTGATTTTAAGGGAGTGATGCTGCCCATCAGGGAATTGAACAAATAAATTGGCAGGAATTGCCTGTATTTTATTTTATTTTCAAAAATCCTGACCATTAAAAACCATTTCAGCGACCGCGTTGCGATCAATAATATGTAAACAAAAACGGCCGAAACTATGTAATATAATTTCGCTTCAGAAAACGCTTTAACGATTTCCGACGGCCCCACCCGGTAAATCAGGAAGAAGAGAAGACCGAGGCCGATTAAAAAAATAATTAATTTGGCGATTTTTGATAAGCTCATTTCAAATATTTTACGAATCTCAAAATGTCCATCAACTGTCCGAAATTTCTGATGCTTAAAATAGTCCTCAGCCAAAGAGACGGCCTTAAATAAAATTTTCTATAAATATATTTTTGGGCCAAAACCAATTCCCGCGAAGTAAGATATTCGGTCCGCAGGGCGGGCATCTGGCCGGCGCAGTAACCATCGTATCCGGAAAAAGAATAATCCTCAACGAGCAATCCCTTTTCTTTTATTTCGTCGTAAAGTTTTGTGCCGGGATATGGAGTCAAAATAACAAACTGGGCTCGGTGCGGGTTTATTTTTTTAGCGGCATCGAGAGTTTGTTTCACCGTTTCCATTGATTCTTCGGGCATGCCCAGCATAAAGGAAGCGGTAACTTTAATGCCGTTTTTTTGGCAAAAATCAACCGCCTCCATCGCTTTGGTTAAGGTAGTTCCTTTATTAGCTTCTTTCAGTAGTCCTTCGGAACCGCATTCTATGCCGAACATCACATTCCAACAGCCGGCTTTTTTCATCATTTTGATTGTTTCTTCATCAAGCGTATCAGCCCTGCCGTTGCAGGACCACTCAAACTTCAATCCTTTTTCAATAATCATTTTGCAAAGACTCTTAACTCTCTCCCTGTCTGCGGTAAAAGTTTCATCAAAAAAATAAATACTCCTTATGCCTAAATTTAACAGATGCTTTATCTCTTCTAAAATTTTCGAGGCGCTTTTAAATTTCCAAATTTTACCGTATCCCCTGTCCACCGTAGCTCCTCCGATAATGCAAAAATTACAGCGATTCGGACAGCCAACGCTGGTAATCAAGGAAGCAAACGGTTTTTTTCTCGTAAAACTCAAAGAAAAATATTTTTTAACGGGCAATAAATCGTAGGCCGGTAAGGGATGATTCTCAATTTCCGCTATTCCTGGAAATCCCAATAAACCGGGAATTTCCAAAAGCGGCTCCCTGCTTACCAAATAATCTATTTTCGGAAAATTTTGCCTCACTCGCTCGGGCATGGCCGGAGAAATGTGAGAATCCAATAAAATAGTTTTAATCTGATCATCAGCTTCTTTGGCGATTTTGGCGATTTGCGCGTCAGCGGTGAAAGTAGTCGGTGAGATTGTAAAAATAACGGCTTGGGGCTTAAATTGCCTGATTTCAGTTTCAATATCTTTGAAATTTCTGTCCAGGGCATTGGCGTCTAAAATTTTAACTTCGGCGTATTGCCTCAAAACTCCCGCTAAATAAGCGAGCTCGATCGGCGGAAATATTGAAACGGTCGCCAAATTGGCGCAGCGCATTTCCCTCACTACCGCGTGGCCGTTAAATCTCGGCGGATTAATAAGCAAGATACGCATATTAATAAAAAAATTAAATAGAAATCTTCTTAATTACGGCAAAAACTCCCCTTCTTTCGCTCCAGAGTAATTTTAAAAATTCCCAAAACCTCCTGTTTTTAAAATAAAACAAACAATATCCCATTACCTGAAGTTTCTCCATCTCTTTTCTGGACAATGTCGTAAGTTCCAAGCTGGAGCCGATGGTTTTATTGAAGTCGGCCCAATCCGAAGAAATTATCCGATAATTTCCTTCTCCCTTAAGGGCCATTTCATATATTCTTGTGCCCGGATACGGAACCATAATACCGAAGGCAATGCTGGAAGTATTTAATTTAGCGGCGAATCTTACGGTATCTAAAGCGGTTTCTCTGGTCTCATTGGGATGTCCGATGATGAAAAAACTGCTGGTTTTAAGTCCCGCCTTTTTAGCTAAAAAAACGCTTTCCTCGGCTTTTTTCAGCGTTATGCCTTTGCCCGTTTTCTTGAGAATTTCTTCGTTGCCCGATTCCACTCCGAATCCTATTCTGGAACAACCGGCCGCTTTAAGTTTTTGAAGCAATGGCTCATCTACCAAATCCACTCTGGTGGTTACGATTAATTTTACCTTCCGATTAAGATTACTTTCAATCAACCCCGACAATAAAGCATCCGTTTGTTCTTTGTCTATGCCGAAACTTTCGTCATGAATATTGAATATATTGGCTCCGTACCGTTCTACGCCTAATTTAATCTCTTGCAAAATCATTTTGGGGCTGCGCTTCCTGATCATACGGCCGGAAATTCTCATGCAGAAATTGCAATCAAAGGGACAGCCTCGAACGGTTAATAATGGATATTCTTCGCTCAAGGGAAACATATCCCATGCCGGAAAAGGCAGAGAATCCAAATCTGCTAAAAAATAGCGCTGCCCGTTAAAAACAATCCGGCCCGAAGGCGAGCGGAAAACCAGGCCGGCCACTTTGGAAAAATCTCCTTTCTGAAAAATAGCATTAACCGTTTCTAAAAAAGTAATTTCTCCTTCGCCGGCGACTAACATATCAAATTCAGGGAACTGTTCTAGGGTTGCTTCGGGCAGAGCGGTAGCATGCGGACCGCCTAAAACAATTAAAACGCCCGGGAAAAATTCCTTTGCCAAGCGAGCCACCCGAGCGGCTTGCTTCACTTCGTGGGTAAAAGCGGTTATGCCTATTATGCCGGGATTATATTGCTTTAACCGCTGCTTTAATCCTTCCATGTTTATATCTTCAAATTTGGCGTCTATTGCCCGGCATTCAAAACCGCTCTGCCTTAAATAAGCGCTGATATAAGCCAGCCCTATGTGAGGATAGTCGGTATGATCGTGGGGATCGCGCCTGATAAAAGGCGGGGGATTTATCAATAAAATCTCCTCCCTTATTTTTGTTCCGTTTTCGTGGTGAGCCATTTTTTTATGGTTTTGCGATGCTTAAAAACTGTTCTTAAAAGATTGAAGGGGTGTCTTAAAAAATAAGCGAATTTGGCTCTCTTCACATAACTATAAATTTGCTCATAGGTCAAATCCGGCTGCTCAAAAACCGGCATAAAAATACAGGGATCCAGGGGCGGGTAAGACCTGTCCCTTTCGTAATACTTTGCCCAAGAAAAATTTTGAGGCAGGGTTCCCATTTCTTTGGCCATCGTTTCCAATTCCGTGCCGGGGTAAATTACGGATATCCCCTGGGTGGTGCCCTCAACTCCTAAATTATAATACAAATATCGGCTTAAAAAAACCGTCTTTTTAATATCCTCGTAAGTTTCTCCCGGCAGACCATGCATAAAAAAAGCCTTGAGGCCGATGCCCGCTTTTTTGATAATTTTTGCGGCCTCAATCGCCTGCTCCACGGTTATGCTTTTTTTAATATTTTTCAAAATCCTGTCGCTGCCCGATTCAACGCCAAGGTCAATAAATTCGCAGCCGGCTTTTTTCATGGCCATGATAATTTCCTCATCAACGGTATTGGCCCTCACTTCGCATTCCCAGACAAAATTAAGCTTTCTCTTTACGATTTCATCGCATATCGCCAAAACCCTTTTTTTATCCATAGTCAGAACATCATCAAAAAATCTTATTCCCTCAATAAAGGAGTACTCTTTCAAGATGAGCTCGATTTCATCAACCACATTCTTGGGCGACCTGTGCCTGATTTGATGCCCCCATTGTTCCGAAGTTGAGCAATAAACGCACCAATAGGGACATCCGCGGCTGGTCATCACGTTTAATGTCCTTTTATTTGATAAAGTAGTGGTCTTGTCGTATTTTTCTATGGGCAAAAGGTCCCTGGCCGGCAAGGGCAAACCGTCTAAATCATGGATCGGCAATTCCGGAGGATTATGAACAATCATTCCATCTTTATTGCGGAAAGAGATGCCTTTAACGCCTGAAAAATCTTTCCCCGCTTCAATGCTTTTAACTAAATTCAAAAAAGAAATTTCTCCTTCACCTCTCACGATAACGTCAATTTCTGGAATATTTTCCAGGGTATCTTGGGGAGTAAGGGTCGGATGGGGGCCGCCGGCCGCAATGGGAGCTTTCGGGAATTCTTTTTTGATTAATCTTGCCAATTCAAAGGCCGAAAATCTGATCTGCGTGCCAAAAGATATGCCGATTAAATCCGGCCCCTCTTTTTTCAGCAATTCAATAATGTTTTCATTGGAATAATGGTTAGCCATGCTGTCAATTAAAACGATATCCTTAAAGCCGTTTTGCCTTAAAAACGCGGCCAGCCAAGCAATGCCGAGAGGCGGCATGCTTTGTTTTGTCTGGTAAATATTCGGGGGAAAAATTAAAACAATTTTCATCTTGTATCTATATCCGTTCCTTGCCATGGCAAGGAACGGATAGTATTCTAACTTTATTATATTGAAAATATAGCCAGAGCTCCCCTGATATATCTTTTTAAATCTTCAAAGCTTCTGACTGAAATCAATTTCGGTATAATATATCCCCAACGGAAGTAAAATTTTATGAAAGCGTATTTTTTCATCTCTTGCAATTCGTTTATACTTTTATATCCCGAAGGCAAAAATGTCGCAAAATAACCGGTGAGCTTATCGTACGATTCATCTAAAATTTTCCCCCATTTTCCTTCTTTGATCTCTTTATAAATAACCGTGCCGGGATAGGGCGTCAAGATATTAAACTTAACATAATCCGGGTTTAAAGCGCAAAGTATTTTGAGTGATTTTCTGACTTTTTCCGGAGTTTCTTTGGGCAAGCCCAAAATTAAGTTTGCCCTGATTTCAATTCCGGCTTCTCTCGTCCATTTAAAAGCGGCGGATATTTTTTCTAATGTTATTTTTTTATTGATAGCGTCCAATATTTCCTGATCCAAGCTTTCTATCCCAAAAAAAATGCACCAGCAGCCGGCTTTTTTCATCTTTTTCAGCAGTTCGCCGTCTACGGTATCAACCCGGCATTCGCAAGACCAGGTGATATCTATTTTTTCAGTTAAAATTTGACTGCAAAAATCATCAATCCATGCCTTATTGATCCCCCAAACGTCATCCCAAAAATTCACCTCCTTTATGCCGTAATCTTTGATCAGATGCTTGATTTCGCCGATAACATTGCCGACCGATCTCGACCTGTAGAGCCGCGTCCAAAGCGTTTCTACGTCGCAAAAAGTGCAATTAAACGGACAGCCGCGGCTCACCATCATCGTAGTCATGGGCAATCTTTTATATTGGTTAGGCGAGGGCTTGTATTTGCCGACAGGAACCAGGTGCCTGGCAGGCAAAGGCAGAGAATCAAGATTTTTTATCAATTCCCTGGCGGGATTTATTATTGCTTTTCCGTTTTGCTTAAAACCGACGCCTTTGACCATTTCCGGATTATTTATCGATCTCAATAATTCAACGGCGCTGATTTCCCCTTCCCCTACTACCACATAATCAACCTGTCTATTGCTTAAAACCTCCATGGGTTTTGTTGTCACATGGGGGCCTCCAAAAATGACGGGGACGTCAAGATTATCCTTTATTTCTTCAGCTAATTCAAGGGCTTTGCGATAATTTGACGTGTTGCAATAAATGCCGATAATATCGGGATTCCCCGCTTCTTTTATATCCCAAGTTTGAATTTGAGTGTCGAAAATCTTAACGCGATACCCTTCTTTCTCCAAAGCCGCGCCTATGTAGAGCAAACCGAGCGGCGGCAAAGAACTGCCTATCTTCTCTATCCCCCGGCCATATCTCTCTTTCATGGAGAATGGCGGCATAATCAGTAAGATATCTTTAATCATTTTTTCTTGCCCAAGTAATAAAAACTAAAAGCGATATTTTCTGCAGGGCCGTATCTGTAAAATAAATAATCTAGAAACTTTAGCGGGAAAGTTAGCGCCGTAAAAATTATCAGCCATAATTGATACGTCTTGTCAGACCCGAAACAAAAAATCATAGCCAGCCATTGATTGAATACGGAAAGAAAACCGGAGGTCGGGCCGTGCCGGATGCCGCTTTTCAATTTTAAAAATCCGGCGCTTTCCATGGTCGCCTCTAGCCCGTTTTTGGTAAAACGATAATAATCATCGGGAGAGGAATGATACCCGGCTACGAATGGAACGGCAATATAAATCAATCCTCCCGGCTTCAGCGCTCTAGCCATCTCAAGCAAAGCCCTGTCCGGATTATTGAGGTGTTCCAAAACCTGATCGCAAATTACGGCATCTGCTTCATTCTCGGCAAAAGGCAAATTATAAATATCCCCCACGATATCCACATTATGATAAGCATGGATATCCATATTGATGACATCTTTCCTGATTCTTTGGGTACCCGAACCTAAATTGACAATCTTGCCGCTTATCCCCTTGATGGCTTCTTCTGGTCCCAAACCGACTTTCAATGCCCCAAAAAGCCAACGGGCGGTTTTGAATAAAAAAACATGTTCCTTGAGAAGATTTTTAAAATTATATATGATATTATCTTTCATAAATTATGAATTCCCCGATTTCGGCAGCTTTTTTTAAAAACGGGTACTGATCGAGCTGCCATTTAGGATTGGATTCTTTATCCCAAATTAAATAATTTACTTCGTATTTTTGCAGCATTTCATTGAATAAATCGGGGGTTGCCGCGGCAAAAGATTCTTGATATCTCCGGACTAAATCCAAAACGACTCCGTCCGGTATATTTTCATATTCTCCAAAAAGATCGCGGTAATATATTCCATAGATTGCCCAGGATATGTTTTCTTTGTCCCCCAAAAAGACATCTTTTGCCTGCGCTTCAGCGACACCATCTAATCTGTAGTATAAAAAGAAGGTATTTATCAGGCGTTCGGTCGTAGCGGACAAAGAATATTTCGCCGAATGGTGATAGAAAACATTCAAGGATGTGTGAGTAACGATTAAATTGGCGATCGCGTCGTTGCTGAAAACAACCTCTTCTTTTTTGGCGTTTTTATTAAACCAATCCATTAAGGGGCCGTATTTTTGAATTTTAACGATCGTCTCTTTGCTGGCGGAATAAGAAATGCTCTGAACAAAAATACCCAGGGAAATGCTGATGACAATAAAAAAAATAGCCAGCGCCTTTTTGGCAAATTGCCATTTTCTTAAAGAAAGAACGGAAAAAAGGATGATTAAGAGAATGATCAGGGCTAAGGGTTTGTGATAATACCAATGATAATGAGAAGGACTCAGGGCCTTGCCGGTGATTAATTGCTGATTTAAAACCACAAAAGGCGCGATAACCAAAGCCAGGGCAAAATAATACCGTTCCTTCCATTTTCTGGGAAATAAAATCAAGAAAAGAACAAGAAGCATGGGAGGCAAAATTCCCATAGATAATTCGCGGCCCCCCATCAAACCGGCCCTTGCCCCCACATCGCCAAAGGTCGGATAAGCAGCTGCCCGATAGAGATTAATAAAATAAGGAATGGCAATTAAAATTGCCCCCAAAAGAACGACGGCAATCCTTTTAATGTCCTGCCATTTTTTTTGACAAAGGAATATCAGAATAAGAATACCGCAAAAAGCATATAAAAAAGTCCAGGTGTAAAGAAAATCGTAGAAAGACAATCCTAATATTAAAGCGCTTAAAATTCCCCAGCGCCATTGCTTCCTTTCTATAAAAAGCCAAAAAAACAATAAAAACCCGAAAAAGAAAATCCAAGTCAGGGCCGGGTTAACCGGGCGGGTGAGCAATAAATAGTATGGCTTTAGTGTCGCCCCGCGGTTAAAAATAGAGATAGCCAAAAGAAAAACCGATGGGATAGACAGAGAGATTATTTTTTCCTTGGTAAAGAAAAACAAGAAAGCGTAAATTATTAAAAAAAGCAGGGAAGTAAAAAACAATCGGGAAAATAAAATTGTATCATTAATGTTCAAAGAAAAAAGTTGGCCCGAATAAGCCACGATTATTGTTCCGAGCGGCTGAAAAAGATAGGGATCGCTTTTGCCGTCTTTAAAATAAGTTGAACTGAAAGCGGGGTGCCCATCCTGAACCTCTTTAACGCGCGACATCCAAGCGCTTTCGTCATCGGAAGCTCCCATTAGCCCGATTCCTTGGTAGGAATCGCCTAAATCCCAACGCGAATAAATCTGGGGATAAGCAACGACGATGGCTGTCGCTAAAGCAAGAAAAATTGCCCACTTATGATTTTTAAAAATTTGCGCCATTAGATTTTAATCAAATCGCAAAAAGATTTCACCGACCTTTCCACGTCATAATATGTTCTGATCTTTAAAAGATACTTTAATAAATAAGCGGGTCTAAGGTAAAAACCCTTATTAGCTTCTTTAACAAGTTTTGTTTGCTTGGCTGGCGGAAAATTTTTAAGGTTTAAATTTCCGCTGGCTTCTCTGGCGTCGGAAGAAACCGCAACTCTCTTCATATACCAAAATCTGTCCGGCAAGGCATTGTTTTCAACGGCCCATTTATAAAGTTCGGTTCCGGGATAAGCCGCTGTTGTCCCAAAAGTGGCTAAATCCAAACCAAGTTTTTGCGAAAATTTTATCGTCTCCCTGGCATCGTCTTCGGTTTCTGTCGGATTGCCAATCATAAAATAACCCATGGCTTCAATCCCTGATTTTTTACAAAGAGAGATCGCCCGCTCTACCTGTTCAAGGGTGATTCCTTTGCGCATAACATCCAAAATTCGCTGGCTGCCCGATTCTATGCCGAATGAAATCATATAACATCCGCTTTTTTTCATGGTTTTGAACAGTTCTTCGTCAACTAAGTCAACCCTGGTATTGCAAGTCCATGTTATTCGAATATTTCTTTTATCGATTTCGGAGCAAATTTCTCGAACCCAATTCTTATTTAATGTAAGATCGCTGTCTTTGAACATGAATTGTTTTATTCCGTATTTTCGATGATTATTTTCTATTTCATCAACAATATTTTCAGGAGTTCTTAATCTTAATATCTTGCCGTGAGTCAAATGAGCATCGCAAAAAATACAACCGTAAGGGCATCCTCGCGATGCCATTAAAGACGCCAAGGGAAGAGATTTGGCGAAATAACTGTCATATTTCTTGATATCTAACAATGCCAAATCAGGAAAAGGAAGATCGTCTAACTCCCGTATTAGCTGAGGCGGGCTGTTAATTATTATTTTGTTCCCATTTTTATAAATCAATCCGTTAATTTCTTCTAGGGGCTGGCCGGCAGCTAATTTATAAAAATTCTCCTCTCCTTCGCCATAAAACAAAAAATCTATATCTTCGCTAAAATTGAATATTTCGTCTTTAGTCGAACTGATGTGCGGACCGCCAACGGCAATTTTTAAAGAGGGGCAGCGTTTTTTTAATTCGGCGGCGGCCTCTAAAACGGCTTTTGCTTGGCAAGACATTGCGCTAAACCCCACTAATGACGGATTTTCTTTTAGGATAATTTCCACAAGTTCATCTAAGGTATACCCATTAACAAAGGAATCGATGATCTTCACGGCAATCCCATTTTTTTGCAGAAAAGCTGCTATATAAAGGATGCCCAGCAAGGGATAGGCGAAATTTTTACCCTTTCCAAAAATTATCGAAGGAGAAACCAAAACAACCGTATTTACTGGCTTTATGCCGGTCATAAATTTATTTTCTCTTTAATGGAATATGAGGTCTTCTCGCGCGGTTCATAGTAAATTCTAATTAAAATTTCAGCCAAAAGACCCATCAATATAAACTGAATGCCCGTAATGATGAAAAATATGGTAAGTAACGGCAATTGAGTCGTGGAAATTGGTATATTAAGAATAAATTTGTATACTAAAGTTGCCAAGCCCCCTAAAAATCCCAAAAATAACAACAGAAGACCGGCCTGGCCGAAAAAATGGATTGGTCTCGTTAAATATGCCATTAAAAATTTAACCGTAAGCAAATCAAGAAATCCCTTAAAGATTCTAGCGGGCCCATATTTAGACTTGCCGTATTTTCTCGGATAATGCTTAACTTTTATCTCTGA
>JACOYG010000029.1 GCA_016181985.1 Candidatus Nealsoniibacteriota bacterium
CCGCCATAAAAAAATAATTTCAAAAAGAGCGTTCGAAAGAACGCTCTTTCTATTTTCGCTTACTCGCGCTTTGGCCGGCCAAGTACCCCGAGCTCCAGCAAATTTGCAGATTATAGCCGCCGGTAGGACCGTGCAAGTTTATAATTTCTCCGGCAAAAAATAAATTTTCAATAAGTTTTGACCTCATGGTTTTTGAGTCTATTTCGCGCAATAAGACGCCGCCCGAAGTGACTATCGCCGATTCAAAACCTAAAAGAGAAGAAACCGTCATTTTGAGGTTTTTGAAAATTTTTGCCAATCCCCTCCTTTCTTTTTTGGTGATGACGTTAACTTTTTTGAAAGGATCAATCCCTGAAAGTTCAATGATAATCGGAATAAATTTTTGAGGAAGCAAATCGTCCAATGAATTTTTAAAAAATTTATTATTATATTTTATAAAATCAGACTGAATTCTTTTATCCAGAGATTGCTGATCCATGGCCGGTTTTAAATCAAGAACCAACTTAACTTCACCGCGTTCTAAAAGCTCGCCTACGATAAAAGACAGGTCCAAAACTATGGGGCCCGATAATCCAAAATGAGTAAAAAGAAGTTCTCCAAAGCGGCTGTCTTTCTTTTTGCCGTTTTGAAAAACCGTCAGTTCAACATTTTTTAAAGATAGCCCCTGAAGCTTTTGCGGCCAATCCTCTTTGATTTTTACCGGGACCAAGGCGGGCCTCAATTTTGCCACAGTGTGCCCGAGTTTTTCCGCCCAATCATAGCCTGCTCCAGTGGAACCGGTGCCGGGAAAAACCTTTCCTCCTGTGGCTATGATATAATTTTTTGCTGAAATTTCCTTGCCGCTGCTTAAAATAATTTTCGATATTTTGCCGTGGCTGCTGATTATCTCTTTAACTTCCGAATTAGTTTTTATCTCCACGTTATTATCTTTCAAGTAACACATTAAAATATCCAAAACATCTTTTGAGCTGTCGGTTTCAGGAAAAATCCTTTTTCCCCTTTCCACTTTCATCTTCAGCCCTCTTTTCTCAAAAAAATCAACGGTTTCTTTGGGACCGAAAGTTGACAAGGCGTGTAAAAGAAAATCACCCTCTCTGCCGTATTTTTTAAGGAGTTCTTTGGGATTAAATTCCGCTCTGGTAATATTGCTTCTGCCCTTGCCGGTAATTAAAAGTTTTCTGCCGAGAGAACTATTTTTTTCCAAAAGCGCGACTTTGGCTCCCAATTCCCCGGCTCTGCCAGCGGCCATCATCCCCGCCGGTCCCCCGCCAATTACAACCACATCGTTAAGCATTGTGTTTGATTTCAATGACATCGCCGTCGCGGATGACGTATTCTTTGCCTTCGGTGCGGATTAGGCCTTTTTCTCTAGCTTGAGCGAAACCGCCGGCATTCAAAAGATCTTGCCAATCTATCGCATCGGCTCTTATAAAATTTTTCTCGAAATCGCTATGGATCGCTCCTCCGGCCTTGGGAGCTTTATCGCCTTTTTTAATAGTCCAGGCGCGCGTTTCGTCGGGACCGGTAGTGAAAAAAGTCAGCAAGCCTAGTATGTCGTAAGCTTTTTTAATAAGCATATCTAATTCGGGCTCCTGCGTGATTCCAAAGGCGATCCTTTCATCTTTGGTTAAACCGGCTGCTTCAAATTCCGTAGCAACATCAACTATCAAATACGGCCAATTATTTTTCTTAAACTCGCCAATAACTTCCGGCTTGACCTCTTCATCTTTTCCGTTAAGCAAATACAACCTTGGCTTCATTGTAAGCAACTGGTAATGAGAAATAATTTCGGCTTCGTCTTCGATAAAATTATGCTCAAATAAAATTTGGCCTTTTTCCAAAAAATCTTTTAATTTTTTTAGAGTTTCCAATTCCTTAATCGCCTCTTTCTTGCCCGCCCTCGCTTCGCCCTCGAGGCCGCCGATTCTTTTATCAACCGTTTCCAAGTCCTTTAAAATTAATTCCGTTTCAAGTATCTCCTTATCTTTCAAGGGATTGATTTCGTCTCCTGTTTTAATTATGTCCGATTTTAAAAACGCCCTTAAAGCGTAAACTATGGCGTCGGTTTCCCTGATATTCGCCAGAAATTTGTTGCCCAGGCCTTCGCCCTTATTGGCGCCTTTAACCAATCCGGCGATATCAAAAAATTCAATCGTGGTATATATTTTTTTTGCTGATCCTGTTAATTCCGCCAGCTTATCCACTCTTTCATCGGGAACGGCAACAACGCCCACATTTGGATCAATGGTGCAAAAAGGATAATTGGCGATATTAACCTGCTTTTTAGTAATCGTCTGAAAAAGCGTAGATTTCCCGACATTGGGAAGTCCTACTATTCCTATTGATAAAGGCATAAATTTTACTCCGTGGTTTTGCCGTTAAAATGCTCGTTATCCGCCACGGCTTCTTCTTTGGTAGCGTGTACTACGCCTTCTCGATGATTTGCCGGAGAGTAGATTGTATAAAGTTTCATCTCCTTAGCGCTCGAGGTATTGATGATGTTATGACGAGTCCCCGCAGGAACAACAACAGCCGAGCCGTCCTCAAGTTGATGTTCAATTCCGTTAAGAATCGCCTTTCCTTCGCCCTGCTCAATCCTTAGAAACTGATCCAAGTCATGGACCTCCTCGCCAATGTCTTCTCCGGGTTTTAAACTCATCAGAACTAACTGGCTGTATCTTGCGGTATAAAGCACCTTGCGGAAATTATTATTTTCTTTTGATGCTTTTTCAATATTTATTACGTAACCTTTCATGTCCCGTTCTAATTATTTGATTATTTAATTTATAATTTTCGGCCGTTTAATAATTCTATGACTATATTATAATTTTATCAATATCCTACTTCAGCAATTCCTTATATTTATTCCTTAATTTATCAATTTTCGGAGCTATCACTATCTGGCAATAAGACTCTTTGGGATGTTTTTCATAATAATCCTTGTGATGTTCTTCCGCCGGATAAAATATATCCAACGGCTTTGATTCCGTGACAATGGGATTATCATACGCTTTCAGCAGCTCTTTGATTATTTTTTCCAATTCTTCTTTCTGCTTCCATGTTTGATAAAGAATCAAAGATCTGTATTGACTGCCCACATCGTTGCCCTGGCGATTTGGCGTGGTCGGATCGTGAATGGAAAAAAATACTTCCAGAATATCCCTAAAACTTATAATCTTCCGGTTATATATTATTTTTACAACTTCCGCGTGACCGGTATCGCCCCTAGAAACATCTTCGTAGGCAGGGTTACTCTTAAATCCGCCAGCATAACCCGGAATAACTTTTGCTATGCCCTTTAATTCCTTAAAAGCGGCTTCCAGGCACCAAAAACATCCGCCCCCGAGGACAATCGAATGTTCTTCTCCCTTAAAATCGTCGGGTACAAACTGCATGGAAACAGAATTGACGCACTGCCTTATGTTCTTTGGCGTATAATTTTCTCCGGTAAAAATATGGCCCAAATGGGCTCCGCAATTGGAACAGATTATTTCGGTGCGAACGCCGTCTTTATCGGGCTTTTTTGCGATGGCGCCGGAAATTTCTTCGTCAAAGCTGGGCCAGCCGCAATGGGCGTCAAACTTATTTTTTGATTCATAAAGAGGGGCATTGCATCTCCGGCAAAGATAAACGCCGTCTTCAAAAAATTTGTCGTATTTACCGGTAAAAGGCGCCTCGGTGCCTTTTTTTATTATCACCCCTTCCTCTTCGGGACTTAATTTATTGTACTCCATTTAAAAGCTTTAGTATGTAATCTCGAAATACCATCTGTTCTTTAATGCTGTTATCAACCTCTATGGCGATGACGTCACTGAAAACCCATTTTGGCAGAGTGGCCAAATAATCAAAATTTTTCAGATTTGCGATGACATGCAAATCACTTTTCGTTTCGGGAGAATAACCGCCCAAATGATTAGAAGCGAACTTTATTTTATCCTTTTCCGAAAAAATATAACTGGCCTCGTCGCTTCCTCTGGCAATAGCCGATTTAAAATGGGCCAAGTCAACGCAAAATCCGCCGATTTTTCTAACCTTAACATTTTTGGCGATTTCGCTGTCATAGTTCATCTCCAGATATAATTTGTCCCAGTATCCTTCCCATTGATCCAATAAGTTAAAATGATCTTCGTGAATATTGAAATATTCAGTTTGAAAATTATCAATAAAAAAACGGACTTCGTCCTTGCCGGTATCCGATCTTAAATGGACCAGCGGCACTTTTTTGATTGACGACTCCGGGAGAAACCGGCGCAGATTATCCCTTTCTTGTTTATTGAAGCGTTCTAAAAAAACGGCCGCTTCTTTTATTCCCAGCTGATTTATTTCTTTTAGTTTAGATTGCCAATCAATATTTTTTCCTCCGGTAATTCCCAAATAAATTCTTTTCGAAAAATCCGTTTTATTCATTAAATCTACTCAAGATTAATTATTTTGTATTCCTTAGCGCCGCCAGAGGCGTTGAATTTAACGACATCTCCCTTTTTTTTGCCCAAAAGCGCTTCCCCCAAAGGCGATCTAAGAGAAATTTTGCCGGTTAAAATGTCGGCTTCTTCCGGCTCAACGATCTGATATTTATCCTTGCCGTCTTTTGACTCAAGAAAAACAATGGAACCGGCTTGAACTTTATCTTTCTCCCCGCCCTCGATAACCTTGGCTTGATCGATAATTTTTTTTAAATCAGCGATCCTTCCCTCAATAAACCCCTGATCTTCTCTGGCCGCGTGATAACCGGCGTTTTCTTTAAGGTCGCCGTGGGAAGCGGCGTGGCTTATTCTTTTTATAACTTCTTTCCTTTCCACTTTTTCCAGGTGTTCCAATTCATTCTTCAATTTTTCCAATCCTTCTTTAGTTAAGTACTTAGCCATAATAACTATTTAATCTCCAAGAGCTCTACTTCGAATGTTAAAGTGGCATTCGGCGGAATGGCGCCCGGCACTCCATTCGGGCCGTAAGCCAAGCCGGGAGGAATAATCAGCCTTCTTTTTTCACCGACCCGCATGCCCAATATTCCTTCCTCCCAACCCTGAATCACGTTGCCGTTCCCTAGAGTAAAACTGAACGGCTGGCCCCTATCCAAGCTGGAGTCAAATTTTTTGCCATCCGCAAGCGTGCCGGTATAATGGACAACAACTGTATCGCCGGCCTCAGCCGCTTTTCCGGAACCCATGCGTAAAACTTCTTTCGTAAGCTCACCGGCTTCCGGCTTAGCGGTGATTTTCTCTTCCGGCATTTCGGTTTTGGAAGTTCCCTTTTTAGAGAAACCGTAGTAATAAACGAGCCCTCCTACAGCTAAGATTAAAAAGAATACTATATAGCTTTTCATATATTTTATTTGTTAATTATATTATTTTATTATATATATTTATTCCATTCAAGGGGCAGAGGTATCTCAATTTTTTTAAGTTCGTTTGCGGTGGCGAGTTTGAATGAAATGGAACTTTCGCAAAGGGCAATGCTCTTGTCCGGCAAAGGTTCTTTGTATCCGTATTTTACATCGCCGACTATCGGAAAACCGATCAAAGAAAGCTGGGCGCGAATTTGATGAAATTTTCCGGTATGAAGCTTGATTTTAAGAAGCGAATATTTATCGCTGGACTTAACGACTTCGTAAGAAAGCTCCGCTCTCTTGCCTTCTCCCTCAAACGCTTTCTTTTTATTGGCGTCTTTCACCAGATAATTTACAAGCATGCCTTTTTTCTCCGGAAATCTCCCCCTTACTACGGCATAATATATTTTTTCAATAGCAGCTTCCCTGAATTGCGCTGAAAGGCGCGAGGCTCCCTTGCTGGTCTTGGCAAATAAAACAATGCCGGAAACCGGCCTGTCCAGCCTGTGCGCCAATCCCAAAAAAACGTTGCCCGGCTTTTTATATTTTTCCTTAAGATATTTCTTAACCGCGGTCATTAAATCTTCGTCGTGAGTTTCATCGGGCTGAGCCAAAACTCCCGCCGGCTTATACACCGCGATCAAATGATTATCTTCGTATAGAACTATAAGGTTCATATCTACTCTTCCTTTTCTTCTTTGTCAGAGTCCACTTCTTTTTTTATTTCCTCGAATTCGTTTTCTATGTCTTTCAACCTTTCCTTGCTTGATTTGATTAAAGATACGGCTTCTTTTACTTTTTCCAGGCCCTCTTCAACGTCAATTTCCTCCCGGCTGTCAAACCATTCGGTAATTTCGGACAGCCTCTTTAGGTTTACGTTTAAATTTTTTGCGTCTGTTTTTTCTTTTATCATATTATTTTTTTAATCTCTGAAATAATTTTACCATCTGACACGCGTAAATCAAGGTCTTGGCCTATTTTAATATCGCCGGTCTTTCTCACAACCCTGTTGCCGGCCATGGCTATGCTGTAACCAAGTTTCAACTGCCTTTCGGGATTGTTAAGAAAAATAACTTTTTCCGATTGGACTAATCTTTCACTAAGCGCCGACAATAGAGACTTAAATCCCGCAAAAGACCTGTCTAAATAATTATTTAAATCAATTTTAGCGCTGGATATGGCATTTTTAAAATTCTGCAAAGAAATCCTAAGCTTATTTTCTATCGTTTTGTAGTTTTCGAAAATTTCCTCGTAACTGCCGATAATGCTTCTCTCGTATCTTTCCAGCAATAAAAGCGCTTCTTCCCATGATTGATTAAGATAGTTTGCCGCAGCCGTTGGCGTGGAAACAGAAACATCGGCGGCAAAGGTTATTAAAGGCTCGTCTTTGTGATGGCCGACTCCCGCGATCACTGGAACCTTGAAATTAGCCACTTCCCTGACCAGCACTTCATTATTAAACGGCATCAATGATTCAAATGATCCGCCTCCTCTGATTATCACCAAAACATCAATATTTTTATTTTTGAATGTTCTAATGGATGACAAAAGATCGCCTACCGCCTCTTGCCCCTCAACTCTCGAATCGATCATTTTAATCTTAAAACCGAATTTTCCGACATTATTGAGAAAATCAGCCAAAACCGCTCCCTGCCTCGAAGTAATCACTCCGATATTTTGGGGATATTTGGGAATGGGCCTTTTTCTTTCTTCGGCAAAAATACCCTCATCGGTAAGTTTTTTCTTTAATTCATCGTATTGCTTTTTCAGTTCGCCTTCGCCGGCCAATTCAATGCTTTCGGCTATAAAAGAAAGTTTGCCGAGAGGAGCGTAAATTTCCGGATATCCCGACGCCAAAATCTTCATGCCCGTTTCCAGTCTTATGCCGTAAATATTATATCTTGTCTTCCAGATTATGCAGTTGATTACCGCCCCGTCCTTCTCGTCTTTTAAAGAAAAATAAACATGCCCCAAAGAGCTGATTTTTATCTCGGTAACCTCGCCTATAATTTTGGCTTTGGAGCTTTTTAACCCGATATTAAGCAAATAGATAAACTCCGAAACCGAAAATATTTTATTCTCGAAAGATTCCATATTCAGTTAACTTAAAATATTAGTGATTATTCTTATCATTGTTTCTTTTTCCCCTGGATTACTAACGGCAATAAGAATGGCTAATGATCCAATCCGCTTGTTGCCGTCAGCAAATGGATGGTCTTTGATTATAAAATATAAAAGATGCGCGGCTTTTTCTTCTAGTGAAGAATACAACTCTTTACCACCGAACGTTTGACGAATATTGCCTAAAATCCCCTTAAATTTTTCTTCATATTCCTGACCGAAAAGGTCTCCAGCTTCTTTTTTCGCGGAAAGCTCCTTTTTAAGCTCTGCGACAATCCGTACCGATTCCTCGTACAATAAAATAAACTTGCCTCTTCCAGCGCGCGATAATCGCAGTTTTTCCGTATCATATTGTTCAAGGAGGGTAAAAGTTTTTGAATAATTTTCTAACAAACTTAAAATTTCGCGCTCTTGCCCAGCTAAAAGCTCATATTCTGATTTTTCTTTCAAAAATGAAATAGCTTCTTGTAATTTCTGAAATTTATCGCGAGCTTCCAAAAGCCGTTTTTCGTTTGCGGCATAGCCCTGAGTAAGATACTGCTTTAAAATTTTGCTTGCCCAAATTCTGAACCTTACGCCATTTTGTGATTTAATCCTATAACCGACTGAAATAATCGCGTCCAGATTGTAATAATCCACTTGGTAAATTTTCCCATCTGCGGCAGTTGTTGCAAATTTTGCAACAACTGAATTTTTATTCAGTTCTTTTTCTTGAAAAATATTCTTGATATGGCGGGAAATTACAGATTTATCCCTGTTAAATAAAAAGGCCATTTGGTCCAAAGACAACCAAACAGTTTCTTTTTTTAACTTAACTTTTAACTCAACTTCGTTTTTAGTGGTTCTATAAATGACAATTTCTCCTTTTTGAATTTCTGGTTTTAAATTTTTCTTCATAATCTTATTATTACTTAATTTCCATATTTTTTACGTAATTTTTCGTAATCGGTTCTAACTTCTTCTCGAACTTCTTCAAATGCTATTTTGTCGTTAAAATCGCGCTCTATTTTTGATGATATCACTTTTGCAATATCTTTATCGGACTTTTCGATTATTGTTTCAACCATATGCTTATAGAAATCGTTTTTTAGATGGACGACGGCGTCAGCGGCGGCCGCAGCCATGTCTTTATTGGCTCCGTACCTATCGGCCAGCTTTTTAGCCACATCAGCTACCTGAAAAATATGGTTCTTATGCAACCAATCGGCCCAGTCTGCCCGGCCATCTTTTTTAGCTTGATATAATTTATCTACTTTATTTTTTAATTGTTTAATGCGATTCATTTTGATGCGCCGGTTCTTTGATAAAAGCCAGCAAGAAAACGGCAATAAGCGTTAATGACAAAGAAAAATAAAATGGAGCTTCGGGATCTATTTTATCCCAAAGAATGCCGGCGATTAAAGAAGACGGCAAAGCGAAAAGACCGATTATCATGCGAAAGCCACCCATGGCGCTGCCCACAAGCTCTTTGGGAGCTAACTCTCCGACCAAAGCTCTCTGAACCGGGTCAACCGAAGCCAAGTGCAGCCCATAGAATATAAAAGCGACAATAATTCCCCAGTAACTCTTAAAAATAAGAAAAATCAAGGAAACGGCGATCCAAAAAATAAAAGACAAATAAAGAACCTTTTTTCTGCCCAGCTTATCGGAAAGCTTTCCGAATGGCAAAGAAAAAACAGCCGCTACCACCGTAAACAGCAAATATAAAACCGGCACGAAACTGATTTGAAATCCGAAATTTTTTGCAAAAATCAATAAGAATGAATAACTGAACGACCCGAGAGAAAATAAAGCCGTAAGTAAGGTATATAATTTTAAATTTGGGCTAAAATCACTTAACCTTATTCCTTTAAAAATTTTAGTCCTGTCCGACTTAGCTTCTTTAACCATTAAAAAAACCAAAATTACCGCTATCAAAGAGGGCACGGCCGCCACTAAAAATAAATTTCTGTATCCTAATGCGCCCAAAAGAAAAATCGCCGCCAAAATACCGGCTACCGCGCCAAAATTATCCATCATTCTTAAAATGCCGAAATTTTTCCCGCGCTCTTTTCCGTCGCTGATTT
>JACOYG010000056.1 GCA_016181985.1 Candidatus Nealsoniibacteriota bacterium
CCAATGGCGAATTATAAAAGCTTGGTGTTTTTGGTGTTTAATGTCGGCCATTACCGTATTCTTGATGGTGGTTGTTGATTTTTTAATAATGAAAAGGTCGTAAATTAATAAATTAAAATTACTTTAAATTTTATGATTTTCCCTCAACTAATTCAGTTCAGTGATTTCGGTCTATTTTTACTTCGTTTTGTGATCGGTATAATATTCTTGACCCATGGCATGCAAAAATGGGGCATGTGGAGAATGAAGGCTTCTCCGGAAATGCCTTCAAAAATGATAAATATGATGAAAATGCTTTCCTTGGTGGAACCGGCAGCCGGAACAGCCATGATTTTAGGATTCTTTAGCCAGCTGGCGGCAATCGTTCTTATTCTTGTTATGGCTGGCGCCATTTATTTAAAAGTTGTCGTTTGGAAGAAAAAATTTACCGAGCCGGGAGGCTGGGAATTTGACCTGCTTTTATTAACGACTAATTTAGCCATACTCTTTTTGGGCGGCGGCTCAATTGGCATTTAGCATTAAAGAGATATAAAAATATGAAAAGTTACGGAGAGGTTAAAAATCTGCCATTTAAAAATTTGAACGGGATATCCGACAAGACAATTGATATTCATTGGGGAAAACTCTATCAGGGTTATGTTAAAAAATGGCAAGAGCTTCAAGAGAGATTAAAAGAAGGAGTGTCAAGAGATTTGAAGGTAGAGGAAAGCTTTTTAGCCGACGCGGTAGTTTTGCATGAGGCGTATTTTGATATTTTAGGCAGTGATGGAAAACCGACCGGCAGTATTATTAACGCTATTGCCAAAGATTACGGTTCTTTTGAAGAATGGACTGGACACTTTAAGGCCTTGGGGATAGCCAGCCGCGGCTGGGTCGTTTTAGCTTATGATTTTAACGACGGAAAATTAAGAAACTATATTGCCGACGCCCATAATCTTTACGGTGTTTGGGGCGCGGCTCCGATTATCGTTCTTGATATGTACGAACACGCTTACTTTATTGATTTTGGATCGGACAAAAAAAGTTATATTGAAACTTACTTCAAAAATCTTGATTGGAAGAAAATAGAACAAAAATTTAATAAAATCGTTAAAAATTAAAAAATTATGAGCAGAATTTCATTTCATGTCTTAAGAATCGGCGCAGCTATCACGTTTTTGTGGATAGGAATTTTAATTTTAAGCGATCCGCAGGGTTGGACCGGTTTCATTCGTCCTTGGGCGGCTGATATTCTACCGATTTCTTTACTCAAACTGATGACAAGTGTCGCATTTTTTGATATTTTTGCCGGTATTTTCCTTTTGGTAAATTACTATACATGGCTGGCGGCTCTTTTGGGAAGTTTTCATTTGGCGCTGGTTCTTATAGTTTCCGGGGTCAATGCCATTACCGTAAGAGACATCGGCTTGCTGACCGGTACCGTAGCGATATTCATAAGTTCCGCCGAGAAAAGCAAAATATTATCAAGATTAATAAAAGTTTAATTCATTATATGAAAAAAATAATTTTATTTTTCGTAATCATCGCGTCGGTTGTCGGAATATATTTTATTTTCAAGGGCGGTCAAAATAAAAACCCGACCTCGGAAAGGGGGATATCCACAAAAGAGTTTACCATTACCGCCAAGGAATTTTCTCTTTCTCCTTCGGCAATTAGCGCGAAAAAAGGCGAACAGATAAAAATCACGTTCAAAAACGACGGAACTATGCCTCATAATTTTACCTTGAACGGATTGGGAATTAATACCAACACGATCAATTCAGGTGAAACAGACGTTCTTGAATTTATGGCTCCGCCCGCCGGCACTTATGACTTTTTTTGCTCCATCCCCGGACATAAACAATCGGGCATGGCAGGCACTTTAAAAGTGGAATAAATTATTATAATGTAAGATATCGGGTTCTTTGACAATATCTCTTTTGGAGGTGAAAAAAAATGAGCCAAAAGCGTTTTTATATTTTCAACGATGATGTCTGTATCAGATTAAGACTGCACGGTGAAGATATCAAAGAACTGCTTATAAAGAATGCTTGGATTGAAACTAAAGATCAAAAATCGGCTGATATTATACTTGTTAACACCTGCAGTTTTATCAAAAACGCGGAGGACGCGGCCATAGCCAAACTCGAAAAAATCATCGCAGGCAAAGGTATTTTTCAGGAAATCGTGGTTTTCGGCTGTTTGCCGGACATCAACCCGGCAAGATTAAGAGAAATCCATCGGGGAACCTCCCTTTCCGGCCGCGACACCGAGGGACTGATCGGAATTTTCGATCTGAAAAGATTCGAAAGAAAAATCGGTCATAGGATTACCCGCCAAGGGCCGATTTCAACCAGGATTATAAAATATCTTAATCGGCTGCTGATTAGAGATGATTACTTTACCTACCTTTTTGACAAGGAAAAAGTTTTTCACCTGAAAATTTCGGAAGGATGTCTCGGACAATGCGCTTATTGCGCCGAAAGACTGGCCAGGGGATCCTTGAAAAGCAAAATGATATCCGAAATTATGAAAGAATTCCATGAAGGATTGAGTCAGAATTACAGAATTTTTTCTTTGAATGCCGACGATGTCGGACTTTTCGGCCAGGATAATCAGGAAAATATAGCTCAGCTGCTCGAAGAAATGCTTAAAATAGACAAAGATTTTAAATTGGTAATCACCGAATTCAATCCCTGGGCGCTTTTAAAATATAGGGAACGGATTGCGGATATCCTAGCTTCGCCAAAAATTGTTTTTATCACGGTACCATTGGAAAGCGGCAGTCAAAAAATTCTCCAACTCATGAAAAGGCCGTATATTCTTGAGAAAATTATGCCGATTCTTTTAGAAATTAAATCAAAAAATACCGGAATAAAAATCAACACGCATATTATCGTTGGCTTTCCGGGAGAAACCGAAGATGATTTCAACGAAACGCTCGGCCTTTTTGATCGATTTTATTTCAATAAGGTTAAAATTTTCAGATATAGCGAGAGACCGAACACCGAAGCGGTTCTGATGCCGGACAAAATAAATGAAGGAATGAAAAAAGAAAGACAAAAAGCAGTTTCCCGAAAAGTGTTTCAACTGGCCGTGAAAAGGCTGGATATAAAGGCGATCCTGCTCAATAAAATAGGTTTTTAAAAAATAAAACGCCCTGCACTCTTTGCGAGTCGGGCGTTTTTTAATTAATTAAGTATTTTTATACCGCTGTAATAATTATCAAGGGTAATCAGATTGCCGTCCTGGTGAAGGTTTCCGGTAACTTCAACCTCGTCTCCTTCTTTAACCGCGCAATAAAACGCCCAGAAATAAGTGACAACTTTAAATGTTCTGTTGCCGGTCGACGAAATTTCAAAGATTCTGGGCATAAAACTAACTCTTTCGGCTTCCGCAACTCTTCCCCGAATACTGACCTTTGCCATAAAGGGAGAAATAACAGGGTCGGGCGGAACCTCATTTTCATTATAGACAAACCTGATGGTGCTCAAAATTCCCGGGCCTATTTGCAATGCCGGCCATTTTCTTTTCAAGGTTTCGGAAAAATTGGTTAACCCCGGCTGAAAATATTTGCCGTATTTTTTCGCATGCCATTCGATATGCTCTCGAGAAATCGATCCCAAGTTCAGCTTTTCCCTAATTTTCTGCAATCCGCCGTTTTTAAATTTTCGAAAATTATCCAATCCATAAACCAAGAAATCAACATCTTTTATCAGACCGCCGTTTTGTTTTTCGGCCAATCCCACAAGGTAAGAACCGAATATGCCAATATCGTTGAAGGAAACTCCCGCTATCTCATGAAAAGCTAGAGCGATTTTCCGCCATATCGAATCTGGCGAATTTTGGAATTTCGGGATCGCGATAAACTTCTCTCACATCTTTGCGGTATTTTCTGCCGGATTCGTTGATTCTGTCGCCTGTGGAATCCGGCCAAAAAACCGGCACGGAAAGCACGAAGTTTTCCGGATGGTAATACCCTTTAACTAAAAGAATGACATTATCCTTGGTTCTGAAATAATCCAAATCGGTCAAGTCGGTTTTCATAACGATGCCTCCAATATTTTTATAATTGTTCTTACGTTAGCTTCGGGCGTGGTTGACTCAATCGAGTGAATTCCCAAATGCAACTTAGTAAACAAGTATTCCTGAATTGCGCGGATTTCTTCCTTTTTTTCTTCAGACCATGGCGCTTCTTTTCCGTGGCGAAGCCTGATCTTCATGGCGATATTCTTTGAGTGAAGATTTTCATCTTTCGTCCATAAAAGAAAATAAAAGAAGGCCAGATCAGAAGCATGCGTATCAAGAACATTTTTTGATCCAAGGTAGAAAGATGGAGCCAAATGCACTCCTTCGAAAATCATATTTTCACCTCTTTTTTCCGCGAGCCTAAGGGCCGATAGGACTCCCTGCTTTATTAAAATTGATTGTCGCAAATATCCTGCTATGATATTATCGCTAGTCCTACTGCCTATTAATCTCCAACAATTATGAGTCGGCTGGTGAAGAAACGGATCATTAACGTAATATTTCACAATGTCCCTTATTTGATCGGTGCCGATTACCACTTTAATGCCCAAATTTGATGCCAGCCGTATGGCGGTTGAGGATTTTCTGGTTCCTGGCATACCGCATATGAATATAACCAATGGTTTTTTCATAACTTTTATTTTCTTGCGCAATGAAATCACTGTCATTTCTCGGCTTCCTCCTCTGGTTAAATTTTGAAAGAACCTCATTTTATACTACATTTAAGTTTGCTTTTCTTCAAGCAGCGGTGTATTATAAACGCATGGATATTTTGATAAATACCTCGTTAATTACGGCTTTTTTAGCCGGCATGGCAGGCACTTTAAAAGTGGAATAAATTATTATTTAGTGTATAATAAGCTTGATTATGGAAAAACTGCGATTCGTATTCAAAAAAGTATTTACCGATGTTATTTATGCGGTTGTTGCTCTTAGCGTTGCCGTCAACGCACTTTTGGTTTATTACTTAATTTTGCTCAAAAGCAGCACCCTATCTTTATTCTTGCAGTCAAATAACGCTCTATATAATATTCTTTCCATTGGTTTTACCGCATTAATAAGCATCTTATTCGGTTTATCGGTGAGCTTGCTGTTCTATCATTTTAAATTAAAATCAGCTTCAAGGGGCGGCGCCGGCAGAATCGCATTTGGCGGATTTGTTGGGACACTTGCTACGGGCTGTCCCACATGCGGGGCTTGGCTGGTTTCCGCCATAGGCATTGGCGGCGGATTGGCGGCATTTCCTTTTCAGGGACTTGAATTAAAGGGTCTGGCTTTATTATTTTTAGGGTGGTCGGTGTATTCAAGCGCCAATGTCGTTTATAACCATGAAAAAGGCATTTGTTCTCAAGGTGAAATTTGGCAAAAAAAATTCTTGCCTCTTTTTCTTGGCATATCCGCCTTTCTTCTAATCTTAAACTTGCCTATTTTAGCCGCGAAATACAATTTTAAATTTTCCTTTCAGCCGGAAAAGGCGTCTTTAGCCGGTATTTCCGAAATAAGCGAGGATCATACCCACAATGATCTCAATTCATTATTTCCCGAGCAAGGATACAGCTTAAACGCTTCTTATGGCAATATTGGGCCAAAAATGCTTGAGGCCGGCGTAATTGATTTGGAAAAATTTAAGCAGGTTTATGAAAGATCGGGTCAGCCCCTTACGGTAGATCAATTAAAAATTTTAACCGAAGGCTCCGATGAAAAAATAATTGTTAATCAAGATAACACTTATTTTCTGCTTAATTTCCTTTGGGCTTTCGGATTGCTGAATAAAAATTCTATTTTAGACGCAGGTCCTTTAATGAAATACGGCGGATTGGCTGGAGCGGGTAATTTTGCCTCTACCGGCGGCTGGACTTTAGCAAAAACAGACGCAATGGATTATTATTCAAAGTCAGCTGTTTTAACTCTTAATAATAAACAGCAAAAAGAATTGGAAGATTTTGCTTATAATTCATACCGACCGTGCTGTAATAATTCCACTGCTTTTGCTGATTGCAACCACGGCATGGCGGCTTTGGGACTCGGCATGATTATGGCGGCTCAAGGAGCTAATGCTGATGAAATGTTTGAGGCGCAAAAATACTTCAACGCTTTTTGGTTCCCCCAGCAATATTCTGATTTAGCCAAATATTTTCAATCCAAAGAGGGCAAAAATTGGTCAGAGGTTGACGCTAGAGTAGTTATGGGCAAAGATTATTCTACGGCCTCGGGCTGGTCAAAAGTCCATAAATGGCTGCAGTCAAACGGTCTTTTGGAAGAGGCGCCATCTGGCGGCGGCGGCTGCGGCGTATAAAAATATGAAAACTATTGTAATTTTTATCATTATCATAACAGGAATCGCGGTTTGGTTTTTTGTTTCAAATTCTTCAAGTCCTCAATCTGATATTATTGCCAAAAACGGCCTTCACTGGCACGCAAATTTAAGCATTAATATCTTAGGCGAAGCTAAAGATGCGCCGGCCGGCATCGGCCTTGCGGGGCTTCCCCATAATCCAATGCACACTCACGACCGCGATAATGTAATTCATCTGGAATTTTCCGGTTTAGTCAAAAAAAACGATCTGCGATTGGGTAGATTTTTTGAAACCTGGGGTAAAACATTCAATGAACAATGTATTTTTGATAAATGCTCCGGTTCAGATGGCATATTGAAAATGATGGTTAACGGCGGGGAAAATACTGAATTCGAAAACTATATGATGCGGGACGAAGATAAAATTGAAATAATTTTTGAAAAACCATGAAGTCAGCATTAATAATTTTACTGGTTTTGAGCTTTATGGGAATCGCCGTTTTTGGCGCTTTTGGCATGAATCATGGCAATGGTCACGGTTCTGGATGCATCGGAGCAATCGCAAATGGCAGAGAGTGCGCTGGAGAAAATAATTCCCTGCAATCCATAAACTTTCATCTCAAGACTTTTAAAAGTTTTTCAACGGCGATATTTTTGCTCATTGCCTCCCTGACTTTAGCTGCAAATTTACGGGTTATTGCCGATATTCAGGAAGTTGCGCAAAATAAGCAATTTGTTGTTATTGAACAGCGTTTTTCTCTACGGCAACAAAAATTTACTCACTGGCTGGCTATTCACGAAAATAGTCCGGCCATTCTTTAGAAAGCTGATATAAAGCCGTTATCTGATGGTTTTTATATTGGCGTTTTTGTTATTATTAATTTTAAATCAACAAAATAATATGAATAAAATAGTTATAGGAGTTGCCGCGGCAATCATTGTTCTCGGAGGTATCCTCTTGATCGCGCGGCCTAATTTGCAAAGCAGCAATAATACGGCAAGCGTAACCGCGGGATTACCGGAAGTTATTGCGGTCGAAGAGAAAATTTTTGATTTTGGCAAAATTTCTATGGCTAAGGGAGAGGTGAGCCATTCTTTTACGATAAAAAATACCGGCGAAGATCCGGTGATAATTGATAAAATGTTTACTTCGTGCATGTGCACCACGGCTGTGCTCAAAATAAACGGTAAAGCATTCGGTCCTTATGGCATGCAGGGCCACGGATTTATCCCGAAGATAAACCAAAAACTCGGCGTTGGCGAAGAGGCGATAGTTGAAGCAACCTTTGATCCCGCGGCTCATGGACCAGCCGGCGTTGGGCCCATTCAGAGGGCAATAATTATAGAAAATAACGCAGGCGAACCAATTCAATTGATCTTTAACGCTAATGTGACTCCATAAAATTATGAATAAAAAACTTTTGATTCTCATAATTGCCGGGATTTTCCTTACTGGACTCTTCTTCTTTTTTAAGTTCGGAAATATGGGCGCATCAGCGCTCTGGAATTTATCAGACGGCGGAAAGTGGCTTTTGCCTCTTGTGAGTGTCTCTGCCATAATTGACAGCATCAATCCATGCGCTTTTTCGGTGCTTATTATGACTATCGCCTTTTTGTTCAGTATTGGAAAACTCCGCTCGTCTATTCTAAAAATTGGCGGTTCATATATTGCTGGAATTTTTATTGTTTATCTGCTTATCGGATTAGGGCTCCTGCAGACCCTCCACCTTTTCAATACGCCGCACTTTATGGCAAAGGCAGGAGCCGGTCTTCTCATTGTTTTGGGAGCGATTAACCTCATCAATGAATTTTTTCCGGTATTTCCAATAAAGTTCAAAATTCCTAAAATCGCCCATGCTAAAATGGCTCAACTCATGGAAAAGGGGTCTATCGCTACGGCATTTCTTTTGGGCGGACTAGTCGGGCTTTGCGAATTTCCGTGTACTGGCGGGCCGTACCTTATGGTTTTAGGGCTATTGCGTGATCAGGCGACATATCTTAGGGGGGCTGGATATCTCTTGTTTTATAATCTGATTTTTATTTTGCCGCTTGCCATTATTCTCGGCATTGCCAGCGATAAAAGTCTTCTAGAAAAAGTTCAGTCGTGGCAGCAGCAGAAAAAACAGGTTATGCGTTTTGCGTCAGGAATAGTTATGATATTGCTGGGGTTTCTAATATTTTTAATTTAAAAATATGGAAATTTATATCGCCATAGCTTCAATGCTGGCAATTACTTTTATTGTCTGGCTTAGTAATAAAATTTTTCCCTTTAAGATTTGCCCGATTTGCGCTGGAATTAGCGGAACGTGGCTATGGGTTATCTCTGGTTTATATTTAGGCTGGCTAGATGCTGAAAATTGGCGATTGTTTGCGGCTATGGGCATGGGCAGTTCAATAGTCGGCATTGCTTATCAATTGGAAAAAAAGATATCAAACAAAAGTCTTCTGCTCTGGAAAACGCTTTTTATTCCGGCGGGATTTGCCGCAATGTACGGCGCCTTGATGCAGAAATTTGATATTTTATCTGGCGGATTAATCTTTCTCTTGATAATCGTTACCGTGTTTTTACTGCCGGTTGCGGAAAAATCTAAACAAAACCAAACAAAAATTCAGGAATTAAAAAATAAAATGAAAAATTGCTGTTAAAAAAACTATATGTTAAAATTAAACTATGCGTAAGGAAATACTCAAAATTCAAGGGATGCATTGCGCTTCTTGCGCAATGACTATTCAAAAAGCTGTTTCAAAAATGATTGGCATAAAATCAGCCGAGGTTAATTTTGGAACGGAAACTTTGTCGGCGGAGTACGATGAAACGAAGATTGGTCACAAAGACATAGAAAAAGCCGTAAAAGAAGTCGGTTATAAATTAGAAATTCCGGAGCAAGAAAAACCGTCCATGACGATGTCGCATGAAGAGCATCTTTTGGAAAAAGATAAAACCGAAAGAGAAAAAGAATTAAATTCCTTAAAGAAAAAGGTTATTATCGGAAGCATTTTTTCGGTTATCATATTTTTGGGCAGTTTTCCCGAGTGGTTCCAGTTTATTCCCAAAATACTGCAAAATTATTTCGTTTTATTAATTCTCACCGCGCCGGTCCAATTCTGGGTGGGATCTAAATTTTACAGGGGATTGGTCGTGCTTTTCAAATACAGAACTGCCGATATGAATACCCTGATCTCAATAGGCACTTTGGCGGCATATTTTTATAGTTCGGCGGTGACTTTTTTCCCCGGCTTCTTTGAGAAAGGCGGCATTATGCCCAAAGTTTATTTTGACACCTCCGCTATTATCATCACCTTAATTCTACTCGGCAAGTATCTTGAAATGCTGGCTAGAGGACGAGCTTCCGAAGCCATCAAAAAACTGATGAAACTGGGGGCTAAAACGGCCAGAATTATTATAAATGGACAGGAAAAGGAAATTCCCATTGAAGAAGTGGCTGCGGGACAGGAAATTCTGGTGAAACCCGGAGAAAAAATTCCGGTTGACGGCGAAGTTTTAGACAGCAAATCTTCGGTTGACGAATCTTTGGTAACAGGAGAATCAATGCCCGTATCCAAGGAACGCGGCTCGAAAGTTATCGGATCCACCATCAATCTTTCCGGCATGCTGCGATTTAAGGCGACGAAGGTGGGCAAAGATACTTTGTTGTCCCAAATAATTAAAATGGTTGAACAGGCTCAGGCATCTAAAGCTCCCATACAAAGATTAGCGGATTTGGTTTCGGGCTATTTTGTGCCGGCGGTTATCGGCATTGCCGCTTTAACGTTCGCTCTTTGGTTTTTCTTGGGGCCTACCCCCGCTCTGACTTTTGCCTTAGTTAATTTTGTGGCGGTTTTAATTATCGCCTGCCCGTGCGCCCTGGGATTAGCCACTCCTTTGGCAATCATGATAGGAACGGGCAATGCCGCGCAAAAAGGCATTTTGATCAAAGATGCGGAAAGTCTGGAGATCGCCAATAAAATTAAGGCGATTATCTTGGATAAAACCGGAACGCTAACTCAAGGAAAACCCGATCTTACGGACATAATAGTCTATGGTAATTTTTCAGAAAAAGAAGTTTTGCGATTAGCGGCTTCTTTGGAAAGATATTCGGAGCATCACTTGGCAAAACCGATCGTTGAAAAAGCGAAGAGAGATAATTTGGAGCTCACTGAAGTGAAAAACTTTCAGGCAGTATCAGGCAAAGGAGTTAGGGGTGATTTGGGAATAATAGGCAACAGGAAATTAATGGAGGATTCTGGCATATCTTTAGTTAATATTGAAAAAGACATAATAAAGCTGGAAGAAGAAGGCAAGACTGCTGTAATTCTTGCCGTTGAAAATCGCGTTGTCGGCATTTTGGCCGTAGCCGACACCCTCAAAAAAGAGGCGAGGGAAGTCATTAAGTCATTAAGAGAAAAGGGGATAGAGGTTTGGATGATTACCGGCGATAACGAAAGAGTAGCTCGAACGATCGGACAACAGCTTGGCATAGAAAATATCATGGCCCAAGTTCTGCCTCAAGACAAAGCCGGAAAAGTAAAAGAAATTCAAAAAACCGGTAAATTTGTTGCTATGGTTGGAGATGGCATAAATGATGCTCCGGCTTTGGCTCAAGCCGATTTGGGAATTGCCATGGGGGAGGGGACTGATATTGCCATGGAATCTGCGGAGATAACTTTAATGAGAGGCGACCTGACTCTTATCCCTGAAATAATTTCTCTTTCCAAAAAAACCTTAAGAGTGATTAAACAAAATCTATTTTGGGCTTTTTTCTATAACTCGGCCTTTATTCCGGTGGCCGCCGGAGCTCTGTATCCTTTCTTCGGAATCTTGTTAAATCCGATCTTTGCCGCCGCCGCCATGGCTTTCAGCTCGCTCTCGGTCGTCTTAAATTCCCTCCGCCTTAAAAGTGCTTAGTAATAATTATTAACTAATTTAAAAAATTTATGGAAAACAAAACGGAAAAAATGTGCTGCGATTATAAAAAATGCATGCCGGCCGCGGCGTATCTTTTGACCGCATTTATAGCGGTTTTAATGTTATTTTTTGCCGTAGGCATTTTCAACAAAATAAAAGAGGGAAGATACATCGGCCAAAACTCTGCATATAAAAATACTATTTCCGTTACAGCCACGGGAGATGTTTACGCCAAACCGGACTTAGCTCAAGTTTCTTTCTCTGTGGTAAATAACAATAAGACGGCTGTTGAAGCAATGTCGGAAAACGCAAATAAAATGAACGCCGTAATTGATTTTATAAAAAAGCAAGGGATAGAAGATAAAGATCTTAAAACTACCAATTTCAGCATCAACCCTCGCTACGAATGGAGGAAAAACGGCGAAAGGGTTTTTATTGATTACGAGGTTTCTCAATCTTTAGATGTAAAAATCAGGGATTTAAACAAGATCGGAGCAATTATTGAGGGAGCGGCAGGAAACGGAGCGAATCAAGCCGGCAGTTTATATTTCACAATTGATGATCAAGACAAAATAAACGCCGAAGCCCGTCAAAAAGCCATTAGCGAAGCTAAAATCAAAGCTCAAGATCTTGTTTCGGAGCTCGGCGTTAAATTGGGCAAAATTGTTAATTTTTCAGAAAGTGGCTATAACCCGATTCCTATGTATGCTTTTAAGGAAATGGGAATGGGTGGCGGGGGAACGACTCCTCAAATAGAGACGGGAGAAAATAAGATTTCAGTAACCGTAAGCATAACCTACGAGATTCGTTAAGAATCTCTGTGATGTTTTGAGGTTCGACCTCCCCCGTAATTTTGGGGGAGGTCGAACCTCCTAATATTTGCTCGCCGCGATATTTTTATTCTTTAAGATTTTTGCCGCTATGATATTGCCTGTGAACGTCACGCAGGTGTTTATTTGTAACGTGAGTGTAAATTTGAGTGCTGGTAATACTGCGATGGCCTAAAAATTCTTGAATGGTCCTCAAGTCAACGCCTTGCTCCAAGAGATCGGTTGCCATGCTGTGGCGCAAGGTATGCGGCGTAGTAAAAATAGGCACTCCGGCCAGAATATCGTACTTTTTAACCAGCCTTTCTATGGATCTTGGAGTTAATCTTCTATCCGCTCCTTCTTGGGCCTTGTAGTTTATAAACAGGGCCTTTTCTTTATCTTTGCGCGTAGCCAGATATTTTTTAATCCAAGAAAGGGCTCTTTCAGAAAAGTAAACGGTTCGCGGATAGCTTCCTTTGCCGATTATCCCTAATTCCAAATCTTTTTTATCTTTTATATTATTGGCAAACTGTTCTTTGTTGAGCTTCGTCAACTCCGCTATCCTTAAGCCGGTGGAGAAAAGCGACTCCAAGATAGCCCTATCCCTTAAGCCATCCGCCTTCTTTATATCCGGAGCCATTAAAAGCTTCTCTATCTGCTCTAAGGTGAGGAATTTGACCGTTTTTTGGGTCCTGGCGTCCTTTGGGAGGGTTATTTTACCCGGGGGCAGTGAAACTATATCCTTGGCCACAAAATAGCCCAAAATGGCTCTTAGGGCGATAAGATAGTAGTTTTGGGTACTTTTCTTAAGGGGAAGGCCTCCTTTGATCTGGGAGCGGGATAAGTGCAGGCGGTAAGCCCAAATATCCTCAGAAGACAGCTCATGGGGCTTAAGACCGATCTTTTTGACGGCTTTCAACCAATAGACGAACTTATCAAGATATCTTTTATAATTCTCCTGAGTTTTATCCGATAAACCTTTTTCCACTTCGCAATAATCTAAAAAGTCCGGAATGTATTCAATTATGCTTTTGTTTGATTGGTTCATAAAATATACGCAGATTCTTGCGACACCGGCGGGGAAGTGTTCGCAAAATCTGCGGGCGATAAAGCGTCGTAGAATGCGACGCTTTATCGCTATTATGCGACGCTACTTATATTCATAATAACAAGCCCCGAAGGGCCGTCAAGC
>JACOYG010000057.1 GCA_016181985.1 Candidatus Nealsoniibacteriota bacterium
CCGTCCAATTTTTCATAATCAAAGGCGTGCAAGGGCTGGCCCGTTTCCAGCATCACATAATTGGCGACATCCACTACGTTATTAATCGAATTCAAACCGCAAACCTCCAAACGGTCTCTCAGCCACTTCGGCGAGGAGCCCACCTTAATATCGCTGATGACTCTGGCGGTGTATCTCGGACAATACGATTGAGATCTCACTTCAACCGAAACAAAATCTTTTGCGCTGCTTTTCTTATCCTCCAGCAGCTTGTATTTAGTATCCAGTATCTTGTATGTTGTGATGGCCGCTATCTCGCGGGCGATGCCGGCATGAGAAAAACAATCTCCCGCTCTGTTCGGCAAAACATCCATATCTAAAACATAGTCGCTCTTAATCTTTTTTACTTCGGAAACTTCAAAACTATGAAGCGTCAAAAGCTCGGCCAATTTATCGGGCTTGGGCAATTTTCTGCTAAAAAATGATTGTAATAAATTATATGAAAATATCATAACTAATATCTAGAGGTCGGACTTCCTCTCAAATTTGAGTGGAAGTCCGACCTCCCGAAATTCATCGTTAAAACTGCTGTAAAAATCTCAGGTCACCGCCGTAGAATAACCTGATATCGTCAATCTTATATTTCATCATAGCCAATCTGTCCATGCCTACGCCAAAAGCAAATCCCTGCCACTCTTTCGGATTCAATCCGGCATTCTTTAAAACATTCGGGTGAACCATGCCGGCTCCGGCCATTTCCATCCAGCCGGATCCCCTTTTCATATCAACTTCAAAGCCGGGCTCTACGAAAGGAAAATAGCTCGGCCTAAGGCGTATTTCAGCTGATTTCCCGAAAAACTTTTGAAAAAATTCTTGTATTATGGCCTTGGCATTGGCAACCGATATGTCCTTGCCGATCATTAAGCCTTCAACTTGGTAAAAATTCATCTCATGGGAAGAATCGGTTGCTTCGTGGCGAAAAACGCGGCCCGGAGCGATGATCCTTAAGGGCGGCTGGTTTTTCTCCATGTATCTTATCTGCACGGGGCTCGTATGGGTGCGAAGCAAAAAGCCGTTTTTCAAATAAAAAGTGTCCCAAAGGTCTCTTGCCGGATGATCCTTAGGAATGTTCAAAGCGTCGAAATTATACCATTCTGTTTCCATTTCCGGCCCCTCTATTATTGAAAATCCCATGCTCTCAAAAATATCCTCAACTTTCCTTCTGACTAAGGTTAAGGGATGCAAATGCCCAACAACGGCTTTTTTACCGGGAGCCGTGATGTCAAACCACTCTTTCAGTTCGGCCTCTTTTTGAGCTTTTTCTTTCAAGGCGGCAGCCGCTTCGGAAAATTTAATATTCAAAAAATTCTTTAATTCATTGGCTTCCTTGCCAATCTTCGCCTTCTTGACTTTTGGCATATCTTTCAATGAGCGCAAAATCAAAGTAAGCTCGCCGTTATCGCCGAGATATTGTTTAAAAATAACGTCTAATTCCTTCAGGTCTTTGGCCTGAAGCATCTCCTTCCCCGCCTTAATTTTCAGCGATTTTAAGCTTATTTTAGTTTTGACCATTACTTTATCTTACCTCAAAACCAACCAAAAATCAAGCCCCCTGCATGTGGAAAACTATGGGCTTGTGCGAGGTCGGGGGAAGCACAAATGCCCAAAGAAAAAGTCCCGTTTTTCAACGAGACTTTGGATCTTCTAGCGGTATATTTTCTTTGCAGAGGGGACAATTATCAGACTCCCAGCTCTCTATGTTTGTATTCCAAAGCGAGAATAAAGGATAGCCACCGATATCTTTTGAAGTTACTCCTTCTCTGTTGCAAATTACGGCTACCGCCATAACTTGACCGCCGGCATCCTCGACTTCTTTTATAACCTGCTTAATTGAACCTCCGGTAGTCAAGATATCATCCACGATTAATACTTTTTTACCAGCCAATAATTTTTTATATCCCCTTTTCAGAACTTGCTTGCCTTGCTTATCTTTTTCTGTAAAAAGAGCCAACACTTCCCCGCAGAAATCTTCGAGAGCGCGCGCTACATTATGGCTAAGAATAATTCCTCCGTAGGCCGGCCCCACCACCGCCTCAACATCAATATAGTGCATTCCGACCTCTTGGGCTATCTGCCAGCAAATATCGCAACATTCTGTCGTATGAGCCAAAACTATTGCCTTATCAAGATATTTTTCGGCGTGCCTGCCTGAAGTGAGCTCAAAATGACCATAAAGTGTCGCTCCGCATTCTTCAAAAATTTCTTCCACCCAGTGTTTGTCTTCCAATTTACTCTCCTTTTCCTATTTCCTCGCACTTGTGCGCCATGCCGGCTAATTCATCAGCGGTCAAGACCTGCTCCGCCATGGGGTACAAAATATCGTTTTCTTTGGCGATATGTTCCCGCAAAAGATTAATAATGGCTGAAGCATGTTCTTTTATTTTGTCCTTTTCTTGACTCTCTACGGCTTTTCTAAGCTCTTTAACGTGGCCTCTTTTTACTTCGTGATCCATCAGCATTACGCCGATTGGACCGCCTTCGTTGGGTATGCCTTTTTGCTCCAAGGCCGGAAACAAAACCTGCTCTTCTTTGTGGTGATGAGGCTCGGCAAAGGATTCGGTAAATTCCAAAAACTCCTGGGCATATCCTTCCGGATCTTTCTCAAGTTTCTCTAATTTTGACAAAATCTCTTCGTGATCCGCCCTTAATTCTTCTATGCAATTATGATGGCCGCAGCAATGATTTTCCATAGTTTTTTTAGATTCCATTAATTTTTTATATATTTTTTCACCTAAACATTCTTTGGCGCGGCTGCACCAATCCGCGCAACTGGGAACGCCTTCAGCTCTCGCCTCGCATCCGCATCGGCCGCATTTGGCGACATAACTTGGCGGCCATAACTCAACCTCCGTACCGCACCTGAGACATTTGACATACTTTAATTCCGGCAATTTTCCCTGGAAATCCTGCCCCGGACACTTCTCTGCCATTCGCCAACCTCCTTAAAGGTGCTGATTACATTCTAAATTATTCCTCAACCGTTGTAAATAAGCGGACTCAAGGGGATTTGAACCCCTGATCTCCTCCGTGACAGGGAGGCGTGTTAAACCAGGCTACACTATGAGTCCATATATCAATTTTATGCCGGCGACAGGATTCGAACCTGTGACCTTGGCCTTATGAAGACCCTGCTACTACCACTGAGCTACGCCGGCTAACCATTGCGTGGCAATGGAAATCCGAAATCCGAAATCCGAAACTACATTTGTTTCGAATTTCGATATTCGAATTTCGAATTTTTAAATAGTTGCGGGGGCCGGAATTGCACCGGCGATTTTCTGGTTATGCTTACCATCAACGACTTTCGTCGCTTTGCTTATTCAGCAAATTTGTGGTCTGGACTATACTTTCATCCTTGCTTTAGGATGTCTACCCTCTAGTCTCTACACCTTCCAAACATATTTATTGCTTGGCTTGGCTCGGGATTGCCATTTTTAGGTTTCCCCGACTTTGGCAGATGATCTTCTTAGCCATCACTGGCTAAGACGCCCTATCACTCAAAAATGCGAACTCGTGGTATAATACCAAAATATGCCGCAAAAATCTTTGACGAGAAGTAATTCTATCTACAAATTTCGCAATCCAAATGGAGATCCATTTTGCTATAAACCGGAGAATAATCGAGAGCTGGAATTAATCGGCCTCGTACTTTGGGCAACCGAAGGCGACAGAACACAATTATCTCTTTCGAATGGCAACGAAACTATTACTAAAAAGTATCTTGAATTTCTTCGAAAAATTTGCCACTTAGATGAAAAAAAGATAAAAGCAGTTATCCACTGCCACGATACGCTCCCCTACGCAAAATGCCTTAAATACTGGTCAAAAATTACAAAAATTCCGGTTAAGAGATTTACTAAGCCATATGTCAAAAAAGACCATGGAGGCACCAGAAAATATCCTTACGGCATAATTAGAATTGCGGCAACAAATATTAGGTTAGTTCACATTTTTAATGAGCGCCTCAGAGAAATCGGTCTCTCTAAGGGCTGAGCCAGACGACCTACTACTAGTCCACCCCGCGATGCAATTTTACCCTATTCTCCCAAAATTTGCAAATCGCGGAATGCTTGGTCGTAAACGTCTAAAATCTTTCTAGCTTCATCCAAAGTCAAACGATAGTCCGGATCGTGAACGATATTATTCCTAAGTTGGTGAGTCTCGTAAAGTTGCTTAATATTCGGCAGGGTGGCTGAAGTTAATTTGCCTAATTTTTCTTCGAGAGTTTCGCCGGTGTAGCCCATCTTTTTTAAAGATTCGTCAAACATATCGTCCGCCTCAATCACCGCCAGCTTATACTCCGATTCGCTGCCTGAGTCCAAATATTCCAAAATTTTATTCCATTGTTTAGTTATCTTTTTAGCTCCAAAAGGCCTCATGGTAAAAAACTGAACCATGTCCTGTATGAAAAGCCACTGCAAATAATGAGTTTTTGAAAGCGTAAAAATAACAAGCCCCACCAGAATCATGGATATTACCATGAAAGCCAGCTGGACATAAATAAGCCTTTCCTGAAGGTGAAGGGAGGTGATATAAGAAAAAATTGAATTAAAATCAATATTAATTTTTATATTAAACGGCAAGTTCACAGTTTTTCAAAAAATTCTCCTAATTCTAAAATTTTATCTTCTTCGAATTGTTTGCCGATGATCTGCAGGCCGATTGGCAACCCCTTTGCGTTCTTCCCGCAAGGCAATGAAATTGCCGGCAAACCGGCCAAATTGACCGCCGTGACAAAAATATCCGCCAAATACATGCTTAAAGGATCTTTGGATTTTTCTCCCAGCTTGAAAGCTGGCGTAGGGGCGGTAGGAACAATCACAACGTCAATCGATTTAAATGCCTTGTTGAAATCTTCTATGATTTTAGTCCTTACTTTTTGGGCCTGCAAATAATATGCCTCGTAATAGCCGGAAGACAAAGCATAGGTGCCTATGATAATTCTTCGCCTCACCTCTTTACCGAATCCCTTGCCCCTGGATTTCATGTAAACGTCCATTAAATCTTTGGCATCGGAGGCCGAATAGCCGTATTTTATGCCGTCGTACCTGGCTAAATTCGTCGATGCTTCAGACGGCATGATTATGTAATAAACAGCTAGGGCGTCATCTGTATTGTGGGGCAGGCTTATTTCTTGAATCTTAGCCCCCGCCTCCCCTAACTTCTTTATAGCATTTTTAACGGATTTTTCGACCTCCGGATCTATTCCCTTAATAAAATACTCCTTGGGCACTCCGATTCGTAGATCTTTAATCTTAAATCTTAAATCTTTAATCTCTAACTCAACACTGGTGCTATCTTTTTTATCTTTCCCGGAGATCGCCTTAAAAACAATCCTTGCGTCAGCCACATTTTTGGTCATCGGCCCTATTTGGTCCAAAGAAGAGGCCATGGCAATCAAACCATAGCGGGAAACAGCCCCGTAGGTGGGTTTCAGCCCTACGATGCCGCAAAAAGAAGCCGGCTGCCTTATGGAGCCTCCGGTATCGGATCCTAAAGCATAAACCGAAAGATCGGCCGCAACGGCGGCCGCCGATCCTCCCGATGAACCGCCGGGCACCCGGCTCAAATCACGGGGATTATGAGTGGGGCCGAAAGCCGAATTCTCAGTTGAAGCGCCCATCGCGAACTCATCGAGGTTAGTTTTGCCCAAAAAAACCGCTCCATGGGATTTTAATTTTTGAATAACCGTGGCATCGTACGGCGCGATATAGTTTTCCAATATTTTAGAAGCGGCAGTGCATCTCACGCCTTCAATCATCATGTTGTCTTTAACCGCCAAGGGAATGCCTCCCAAAATTGGTATTTCCTTTCCCTGTGAAATCAAATCATCAACTTTTTTTGCCTGAGAAAGAGCGGAGTCGGCCGTAACAGTTATAAAGGCGGAAATTTTTTTATCCAGATCTTCAATTTTATCCAAAAAAGCCTTTGTTAGTTCCAAAGCCGAAAATTCTTTTTTAACCAAACCTTCGTGAGTTTTGGCAATCGTTAATTCCGTTAAGTTCATTAAAAAATAGATCTTACTTTTAAAAATCCGGACAATAATTTTTGCGATTCGCTCCTTGCTTCGTCGGCTCTCACGACATTCTCGATTTTCAGAGGATGGCTGGTCGGTTCAACGCCGGAAACATCAACCTTTTTTAATTTTTCGGCGTACCCTAAAACTAAAGAAAGATCTTTCTGCAGTTTTGCAATTTCGGCTTTTGTTATGCCGAGTCTGGCTAATTTCGCTATATTTTCTACTTCTTTGAGCGTAATCATCAAAAATTAAAATTTAGCGTGGAGCTTCCAGCTCTTCGGTTTGGGAAAGAACCTCCCTTAGCGCGTCTAAATTCTCCAAAACCAGCCCCGCGCCTCTGGCTACGGCCGTAACCGGGTCTTCAATAATGCGGGTCGGCATCTTGGTTTCTTTGGCGATAAGAACATCAAGGCCTCGCAAAAGGCTGCCTCCTCCGGTAAGAAAAATTCCGTTGCGCATAATATCGGCCAACAGCTCAGGCGGCGTTTCTTCAACCGCAATTTTAATGGTATTAACAATTTGCCTGACTGATTTTTCAAGAGCCCTTCTAATGTCATCGTCTGAAACTAAAATTTCTTCCGGAAGACCCGTTACCAAATTCCTTCCTCTCATAGGAAGCTGCTTATGCTCTTTCATCGGACCGGCCGATCCGATTCCTATTTTAATTTCTTCGGCAGTTCTTTCGCCGATTAAAAGCTTAAACTCTTCCTGAGCAAAATGAACTATATCTTCATTCATTTTATCGCCGGCAATTCTCAAGCTTTTTGCTAAAACTATCCCGCCCAAAGATATAACGACCACCTGGGCCGTGCCGCCACCGATATCAACTATCAAATTTCCTCCGGCCTCCTGCACCGGCAGTCTCGCTCCTATGGCGGCGGCCATGGGCTGCTCGATTAAATAGACTTCTCTGGATCCGGCGCTCAAAGCCGCATCCCTGACTGATTTTTTTTCAACTTCCGTTACGCCGCAGGGAACTCCGATAATAACTCTGGGACGCGGAGTGAGAACAAATTTCCTGCTTTGAACCTTTTCAATAAAGTATTTCAACATCTGCTCGGTTACCTCAAAATCAGAAATAACCCCTTTCACCAGGGGCCTAGTAGCCACAATGTGCGCCGGCGTGCGGCCAACCATTTTTTTGGCTTCGTTGCCGATAGCTAAAATTTGACCGGTTTTTTGATTGACGGCGACAACCGACGGCTCAAAAATAACAATCCCCCTGCCTCTTACGTAAACTAAGGTGGTAGCCGTGCCCAAATCTATAGCAATATCTTGAGAAAATAAAGAAAAAAATTTACCTAACATGGATTTCTTTGATTTTAACCAGCTTGGCTTCTTTTTTATTACGCTCTTTTATTTCTACGGAATCTTTTTCCAAAGTCCTTTCGCTCACCACAATCCTGGTCGGAATACCGATCAAATCGGCTTCGGCAAACTTTTCGCCTGCCGATTTATCTCTATCGTCATATAGTACTTCCATGCCTCGCTTTTGTCCATCTTCATAAATCTTTTCGGCAACCTTTATTGTTTTGGGATCATCTCCTATGCGAATAAGATGAACCTGAAACGGCGCCACTTCTTTCGGCCAAATTATTCCTTTTTCGTCATAAAACTTCTCAACTATGGTTGCCATAACCCTGCCAAGGCCGATGCCATAAGAACCCATCACTACGTATTTTTTTTTGCCTTTTTCATCGGAAAATTTAAGGTTGAATGCTTCCGAGTATTTCGTCCCTAAAGGGAAAATATTGCCGACTTCTATGGATTTTTTTTCTTTTACCGGCCCTCCGCATTTCGGACACTTGGCGCCGTCTTGAAGCTTGGTAATTTCTTTATTCTCGTAGTATCCGCATTTTTCGCAAACATAAATCGTATCTTCTCCGGCATCGCATAAAACCTGAAATTCATGCGTATTATTCAGAGTGAAATCTCCGCCGGCGGCCAACGTATAAACAGAATCTAACCCGCACCTCTTGAATATTTTCTTATAAGATTCGGCTGCAAGGTTATAATATTTAAACAAATCCGCTTCTGACGCATGAAAGCTGTAAAGATCTTTCATTAGAAATTCTCTGCCTCTTAAAAGCCCGGATTTTGCTCTTGGCTCATTCCTGAATTTAGTCTGAATCTGGTAAATGGAAAACGGCAGGTCTTTATAGGAACTTATATATTTTGCCGCAATTTCAGCTACTATTTCCTCGTGCGTCCAGCTGAGATTGAAGGTCGGCTCTTTTTTTTCTTCGGCCACCTTGAAAATAACATCTACTCCCCAGCGCCCGGTTGCCTGGAGGTAGCGCTTGTCGTGAAGCGCAGTCATAAACATTTCCTGTCCGCCTATGGCATTCATTTCTTCCCGTATTATTAAACCGATTTTCTGGATCACCCTAAGACCAAGCGGCAAAAATGAATATATGCCGGCAGAATTTTTATAAATAAAACCTCCCCTGATTAAAAGCTGAGAATTTATGCTTTGCTCATCCTTGGGAGCCTCTCTTAAAATTTTAGTGAATAATACAGATTGTTTCATAATTAAAAAACTCTTGGGATATCGAATTTAACGGTGACAAAAATCATCAGAATAATCAGCAAGGCGAATGAAACCGAAGAAATTCTCTGCTCTATTTTATGATTAATCGGTTTTCTTCTTATCGCTTCTATGGCCAAAAAAACTATTTTTCCTCCATCAAGCGCGGGAATCGGCAAAATATTGGCTAAAGCCAAGGCCGTGGACAATAAAGCTATCAGGAAAAGAAAATAGTTTATACCCATTTTAAAATATTCTCTTAACAAATCAAATATGCCTAAGGGTCCCATAAATTCAACTTTGAGGCCAGCGGGAAGCTTGGAAATGCCCAGCATGCCTTTTAATCCCACCACCCAGCCTGAAACAACGCTCGCAGTCAGGTCATATGTCGCAGTAATTCCCTGCAAGGGAGCTTTGTACCAAGAAGAAATTACCAAGCCGCTCCGGGTCAACCCTATTCCTAATGGCCCTTCCCCTTCAGGGGGAGAAACCCTGGGAGTTATCTCTTTTTTCAAAAGCTCTTCGTTTCTTTTTATGGTCAAAGTAATCTCTCTTCCCTTATTTGAACTGATAAATTCCTGGAGGTCGCTAATCCTGCTAAATCCAACAACAACGTCCCCCACCATCAAATCGTCGGTTTTTGCCGGCGAATCAACCATGATTTGAGTTATGTAAACTTTCGGATTGGCGACACTCT
>JACOYG010000058.1 GCA_016181985.1 Candidatus Nealsoniibacteriota bacterium
CTGACGATATTCCCCTTAGAGCGCACAGATTAGACAAAGACACTTCCGGGGTGCTTCTGGTTGCCAAGAATGATAAGGTTTTGGAATTTTTACAAAAACAGTTTCAAGACAGAGAGGTAAAAAAAAGATACATTGCCCTGGTAGTCGGTAATTTAAAAAACACGGAAGGGGCAATTGAAACCTTGCTGGGGCGATCCCCAAATGACAGGAGAAAACAAAAAGTTTTTTTGCCGCAGGACCCTGAAGCCGAAGGAAAAAGAACGGCCGCAACGAAGTATAAAGTGTTGCAAAAATTCGAAAACTATGATTTGATTGAAGTTGAACCCCTCACCGGCAGAAAACATCAGATCAGGGCGCACATGGCTTACTTGGGGCACCCGATTGCCGGAGATAAATTATACGGGTTCAAAAATCAACTTTCGCCAAAAGGTCTCAATAGGCAATTTCTTCACGCTGCCTATTTGGAAATAAAATTGCCTGACGGCCAGATTAAAAAATTTGAATCTGACTTGTCGGATGACTTAAAACTATGCCTAACACAATTAAAACAGAAGACGTAAGACCCGGAGATATCGTCCGGGTTTATCAAAAAATCTCAGGATCCGTTGAAGCTAAGGCCAGTAAGAAAGAGGGAGAAAGAACCCAAGTTTTTGAGGGCCGAGTTTTGGCCAGGAAACACGGTTCAGAACCCGGAGCCACTATAACCGTAAGAAGAGAAATATCCGGAATCGGCGTGGAAAAGATATTTCCCATACACTCCCCCAACATTGAAAAGATAGAAGTTGTAAAAAGCGGCAAGGCCAGAAGAGCCAAGCTTTATTATTTGAGAGAAGCAACCGGCCAAAGAGCTAAGATTAAGGAGAGATAACGCTTGTTTCTCTTTTGCGCGGGTGGTGTAATGGCAGCCACGCAGGCTTGAGGTGCCTGTGCCGAAAGGCGTGGAGGTTCGACTCCTCTCCCGCGCACAATTTATGATGAAAATCAGAAAATTTTTATCAAAAGATTCGGGACAAGCTCTCGAAATAAGCCGGGCGTCTTTTGCCGAACCTTGGCCGCAAAATGAATTCGAAAAATATGCCGAAGGGTCGTTTGTGGCTGAAGACAAAGATAAAATCGCCGGATTCGTAATTGGAAAAATTTCAGGGGATCAAGGAACACTAAAATTAGTTGCGGTAAATCCCGCTTACCGGGGGAAAGGCGTCGGGAAAAAATTAATGGATCGTATTTTTAAATATTTTACAAAAAATGGAGCAAGAGAAATAATAGCCCGTTCCCGCCTTCATAATGAGGCAGGCTGCTCTTTCCTGAAAAGCTTCGGCTTTGAGATAGTAAAAACCATTAAAAATTATTACCTCAACGGCGAAGACGCTTATTTGATGGTTAAAAAACTGGACGACTAAGGACGGCTAGCTCAATGGCAGAGCATCGCGTTTACATCGCGGGGGCTACAGGTCCGAATCCTGTGCCGTCCACACTTCGCTCGCTCAGTGCCTTCGGCGCTTCGACTCAGTGCCTTCGGCCAGAAAGCGATGAAAAGTAATTGTATTTATAATTTTGCCGGGGTAGCTCAGTGGTAGAGCACATCACTGAAAATGATGGGGTCGAGGTTTCGATTACCTCCCCCGGCACTGCGGGTGTAGCACAGTGGTAGTGCATCTGGTTGCCAATCAGATCATACGGGTTCGATTCCCGTCACCCGCTCCTTTCGACTCGCCCTGCTCGCTTAGGGCAAGCCAACGAAAAACGTCCCGCTCAGCGGGACGTTTTTCTACTTTATCGTTGGCAGAGAATTAATTAATTCATCTTGACTGTTATATTCATGGCAGGAAAAAGCCGTACAATCTTTATATGCCGCATCTTTCAACAGCAATGCATTAATGGGAATTTTTGCCCACGCAATTTTTTCTGGAGCGCGGATCTCATGAAATTTGCCCTTGGTAAAAAATGCGGCTGTATTGTGAAAGTCATTTTCTAAAAGAGACCCGTATCCAAAATCAGCATCGGCCTTTCCTAGAATTTTGTGCGCCCGAAAAATAGCCATTTCAGCCAATGAAACTGCGGAAGGAATGGGATGATCGAAAGTTTGAGCGAAAATTTGTTTAAAGTCTCCGCCGCTCGTGTTCGCAAACCATTTTGCGCCCCTGTCATTTTTAACTTTGAATTTATCCAGACCATTCAATAAGTTTTCGATGATCCTTTTATATTTTTTTTCTTCCACATCGTCTTGCGCATCCTCATAAATATAAGTTGCTAGCAAGAGAAGAGAAGCGCGATCTTCTAAAAACTCTTGATCTTGCAATATTCCACCCAAAGAACTATGCGCGATTATCCCCCGCAATGAATGCCTTTGCATAATTTCTTCAAAAATTGCGAAGGCCATTCTTTTATACTTTTCTTGTTGCGCGTATCTTGATGCTAAAAGCAGACCAATGCCGGTGAGCGCGTTCCAGCTGGTAACTATTTTTTTATCAGTAAATGGCTGTGGCCGTTTTTTTCTTTCCGCTAAAAGTTTCTCCTCAATTTTATTTAGCGCGCCGGCGCCATTATTCTTTTTTATTAAATGATTTTTGCCTTCAAAATTTCCGGCATCTGTTATATCATATGCTTCAGAAAAAACCTCAAATTCGTTTTTGTTCATAGCCTCCTTCAGTTCGTCCATGCTCCAAATATAAGTCGCGCCCTCAATGTGCTCGGTATCGGCATCGTGAGCGGAATAGAAAAGCCCGCTTTGGTCAGAAAAAGTTTCTTGCAAACATCGTGTAATTTTTTCGATAACTATTTTATCTTCATTTCGTTTAAATATCTGAAACGAAAGAGCGTATACCCAGAGATGCATAGCTTGGTCATAAAGCATTTTTTCAAAGTGCGGAATTGTCCATTCGCGGTCAACGCAATATCTATAAAACCCGCCCTGTAAATGGTCGTGAAGGCCCCTTGTCGCCATAGCATCCAGCGTTTGCAAAATCATTTCTTGCGCGGCCGCGCTTTTGGTTTCTTGAAAAAAATTCAGCAGCAATAAAAGAGTGCTATGCGGAGGAAATTTTATTTGCGTTCCAAAACCGCCGAATGTATTATCAAACGCCCTATAAATATTTGCCGCGATAGTCGTCTCTTCTATAGCTCCGGTGAAAAGTTCTTGTTTGCGCGCAATTTCATGTTCGCGGACAGAACCATGATTTTCCATGTACCATTTTTTGGCATCGCTTAGCACATCTTTAAGCGGCCGCAAACCGTGCTTGGGTTTATGGGGAAAGTAGGTGCCGGCAAGGAATGGATTGCCATCCGGACTTAGCACGACATTAAGCGGCCAGCCGCCTTGTCCGGTGGCCTGATTAACAAAATTCATAAAATATTCGTCGATGTCCGGCCTCTGTTCGCGATCAACCTTTATTGAAACAAAATTCTTGTTCAAGTAGTCTGCTGTATCATGATCTGAAAACGCCTCATTGGCCATAACATGGCACCAATGACAAGTGGCATATCCGATTGAGACAAAAATCAATAAGCCGTTTTCTTTTGCGTATCGCAATGTTTCTTCATTCCACTCTTGCCAATGAACTGGATTATCTTTGTGCTGCTGTAAATATGGCGAAGAGGAGCGATCAAGATTATTTTGTTGAAAATTAGTCATTTTTACACACAGCAGCTTAACTTGCTAATGTCTTTAGCAAAAGATAACGCAACAATTTTTATTGCTTCGGAAAGCGTTGGAAACATTGGTAAAGAATTAACGACATCATCAATCGTATTTTTATTTTTTATGAGTATCATCGCTTCGGCGATGAGTTCGCCGGCATTTGGCGCGAGAATATGCACACCGAGAATTTGCTTCGTCTGCGGATGAATTGCCATTTTTATCAATCCCTCGGTGCGACGCATAATAATGGCTTTGGGCACATCTTCAAAAGAAACCGTGCGGCAGGCGCACACTCCCATTTGCTTAATTTGCTCATCCTCGGTAAAACCGACACCGGCAAGCTGTGGGTCTGTAAAAATAGTGTAGGGAACAGAATTGTAATCAATCGAAAGATTTTCACCCTTGAGCGTGTTTTCCGCGGCAAGGGTGCCCTCTCGTCCGGCGGTTGTCTCAAGCCGTAGGGGCGCGTTAGTAACATCGCCTACCGCAAAAATGTTTTTATTGGAAGTTTGAAAATACTGATTAACGACAACTGCTTGCCGTTTATCTATTTCAACGCCGACAATATCAAGGCCAAGCCCTTGCGTGTTGGGTGTTTTGCCTGCCGCTAAAAGTACCTCGTCCGCGGCCGTTTCTTCTTGCGCGCCGTTTATGGTATACAAGATAATTTTTTTACCATTCTCTTTACGCGCGCTTTTCACTTCAACATTGGTTTTTATCGCTACTCCTTCTTTTGAAAGTATTTCGGCAAGGCGTTCGGTGAGCGCTTTTTCGGAGCGCGGAAAAATAGAATCGCCGCGCTGTAAAATAGTGACTTTTGTCCCAAAACGAGAAAACATTTGCGCAAATTCCAAACCAACAGGCCCCGCCCCAATCACAACTAATTCTTTTGGCTGCTTTAACATTTTTAGAGCTTCGATATGCGTAACAAAGCCGACTTCCCGGATACCCTCGATCGGCGGAATATTGGCGGTAGAGCCAGCGGCGATAATGAATTTTTCCGCGCCCAACCTTTCTTCACCAACCACTATCTCGTTTTGAGAAATAAATTTTGCTTTTCCCTTAATAACCGTTACATAATCCAAATTTTTAAGCACCTTTTCATACTTTTCTTGGCGCAATTTTTCCACAAGCGAGAGCTCGTCTTGCACGACTTTTTGAAAGTCAAAATTCTTTACTTCAAGCTCAATGCCGGGAATGCCGTGATGTTTGGCGTGATGCAAAACTTCGCCAGCGTACAAAAGCGTCTTTGACGGCACACAGCCGACATTAACGCAGGTGCCGCCAATGGGAAGGCCATCATTTATGATCGCTGTTTTCGCTTTTAGTTCGTTGGCGCGAATAGCGGCTGCAAACGCGCCCGCTCCCCCTCCGATAATAATTAAATCAAATTGTTTCATAATAATTCGTTCACATATTTATAGTATCAGTTATAGATAATACAGTAAATGTAGAGTTTATCCACAATTGACATAGAAATTCGCAAGGAGTACTATTAAAGAGTTAAGCAATTACTTAAACATGATATCACCATGTTGTCCGAGATACAAATAAAAAAAGCTAGAAAACAATTGTATGAAAATTATGACGCGGGTCTCCCAAAAACTTTTAGCGCCCTCGGGGACCCGTGCCGCCTTTATATTTTCCAACTGCTTCTTTTACAACATGAGGTATGCGTTACCGATGTTGCGAAAGTATGCAAAAAAACAGTTCCTGCCGCCTCACAGCAGTTAAAAATTCTTGAACAGAGCGGACTTTTAATAAGGCAACGGCGAGGGCAGATGGTTTGCTACAAATTAAAAAGGGACAGCCCCACCGTCAAACAACTGATACAATTTATATATTCGCTTCACTTGATTATAAAGTCGAATAAAATAAATAAATAATAAAGAAAAAATATGCTTATAGATTTTTACGGAAAAGAGTGTCCGCATTGCATTAAAATGATGCCGCTTGTGGAAAAACTTGAAAAAGAAGCTGGTTTGAAGGTCGAAAAATACGAGACATGGCACAACGAGGAAAACGCGAAGAAGGTGGAAGAATACGACAAGGGTCGGTGTGGAGGCGTTCCGTTTTTCATTAATACGGATACCGATGCCATTATCTGCGGCGAGGCCTCTTATGAAGAGTTAAGGGAGTGGGCAGGCGTAAAATAAGGTCGAACTGCCTAGAACAAATTATTAAGCAATTAAAGAAAAAAAATATGAACAATCGAACAGAAGAAAAGAAATACGTTTGCAAATCGTGCGGTTCAGAATCTTCGGGAACTCCAGGCACTTGTTGCGGCGGAGAGCGAGAAGAAAAAAAAGAAGATAGAACGCGCGACTGCGGCTGTAAATAATTATTGATTACGAATTTATGCCAACCGATACGCAAAGTAAATACATCGTGCCAATCGCGATTGTTGCCGCAGGATTATTGATCGCCGGCGCTGTTTATCTTTCTGCCGGTAAAAATACCAGCGTGCCAGTTATTGCCGACAATAATCCGTCAATTGCTAATGTTGATATGCAAGGCGAACCTTTTATTGGGGATTCAAACGCTCCCGTAACGCTTGCTTATTGGCTTGATTTTCAATGTCCGTTTTGCCAGCGTTTTGATCTCCAAACCTTGCCCATGATTGTTGATAATTATGTCAAAATAGGCAAACTAAAAATTGTCTTTAAGGATTTTCAATTCTTAGGAGCCGACTCTCAAGACGCAGGGTTAGCGGCGAAAGCAGTTTGGGAGTTATACCCGAAAAGTTATTTTAAGTGGCACCAAACCATGTTCAACGCTCAAGACGGTGAAAATTCCGGCTTTGGAGATATCAATAGTATTATCCAATTGATACGAAAGGAAACTCCAGAGATAGACGCGGATAAGATTGCCAAACATGTTCAGGAAAAAAGAAGCGAATATCAGCAAGAGCAAGATGCCGACAAAGCTGAAGGAGGAAGTTTTGGCATCAGCGGTACGCCGGGATTTGTCATTGGCAGTCAAACTATTTCCGGCGCGCAACCGATTAATGTCTTCACGCAACTCATCGATGCTGAATTAAATAATTAATTATGGCAGCGGTGTTTAAAAATGTCTTCTGTAATTGGCAGTATGCGCTATTAGCGGTTGTTATTTTTATTTTGGTTCTCGCGTTCTCAATCTGGCTGCCAAACTTGTCATTTTTAAGGCACACGGTCGAATCATCGTCTTTATCGCTCACTCAAAAATTGTATCTTCTGGTCAGTTCTCTCGGAGCATTGGGAACAAACTTTTCGCCGCTTTCGCGGATACTGACGGTTCTTATCTCTTTGTTCTTTGGAATAAACATGAGTTTGCTCTCGTTTTATTTTAAAACTAGATTTGCGCTGCAAAGAGCCGCCGGAGCGAGCATGGCAGGGATATTGAGCGGACTTTTGGGAATAGGTTGCGCTTCCTGCGGTTCTGTTATCTTAACATCTTTATTCGGCTTAAGCGCTACCGCAAGCTTTATCGGCATCTTACCTTTAAAGGGACAAGAATTCGGCTTGCTCGGCATTGGCATTCTTGGATTTTCAATCTTTTTTACGGCAAAGAAAATCAAAAGTCCTGCTGTTTGCATACGCAAAACTTGCAAAACTTAACCGAGTTAAGTTCAAACTTAACTCGGTTAAGTTTTTTTGCCTTTTCTAATCCGCCCTCCCTAAAAACCTCGCTCTATTGACTTTCAGCTTTAAATATGCTACGATGGTCGCACCCCTGTTGAAGGGGTTTTATTATGGAAAAAGCAATAGGTTTAGCCTTATTCTTAGCAATTACATCGGGAACAGCGGGGATATCACCCCTTATCGGCGTAGGAGCCCAGGGATTGGAACTGAAGAGCCCGTCTTTAGAGTTTTTGGCTATCGGAGGGAACAGTTTACTGCCCTCTTCTATCTTGCCTGAGCCTAAAATTATAAAAACGGTAAAAGTGGTCGTAACCGCCTATTCTTCTTCGGTTTTTGAAACTGACGACACTCCAACCATTACGGCGTCAAATACCGAAGTTAGGGATGGCATTATAGCCAATAATTTACTGCCCTTTGGCACTAAGGTCAGATTACCCGAGTTGTACGGCGATAAAATCTTCGTAGTGGAAGACAGGATGAACAGGAGAAAGGGTTCTTACCACTTCGATATCTGGTTCCCGTCTTATCGCGAAGCGAAAAACTTCGGAGCTCAAAATACTTATCTCGAAGTCCTCGCAAACTAAAATCCCGCCTAACGGCGGTGTTTTAGTTTAACTCCTGATCGTAAGGTGCAAACAATGTTTATATTTTCTCAAAAAAACTTCTCAATATCGGTTCCAAATCTTCAATGGTTTGATATTTTAAAAGTTTGATATTTTTATTGCCGCCTATCATTCCCGATAATCGCTTACCGTCATGTTCTCTATAAATACAAATTATGGGCTTCTTACCTTCCATTTTCCCAACTTCATAACCAACGCCTAAGCTGGGCGTACTTACTTCGGCGACGAGAACATCGGCTTCATTGAGCCACGCCATATCGCGGTCATAAATATACTCATCGTTTGGCCCGTCTTCACCTAGAGCCGATAAGGTTTTATCGCCGATATGCTCGGTTAAGACCTTCCCGTATTTTCCAAGTAAATTTATGATCTCAAGATAAAGCTCCTCATCATCACGCCCGCCTCGAATTGATCCGGCAAAATAAATTTTCATAGATTGCGGAATTTTTTGATATTAATGCCGCGGGTGGGATTCGAACCCACATGGCCTTGCGGCCGCAACATTTTAAGTGTTGTGCGTAAACCATTCCGCCACCGCGGCTAAAAATTATTTTAAATATTTTTCGTAAATAATGCCTTTCTCTCTAATCCAATGGGGAAATTAGGATAATACATAAACTTTAATAATTTCATAGTATCATAGGTTCCGTATCCTAATTTATAAGAGCTACCGTCATTATATGAGCATATTTTTTTCTTAATGAAGCCAAGGGTATTTGCTAAAATATCTTGCAGACCGTCGAGGAACGTTGGACTTCCGGAGGTAAAATTACTTCTTAGCTCTGTACGAAGCCTTTTTATTTTTGTGTGCATATAGGTTGTATAAAATACACTTCCGTCTCCATCGAAGTATCCCCTGACAAAATCAGCGGTATATTTTGAAGGCACAAAAGGAAACTCAATAGTTTTACTCTTCGCCCTTTTTCCTCCTAGTTCTATCAATTTATAATATAATCGTTTTGAAAAAACGATAAGCTGAAAATCTCTATCATTTCTCCGGTAAATAGGATGATTAGAATTGAGGCATTCCCTAATTTTTAAAAGGGGCTCACGCTCTCCGGATGAAAACATAATTCTATAAGATTTTTCGTGCCGCATATATCCATCGGCAAACCAGAACCCTAAAATATAAGCCATTTTTGGAGACCATTTGTCTAAAAACTTCTCGTCAAGTGAATGTATTTTAGTGCGCATACTTTAAGGCGCCGGCCGGAATTGCACCGGCGTAAACGGTTTTGCAGACCGC
>JACOYG010000059.1 GCA_016181985.1 Candidatus Nealsoniibacteriota bacterium
GGGTTTTGTTTCCGCTTGCCGATTATACTAAACCGGAAGTCAGAAAATTAGCCAAAAAATTCGGATTGCCGACTGCGGAAACTCCGGATTCGCAGGAGATTTGTTTTGTGCCCGATACGATAAATAATTTTCTGGCAAAATATATCAAGCAGAAAAAAGGGAATATAGTCTGTGCACTCTCCGACAGTGCACAAGACTGTGCACTGTCGGAGAGTGCACAGACGGTTGGTAGACATCGCGGGTTAGCTTTTTATACCATCGGTCAAAGAAAGGGGATTGGCCTTTCGGGAGGCCCCTACTGGGTTTTAGATAGAGATTTCAAGAAAAATAATTTAGTTGTTACAAAGGACGAGAAAGATTTGCTGAAAAAAGAATTATTTTTTAAAAACGCTAACTGGCTTTCTGGTAAAGAGCCGAAGTTTCCCGTAAAAGTTACGGCCAAAATTCGTTATCGCCATGAAGCCGCACCGGCAACCATATACAAGATACAAGATACCAGATACAAGATACAATTTTCTCGTCCCCAGCGAGCCATAACTCCCGGGCAATCAGTCGTGTTTTACCGCGGCGCCGAACTTCTCGGCGGCGGAATAATTTGCTGATTTACGAAATCCTCTCAAATTTGAGCGGATTTCGTAAATCTTTTTTAACTCAGCCGCGCTTTCCAAAAGCAAGAGCTTTTGATATTATTGAATCATGGACTCTAGTAAAATCAGGGAAGAATTTTTAAGATTTTTCGAGAAAAGAGGGCACAAGATTGTGCCTTCGTCTTCTCTTTTACCATCCGATCCCAGCGTGCTTTTTACCACGGCCGGCATGCAGCAATTCAAGCCGTATTTTTTGGGAGAAAAATCTCCCTATGGCAATAAAGCGGCTTCCTGCCAAAAATGTTTCAGAACATCGGATATTGAAGAGGTAGGAGATGAAAGGCATTTAACTTTCTTTGAGATGCTGGGTAATTTTAGCTTCGGCGGATACGGGAAAGAAGAAGCGATAAAATTGGCTAAAGAATTCTTAGATTCAATAAATATAAAAATAGATTATGTTACGGTTTTTGCGGGGGACCAGGACGTGCCAAAAGACGAAGAGTCTGCCGAGATTTGGGAAGGATTGGGTTTTTCAGAAAAGAAAGGAACTTTGAAGTTTTGCGGCAGGGAAGATAACTTTTGGGGCCCGACGGGCGAAGAAGGCCCCTGCGGCCCGACGACGGAAATTTATTCTCAGGGAATTGAAATTTGGAACCTTGTTTTTAATCAATTTTACTGCCATAAGAATAAAAGTTTAACCAAACTGGAAACTTTTGGAGTTGATACTGGAATGGGCTTTGAAAGATTGGCGAAAGTTTCTCAAAACGTCCCGACGATTTTTGAGACCGATTTATTCTCGACTATTCTAAAAGAGATCCCTGGAACCGATGAAAAGGCAAGGAGAATAATCGCCGACCATATTAAAGCCGCAGTTTTTTTAATTTCCGAAGGCATCATTCCTTCCAATGTTGAAAGGGGCTATATTTTAAGAAGAATTTTGAGAAGAGCGATCCGATACGGGAATGTGCTTCCCCCGACCTCGCACAACCTTATTGATTTGGCGGGGAAGGTCGTGGAAATGTATAAGGATGTTTATCCGGAATTAAAATCAAGCGAGGCGAATATTTTAGATGTAATCCAGAAAGAAGAAGAAAAATTCGAGAAAACTTTAGGCGAGGGCTTAAAACAATTTGGCAAGGGATTGGACGCTTTTGAATTATATACGACTTACGGTTTTCCAATAGAATTAACTCTGGAGCTTGCTAAGGAGAAAGGAATTAAAATTGACGTGGAGGGGTTCAATAAAAAATTTAAGGAGCATCAGGAAATTTCGAGGGCCGGGGCGGAGAAGAAATTCAAGGGGGGACTGGCCGATGCAGGAGAGAAAACCGTAAAGTACCATACGGCGAACCATTTACTGCTGGCTGCCTTGAGGCAAATTTTGGGGCCGGAGATTTATCAAAAGGGAAGCAATATAACAGCCGAAAGATTGAGGTTTGATTTTAACTATCCTCAAAAGTTGAACGAAGAGCAAATCGGCAAAATAGAGAATTTGGTCAATCAAAGAATTAAAGATGATATAGCGATCGAGATGATCGAAATGTCAAAAGATGAAGCGCTTAAAATCGCTAAGATTTCTTTTGACCCTGCCAAATACGGCGAAACCGTCAAAGTTTACAAAATTGGAGATTTCAGCATTGAGCTTTGCGGCGGTCCCCATGTTCAAAGAACAGGCGAGCTGGGACACTTTAAAATTACTAAAGAAGAATCTTCGGGCGCCGGCATCCGCCGCCTTCGCGCCGTCTTAGAATAATTACGGTATTTGGTGTATCATATAATAACAAGCATGGTTAAGAAAAAAATATTTGATATCGCGCCTCGCCAAGGGAAAAAAAGCGATGAGCCCAAAATCGTTGCCGCAAAGTCCGTCAAAAGGGCTGATTTGGAGCAACCCGATAAAAAGAATAAAATAATTCCGCTTTCGGTCGGAATGGTAATTTTAGCGGCGGCGGCTCTAAGCTATTTTTATATTCCTCATAAAGCGAAAATAGACATTTGGCCCAAGAAAAACAGCCTGGAAGAAACGGCCGATGTTTTGGTCGGTAAAACCAAGAAAGGCGATAATTTTGTTCAGGGAGAAATTTTACAGGTAGAAAAAACGGTTTCCCAAGCTTTTACGGCGCAAAGCAAAAAGATTAAATCAACCAAGGCTCAAGGCATTGTCAGGGTATACAATAATTTTTCCACATCCCCCCAGATTTTAGTGGCCAATACCCGTTTTGTTTCCAACGACGGCAAATTATTCAGGGTTTCTGAAAAAATAACAATTCCCGGCGGCCATTACGACGGAGGAAAGCTCGTTGCCGGAGTTATTGATGCTAAAATCGTGGCCGATCAGCCCGGGGAAGATTATAATATTGGCGCATCCACTTTTTCCATACCGGGATTTGTAGGCACCCCGAAATATACTGCTTTTTACGCCAAGTCTTCCGATCCGATGACCGGAGGAGAAAAGAGAGAGGTGACTTATGTAACTCAGGAAGATCTGGATAATGCCAAGAATGTTCTGGTTAAAATCGCTCCCGATGCAAGCGATACCGCGGTGAGGGGTTTAATTTCTTCCGGGAAATATATATTGATTAACGGAGCAATTTCCACCGCTGTGGCAGATTTTAAAAGTTCCGTTGCGGCGGGCGATGAGGCAAGTGATTTTTCCGCTCAAATCAAATCAACGACAAAGGCCGTGGTAGTCAGCAATCAGGGACTTATAGACTTTGCCAAGAGTTATATCGGGAAAAAACTTCTCCCGGAAGAAAAATTAATAGAGAGTTCGGTTAAAGCGGAGTATTCTCCGGAGTCGGTTAGCCTGGAAAAGAACGAGCTCGTTTTGAAAGTCGCAATATCGGCGCAAAGCCATTCGGTTCCGGAAGAGAGCCGGATGAAAGATATGATAAAAAGCAAAAATATCCAAGAAATCGAAAGCATCTTAAAAGGAGTTTCGAGCATCGAGAAAGCCAAGGTTGAATTTTGGCCGTTTTGGGTAAACCTTGCTCCGGATGATTTTGATGGTATTGAAGTGGCCTTGCATCTTGACTAGTTTTATTAACTTTGATATCATACATACTTGTTAAATGGAAAATCCAAATAAGAAGATTATCAGAAAAACCGGACGGGTTCTGGAAGCTCTCCCCAGCACTCATTTTAAGGTGCTTCTTGATGATGGGGGAGAGATAATCGGCCATCTGGCCGGGAAGCTCAGAATGTACAGAATTAAAATTTTACCCGGCGACAGGGTGACCGTAGAGTTGAGTCCGTATGACGATAAAAGAGGCAGAATAACTTACAGGGGCAAATAATCAAAACAACAATGAAAGTACAACCATCGGTTAAAATAATTTGCAAAGATTGCAAAATAGTGCGCCGAACAGGGCGCGTTTATGTAATTTGCAAAAATCCTAAACATAAACAAAGACAAGGATAATGCCAAGAATCGCAGGGGTGCTTATACCCGACAACAAACAAATAGAAACAGCTTTAACCTATATCTGCGGGATAGGCCGCACTTTGAGCAAGAAAATTTTATCGGAAACAAAAATCGATCCCCGGACCCGGGCTGCCAAGCTAACCCAGCAGGAGATCGGCGAACTGAAGGATTTAATTGAGAAGAACTATAAAATCGAAGGAGATTTGCGCAGAGATAAAATGATGAATATAAAAAGATTAAAAGACATCGGTTCATGGAGGGGATTGAGGCACATCAAGGGTTTGCCCGTTAGAGGCCAAAGGACTAAAACCAACACCAGAACAGTGAGAGGGAACGTCAGAAAAACAGTCGGGTCGGGAAGAAAACCGGCGGCTGAATCAACATAATTTGGTTAATTTTTATGGGAAAAAAGAAAGTTATAAAACAAACTGAATCCGAGTTGTTAAAAGAAGGAGAAAAAGCGGCAACAGCTTCCAAGAAAGAAGTTAAAGCGGAAGCTCCCGTCGGCCGAGTTCAAGAGGGCCGGGTTTATATTTCTTCTTCTTACAACAACACCATCCTCACGCTCACCGATTTCCAGGGTAATGTTTTGTCTTGGGCGTCAGCCGGTTCCATCGGTTTTAAAGGCACCAAAAAAGCGACTCCCTTTGCCGCTTCCAAGGTGGCCGAAGTTATTTTTCAAACAATTCAAAAATTAGGAATTAAAAAATTATCAATTTTAGTAAAAGGCATTGGAGGGGGCAGGGAATCGGCCGTAAGGTCTTTTGCGGCCAAAGGCATCGAGATTGTTGCCGTTACCGATATGACGCCCGTGCCGCACGACGGCCCCCGCGCCCGTAAAGTGCGCAGAGTATAAAATAAAATGAAAAACGATAACTGTTCAATTTGCCGCCGTTCTGGCCAGAAGTTATTTCTCAAAGGAGAGAGATGCCTTTCGCCTAAATGCGCCGTGACCAGAAAATCTTATCCGCCAGGTAAAAAGGCGAAAAGACGCCCTTCTCAGCTTTCCGAATTCGGAAAAGAATTGAGAGAAAAACAAAATTTGAAAAATTGGTATAATTTAGGCGAGCGCCAGTTCAGCAATTACGCTAAAGAAATTTTAAGCAGAAAAAGCAAAGTTGCCGATGCCGCGGTTTCGCTTATTCAAAAATTGGAAACCCGTTTGGACAACACAATCTTCAGAATGGGTTTTGCTTCTTCTCACGATCAGGCGAGGCAGTTTGCCAGCCACGGCCATTTTATGGTCAACAATCACGCGGTTACCGTTCCTTCGTATCATTTAAAGCTTGGAGATAAAATAACTTTCAGGCCTTCATCGAAGGGAAAGAAAGTTTTTGAGAATTTGTCATCAACCTTGAAGAAGCAGAAAGCTCCGAGCTGGCTAAAGGTAGATATCGAAAAATTAGAAGGCGAAGTTGTCGGCCTTCCGACGCTGGAAGACGCTAATCCGATAGCGGAAATTTCATCCATTTTTGAATATTATTCAAGATAATTAACTTTATACAAAAAATATGATTCCATTGCCATCGCAGCCCAAAGTCACCGAGAAAAAAGATAATTCAGCTATTTTTGAAATAGACGGACTTTGGCCGGGATACGGAGTAACCATCGGAAATTCTCTCCGCCGGGTTTTGCTTTCTTCTTTGCCTGGAGCAGCAGTTACCCAGGTAAAAATTAAAGGAGCTCAGCACGAATTTTCAACAATTCCCGGAATATTGGAAGATGTTGTTGCGATTATTCTTAATTTAAAACAACTCAGATTCAAGCTTCACACCGAAGAGCCCCAAAAAGTAAATTTATTGGTAAAAGGCGAGAAAAAGGCGACCGGCGCCGATTTTGATTTGCCTTCACAGGTTGAGCTGATGAATAAGGATTCTGAAATCGCCACTTTGACCTCAAAATCCTCAGAGCTTGATATAGAACTTCTTATTGAGAACGGCATGGGTTATGAGCCGGTGGAATCAAGGAAAAAAGCAAAATTGGAAATAGGCACGATTGCCATCGACGCTATTTTTACTCCAGTAAGGAAAGTAAGCTACAGAGTGGAAAGCGTGAGGGTCGGCGAAAGAACCGACTTTGACCGCCTTATTCTTGAATTGGAAACAGACGGATCAATCACTCCCGAGCAGGCGGTAAACCAAGCTTCAGAAATTTTGGTGGGTCATTTTGCTTTAATCGGCGGGACATTTTCACAGGTATCATTGAAAGAAGAAGCGGGAGGAGAGAAAAAGGAATCGATAACAAAAAAGACGGAAAAAAAATATGCGAAAGCAAAAAAAGGGAAGAAAACTAAGTAGGGAAACCGATCAAAGGAAAGCCTTGATCAAAGCGTTAATCAGCGCTCTATTTTTGCATGAGAAAATCAAGACAACCGAGGCCAAAGCCAAAGAGATTTCCGGCATTTCAGAAAAATTCATAACCAAGGCCAAAAAGGGAGACATACTTTCGAGAAGATTGCTGGCCAGATTTTTTTCTCCCCAATTAATTAAAAAACTGATTGATGAAATCGGCCCGCGATACAAGGAAAGATCGGGCGGCTATACCAGAGTTATAAAACTTGGCCCAAGAAAGTCGGATGGGGCAAGAATGGCAATAATAGAGTTGGTAAAATAATATGAAACGCGATACTTACACAATTGATGCCGATGGTAAATCATTGGGAAGGTTAGCCGCCGAGATAGCTGTTTTGCTGCGCGGAAAAAACAAGGCGGATTTTTTGCCGTACAAAGATATGGGCGGCATCGTTACCGTTAAGAATCTCAAAAAAATGGTGATTACCGGTAAGAAAGTTGATCAAAAAAATTATTACCGGCATTCCGGCTTTCCGGGCGGATTTAAGGAAACTCCGATGAAAATGGTTCTTGAAAAAAAACCTACCGAAGTTTTAAGAAGGGCTGTTTTGGGCATGTTGCCGAAGAACAGATTGAGGCCTGAACAAATTAAAAGATTAAAGTTTGAATAAGATGCCAAAAGCAACAAAAACAATTAAAAAGACATTGCCGCCAAAAGAATCTCCAAAATCAACCGAGAAATATTTTGAGGCGATAGGCAGAAGAAAAACTTCTTCGGCCAGAGTCAGAATTTTCCTGAATGACAGCAAGGAAATTTTGGTTAACGACAAGCCGTACGATGTTTATTTTCCTACTCTGGACATGCAGGAAAAGGTTGTATCTCCCTTAAATTCAATCGGCACGGATAAATTCAAGATTTTGGTTAAAGTATCGGGCGGGGGGATTCATTCCCAATCGGAGGCTGTGAGGCATGGCATTGCCAGGGCATTGATTCTTTTTAATTTAGATTTTAGAAAACGACTTAAAAAGGCGGGCTTCTTAACCAGAGATTCCAGAATGAGAGAAAGAAAGAAGTTCGGTTTAAAGAGAGCTCGCCGCGCGCCTCAATGGAGGAAGCGTTAAAGGCTTAATCTTACCACACGAAAAACCGCAGTCGCTCGCCCCAGCGGGGCTTGCGCTGCTCGTGTCTCGGGCTCGCTCTCTCCGCCTTTGGCGGAGAACCATGCCCGCTCGCCCTGCGAAACGTTTTTCTTAGCGGTAAGATTTCGCCCTCTGTTTCCGAGCAGATTAAATTATGCTTAGAGAACTTATCGATAAATTTTATTTGGATAATCAGAGAAACAAAGAGCAGAATCACTTTTACATCACGGACGCTGGCCGATGCGCCAGGTCCCTTTTTTTTAAGTTTAAGAACGCGCCCCGCAAGGAAATGGAAGCCAGCGTTTTGAGGCTGTTTGATCACGGCGACCACATACATCAATTGATAATGAAGCCTCTGCTTAGTATTAGGGATATACACGTGGTGGCTTCGGAGGTGAATATTCCTCCCCAGGAGATAATTTCCGGGAGATCGGACGCCATCGTCAGCGACGGGAAAAATTTGTATGTTTTGGATATTAAAAGCATGAACAGCATGATTTTTGATAAGCTGATAGAACCCAAAGAAGAAAATATCGACCAACTTCAGCTTTATTTGCACTACTTTAAAATACCCAAAGGCATTCTTCTTTACGTGAATAAAAACACCTTGGGCTTAAAAGAGTTTTTTGTGGATTACAGCCAGGAAAGAGCGCTTTCGCTGATCGCGTCTCTTCAGGAAACCAAGAAAAAAATTGACGCTGGTTTGGTTCCGGACAGGATTCAGGGCTATCCGGCCGATTGGCAATGCAGGTACTGCCAATTCCGTGAAATTTGCGGCATGGCCGGCGCCGGCGAAATAAAATGGGATTCTTTCAAGGACAGAATTGAGGGATTTACGAAATCCGCTCAAATTTGAGAGGATTTCGTAAATCTCAAATATGCGACTTAAAAAGTCTTTTTTTGTTAGGCCGGCATTGCTGGTGGCCAAAGAACTTTTGGGCAAGTACTTGGTTCGCCGATACGGCGGCAAGGAAATTTCTTTAATGATTACCGAAGTCGAGGCTTATGCCGGGCCGAATGACAAAGCTTCTCACGCCAGCCGGGGCAGGACCGAAAGAAACAAGGTTATGTTTGACGAAGGCGGCAGATGGTATGTTTATTTTACCTACGGCATGCACTGGATGCTGAATGTCGTTACCGGTCCCCAAAATTATCCTGCGGCTGTTTTGATACGCGGAACGGATAAGGTTCAGGGTCCCGCTCGGCTGACCAAGCATCTGAAAATCGACAAAAGACTTAACGCCAGATTGGCCGATACAAAGAGCGGCCTTTGGATTGAGGATCGCGGCTTCAAAATTAAATCTTCTGAAATTTAAAAACGCCGAGAATCGGCGTAGATTATGCCAAAGAATGGGCCAAGAAACCATGGAGGTTTTATCTAAGGCAGTAAGTTTTCCAGCAGGTATGTTTTACCGTCGCTTAAAACGTATAGTTTTTTAGCGTTTTTGTCCCATGTTATTTGCGGCTTTGGGAATTCCGCCAAGTCCACGATATTCAGCCCTCCTCTATTATCAATTTCGGTAATTTTTATTTTATTCCCCACGTTAAATATCAAATAATAGTTATTCAGCCAGAATATGTCACCGATTTTTTCTGAAAAGCGAGTCAGAAATATTTTTTCTCCCTGCCTGCCAATAGGCGGGTTGTCTTTTAAAAACGTTATCCATATTTCGTATCCGTTTGATCCGATAATCTTCTCCTTGTCCGTGGAAGTGGCTGAAGCGATAATTTTTTGAGGCGCCTGACCGATGACAGCGAATTGAGGACTCACCGGAAAAAGAGTGATATTTTCAGCTTCGGTCACTTCTTTTTCTTTGACTTCAAGAGTTTTTTCCCAAGAGTAATAGCCATCTTTTTTAATTTCAATGTCGTAATTTTTAGGAAGCAGGTTTTCGATATAGGCGGCATTGGTGAGCATTGAAGTGCCTTTCGTCAGCTTGCCGTTGATATAGACATCGGCGCGGTCCGGCGCGACTTTGAAATAAAGTCCTCCGGTTTGGACTATTTTTAATCCGCCGTCGGGCGCATTGAAATCAACCCTGTATCCTTGTGAATAAAAAACCGCCGAGGGAGCTCCTAATATAAACAAAAAAACAAAAAGAATAAAAATAGTAGTTCTGGTTCTCTTTGTCATAGTTAATTGGGAGTCCGACTTCCCCCATATCTGGAGGGAAGTCGGACTCCCCGGATATCCGTCTTCGTATTCATGGTATCTCATTGACTTTACAAAATCAATCTGCTAATCTCTTCTGCAGCTAATATGACAAAGAAATGGGATGGCCGATGGAATTTGCCCGGCGGCGGCGTTGATGAAAAAGACGCCGAAAAGTCTTTAACTCCCGAGCAAGTTGTTGCCCGAGAAGTAAAAGAGGAAACCGGGTTGGATGTAAAAATTACCGATTTCAGACCAATTGGCGAGTACCCGACAGCTAAACACACCGATGTGGCGATTACTTATTTGTGCGAAGCTTTTAGCGGCGCGCTTCAAATTAACGAAGAGGGTGTTTCTTTCAAATATGTGACGCCCGATGAGGTTATGGCGATGGCCAGAATAGGCGATGTGCACGATGGCCTGGTTGGAGGAATTATTACTTCAACTGGTGGCGTGCCGCGGCATATTCAGATGTGCTTGCATTATTTTACCCGAGTTTGCCCGAATGAATTTTATCAAGAAAGGGCTCGGGCTTATTGCAAGGAATTAGGTATTCCTGCGTAATATAGTAAAGGCGTTCGCTTAGGCGGACGCTTTTTAAATCGAGCGGAATTGAGCGGAGTCGGACTCCGCTCAATTATGTTTTTATGTTATCATGAGCTTATGAGCGAGTTTTACCATACTTATAATCGAGGAACGGAAAAACGAAAAATATTTTTAGAAGATGCAGACTATTTTCGAGGTATTCATAACCTTTATGAATTTAACGATAAAAATATCGTAATAAATACGGCTCGAAAAATTGAGGGGAGTCCGACTCCGCTCAATAAATCGCGCGATAGATTGGTGGACCTATTTGTTTGGTGTTTTATGCCAAACCATTATCATTTATTTTCGAGCCCCGTAAAAGATAACGGCCTTCCGGAATTTCATCGTAAGTTCGGTTGCGGATTTACTAATTATTTTAATCTTAAATATGATAGAAGCGGTGTATTATTTCAGGGAGGATATAAAAAAGTTCACGTCACCGGCGATGCCCAGGCATTGCAACTAATTTGCTATATTCATTCAAACCCTCTTGATTTATGGAAGCCGAGTTGGAAAGAAAAAGGATTAACCGATTTAGAGATTCAAAGCGCTCTAAAGTTTTTGGAAAAATATCGCTGGTCAAGCCACTTGGATTGGTGGGGTATAAAGAATTTCCCATCACTGATAAACAATAATTTTATTGATAGATTTTTTAAGAATTCAGAGGAATACCGAGAATTTTTTATAAATTGGCTAAAATATTACGAGAAAAATATCACGAACTTTCAAGGATTTATCATAGAAAAATAATAAAGATTCAACTAATTGTTAATTGAGCGGAGTTCGACTCCGCTCAATTACTCCGCTCAATTAGCCGCTTCTATCTTACACACCACGCACTTATTGACTTTTCAAAATCAATCGGCTAGCATACGCTATAATGATAGTTAATTAAAAATAAAATAGGAGGCGATATGTTTGGATATGCTACCGCAGAAAGAGAAAAAGATTTGTTAGTAAGAGTGGAGAGTCTTGAAAGAGAATGGGATCAATTTAAGTCATTTATTTCTCAAAAGATAGCTGAGCCGCCTGAAGATGTGCCTCTAAAGAGGCTCAGAGAATTTTTTAAGTCAGATGGGCCGACAAATTGGGGCAAATTTGCCGGCCGCAGCATGGTAACGGTGAGTACGGGCGTATATTTTTTCCTTGAGCATATTCACAAAATGATAATGGATTTTAATCTTGATGTTTCCGAGGATGTCACTGTTCCTCAAGCTTTGGCCGCAGCTGTCGCAAAGACTGTAAAAAAATAAAAAAGGAGGCAGGAAATGGAAGCGCGAAAAGCGATATTTGTCTTAAGTGTTTCTATGGTTGTTTTCGGAATAATTTTTGGATTATCAATTGGCTATGTATTGTTAACATAGCTATCGCCACGTTAGCGATATTGTCCTTCGTAAAGATCTTGGATTGTCTTCCTAATCAGAGTTAAATCCCTTGCGATTACACATTGAATTGCAGGGGATTTTAATTTGCCAAAAAGGGCTTTTTTGTTTAGAATGATAAAGAACATGGAAGAGAAATTTATTATCAACGGAGGTAAAGAGCTACATGGAGAAATTGAGGTGAGGGGAGCCAAAAATGCGGCTTTCCCGATTTTGGCCGCCACTTTGCTGACAAAAAAAGAATGTTTGATTGAAAACATGCCTTTGATCGAGGATGTTTTCAGAATGCTCGAAATTTTAAAAGGCATGGGTTCGGAGATTTCTTGGGTCGGAGAAAGAGCTGTAAAAATCAATAATTCTCAAGTTAGCCCCGATCATCTCAGGGAAGATATTATCAAACGTTTGCGCGGATCGGTGCTTTTTCAGGGGCCTTTGCTGGCCAGATTCGGCAAGGTGCAATTTCCCCAGCCCGGAGGCTGCGTTATCGGCGCCAGGCCCATAGACGCTCATTTGGACGGATTTAATCAGTTGGGGGTGGATATCCGCAGATGCGGTAAAAACTATATTCTGGAGAATAAAAATGAAAATATCGGGGGCAAGGCGATTCTCAGCGAGTTTTCGGTTACGGCCACCGAGAATCTTATGATTTTTGCCGGCTTGAATTCCGGCACGACCGTTATTAAAACGGCTGATCAAGATTATCAGGTGCAGGAACTTTCCAAGTTTTTAAGAAAAATGGGAATCAATATTCGCGGCGTAGGCACGCATCAGCTGGCCATTGAAGGTTCTAAGAATCTAAAAGGCGCTCGTCATAAATTGATGTATGATCCGATTGAAGCGGGGACTTTCATGCTAATGGCCGCCGCCACCAAAGGAGATGTTTTAATCAAAAATGTAGAAATTGATTTCTTGGAGCTCCCTCTCAAAAAACTCAAGGATTTCGGAGTGCCGTGGAAGCTGGAGAATAAAAAGAATGTCAGAATTTTGCCGTGGAAAAAATTAGCCATTGATAAGGTACAGAGTTTGATTTATCCCGGCATCCCTTCGGATTTGCAGTCGGCTTTCGGCGTTTTAGCTACGAGGTCGCCGGGCTCTACGTTAATTCACGATCCTTTATATGAAGGCCGCTTGAAATATCTTGAAGAATTGAATAAGATGGGGGCGGAGATTTATTTTGCCGATCCGCACCGGGCGATTATTAACGGTCCCACCCAGCTTTACGGCAGGGAATTGGAATCGTTGGATTTGAGGGGAGGAGCGGCATTGATTATCGCCGGGCTGATCGCCAAGGGTAAAACCATCATCAATAATATTTATCAGATAGACAGGGGATACGAAAGAATCGAGGAGCGTCTTCAGAAAATTGGAGCGGATATCAAAAGGATTAAATCCTAAGCACGAAATCCTAAGCACGAAACAATATCTAAATTCTAAATCCCAAAAATTAAACCGGTTTAGAATTTTGAATTTTAATTATTGTAATTTGTTTAGAATTTCGATATTCGAATTTCATATTTAAACTACCATGTTTACAAGAAAAATTGGCATAGACCTCGGCACATGCAATTCGTTAGTATTCGTCCCTAAGAAGGGCGTGATTTTGCAGGAACCTTCGGTTGTGGCTGTTTCCCTTGATGAAAACAGGATTTTAGCCGTTGGCCAGGCCGCAAAAGAAATGACCGGCCGCACTCCCGACAATATAAGAATATACAGGCCGTTAAAAGACGGCGTGATTGCCGATTTCAGGGTCACTCAAGCGATGATTGCATACTTTATTCAGAAAACCATGGGCCGTTTTAAGTTTTTGAAGCCGGAATTGATGATTGCGGTTCCTGCCGGCATTACCTCCACGGAAAGAAGGGCGGTGATAGAAGCGGCAATGAATGCAGGCGCTAAAGAAGCTTTCGTGGCAAAGGAGCCAATTCTGGCCGCTATCGGCGCCGGCATCCCGATTAACGCATGTTCGGGGCACTTGATTGTTGATATCGGCGGCGGCACGGCCGAAGTGGCGGTAATTTCGCTGGGCGGAATTGTTACCTGCAGTTCCGTAAGAATGGCCGGAGATAAAATGAATCTGGCTATTTC
>JACOYG010000060.1 GCA_016181985.1 Candidatus Nealsoniibacteriota bacterium
GCTGTGGCCGCCGAATTGCTCGCGAAGAGCCGATAATATTTTACCGGTATAATCGGGATTATTTTCCGATTGGATTCTGAATTTCAAGGCGGATTCAATAATCCTATCCGACACCCGTAATTCTTTTGCCGTTTTCACGGTCCATTCCCCTTCGCCGGTATGAGCTACCGACCCCGATACTCCCTTAAAATCTTCTCCGCGCAGAATGAGCGCTTCCTTCAGCCATCCCATCAAACGGGACTCAATAACCGACCCTTGGTTATAAATATCCGCGGCCTTAGTAAGATTCAATCTATATTTTGATTTTTTTAAAATAGTGAAACCTTCGGCGATCGCCTGCATCATGCCGTACTCAATGCCATTGTGAATCATCTTTACGAAGTGGCCGGCGCCGGCGCCTTCAAAAAATTGATAGCCGTTTTCTTTGGCCAAATCGTAAAACAAGATTTCCAGTTTTTGAAACATTGATTTTTCGCCTCCCGCCATAATTGAACTGCCGTAAAGAGCCCCTTCCGGACCTCCCGAAACGCCCGCGTCCACAAAATTAATTCCCATCTTTTTTAATTTTCCGAACCTTCTAATGGAGTCTTTGTAAAAAGAGTTTCCGCCGTCAATTATAATATCGCCTTTTTTTAAATATTGAACCAAAGAATCTTTCCCGAATAATATTTCTTCGATCGGTTTGCCCGGAGGCAGCATAAGCCAAATAATTCTCGGCGATGAAAATTTTCCGGCCAATTCTTTTAATGAAGCGACTCCGCCCAATCCCCCTTTGGCGTCATAGCCGTAAACTTTCCATCCCCTCCCTATTAACCGGCGCGCCATATTGCCGCCCATTTTACCCAAACCGATAATGCCGATTTCTTTTTTTAATTCGACGATACCAATCGAGGGCTTATTAATGTAATCTGAAGCCGCGAGCGGCTCGTCGGTATCCGGTTTATATCCGCGCAATGGAACAAAATTTTTCTTCCAGCCCGTTACAAACGGGTCAATAAAATTCCACATTGAATTTACTTCCTCGCTGGAAACAAACAAAGTTTGATCACCGGCAATGCAATCAAGCAAAAGCTTTTCATATTCTTCGGTATAATGTTTTTCTTCGGATTTTTCTCTTAAAGAAAAAGAGAGGGAATGCTTTTCGAGTTCAAAAATAAGACCCGGCTTTTTTACCCACATCTGCAATACGATTTCCTCATTGGGTTTAAAGCGTATAATAATTTTATTCTTGTAATGGCGTTCTTTATTCAGCGGGCAAAGGCAGGGAGTCGGATGCTTAAAAGTGATGACCACTTCCTTTAATTGTTCCTTAAGGCGCTTGCCGCTTTCTAGAATAATCGGCACGCCTTGCCAATTTGGCAAAGAGAGAAACGCGCGTATCTTAAAATATGTCTCGGTAGCTGAATCCTTAGCCACGTCTGCGATGCCGCGGTAGCCGTCATATTGAGCGCGAAAAGAAAAATCTTTAATTTCCCGCCCCGATGGCGCGATAAGGGTACCAAGTACTTCTTTTCTCTTTGACCTGATTGCTTCGGCAGAAAAATCAGCGGGATTACTCATGGTAATCGCGGCAAGTATTTGAAGGATGTGATTTTGCCCGACATCGCGAAGAGCGCCAAGCCCGTCATAAAAACTTCCGCGATCTTCCGCGCCTGATTTTTCCAAAAGACGGATCTCTGCTTTTTCTATAAAATTTTTATTCCAGCTTTGCTCAAAAAGATTGTTGGAAAATCGAAAAGCCAAAATATTTTGAAAAATTTCTTTAGCCAAATAATGATCAATGCGGTAAATTTGAATTTCGCGAAATAACCTTGAAAGCAATGATTCAAGAGACATAGCGGTTTTGGAATCGTTGCCAAACGGCTTTTCTATGATAACTCTGGTCCACCCCTCTTCGGGACTGCATGGCTTGGTTAGTTTGGACGCTGAAAGATTTTTTAAAATTGCTTCAAAATACCGCGGCGGAACCGCCAAATAAAAAAGCTTATTGGCGCAAACCCGCCAATGATCATCAATGGAGTTAAGGTATTTATCCAATGATTTGTAATCGGCTAAATTTTCAAAAATTACTTTATGGTAGGAAAATAATTTTAAAAAATCGCTCTCCGGCAAAAAATCATTTTTCCCTAAATGTTTCCTAAGCATATCCCCCACCATGACCATGAATTCTTCTTCTGAAATATCATCTTTGGAAAAGCCTACCGCTTTAAACATGGTCGGCAATTTTTTTCTTTCGTATAAATGAAAAATCGCCGGAACTATCTTTTTTTGCATTAAATCTCCGGTTGCCCCGAAAACCGCCAAAATAGTCGGTATGTTATTTGGGATCATGCTTATATTATACAATTTTTTGGCCGAAAAGGAAAAATCCCCTTTGAGGGGGATTTTTCCAGAGTTTATTACCAGCGATCTCTGTGACCTCCGCCGCCGAATCCTCTATCTCTGCCGCCGCCGCCAAAATCTCTTCTTGGGGGACGAGCTTCTAAAGGTTTGGCTTCGTTCACGGTAACAGATCTGCCGTCAATCTCTTTGCCATTGAACATTTCAATGGCTTTTTGAGCTTCTTCTTCGGAAGACATCTCAACAAAACCGAATCCCTTTGACCTGCCGGACAGCTTGTCGACAATAATAGTTGCCGATTCGACTGTTCCAGCCTGAGCAAAGAGCTCTTTTAGAGTTTCCTCTTTGGTTTCGTAAGGTAATCCGCCGACAAATAATTTCTTTGCCATATTGACCTTAACAATTTATTTATTAATAGTAAGCCGACCAACTATCTTTTTCTCTTTCAAGGAAAGAAAATTCAATAGAAACTTACATTTGATATGTTACTTTATCGCCGCGAAAACGTCAAGCAACGATAATTTATTAAATTATTTATTGAACAATTTCGCGAACCAGCCGAATATGCTGAATTTAGCCTCATTGGCCTTAAGAAAATCGTCAATCTTTTGCTTTTCCTGTTCCAACATTTGAACTTGCCCCTGAAGAGCTGTTTTAGTTTCTTCGCTTGCCGCTTTTTCCAATATTTTTTTTAACTGGTCAATACGATTTCCGGCCTTCACCATTTCGCTGCGCAACTGGCCGATATTTTTATAATCCGTCCCGATTAAAAGTGTTTTTATCTTGCTTCTGTATTGAACTTTATCTATCGATTCGGCCACTTTTTCTTTGGCATCGCTCTGTTCCTGGGCAACCGTTTTTACTTCCTCACCTATTCCCAACTTTTCCTTTTCGGCGACATTCAAAAGACCATTAACAAATGTCGAAACGGCATTGCGGTGCTCTGTGCCGTTAAGCTGTTTCTCGTCTTGCGCTTTGGCAAGGGCAACCGAGAAAAAAATAGCGCCCGCCAACGCCAAGGAAGTTATAAGCAACGAACTGTTTTTAATCTTTTGCATAATTTCATTGAGTTAATTTTAATTTTCTCGACCTTTTTTAATTTTCTTTAAGGATTTTAAGAGTTTCTATTACCGAAGTATTGTCTGCGGGTAAATACTTTATTCGATTCCCATACATATTTTTGAGCGCGGTGAAAAATTCATCCGCCCAAGACGGCGAAAGAGAAACAACCCCGGCAAAATCAATCTCCACCACGTCGGCATTAGGGTCAAGAGTCGGACGAATTGCCGCAAACGCTTCCTTCCCCATAGGACGCGAGGTGAGTACTTTACCGAATTTTTTAAGCTCTATCCTCATAGTTAGTAAATTATTTTTGCTAATGTGCCGCGCATATTTCTTTCAGCAAGCTTTATTTTAAGCTGGCCTCCATCTTTGGCGATTGCCGCTATGGCGGCGCCTGATTGCAAAGAAACGCCTATGGGATATTTAACTGCTATATCGCGCACGAACTTAAGCCCGTTTCCCCTTTGCTCCGGGGCGCGGCCGGAAATACGTTCCGTGAACGCTACCGTCAGAGCATTTATATCATCTTTTATCTCGGGGCGCACCCTCAAAAGGGTGGCGCGAATTCCCAAGCCCCTGTCGGCCAAAACAATGATTCGTTTATCCGTATTGTAACCAAAGAAAACACCGGGTACATCCGGCCAATTGCCAAAATTGTGATCAAATGAATTGTTGCCGATTTCGCCAGTTACGGCAATAATCAATGGCGCTATATTTTTTATATTGGAATCCCGATCAAGAATAACAGACATCGTATCAAGACGGGCCCTGAATACATCTTGCGTCTGGCAATATTGGTCTGGTGAAAGTTCCGGCGCCGTCGGGCTCTCTGCCCAAACTCGCGCAATTGATTCAATATTTAACACAAAACGTTCCAACTGTTCCTTAGAATAATAACGGTGCCCTCCGGAACTTCGCAGGGCTTTTAGCTTTCCCGACGAATCCCACAAACGAAGCGTATTTATTGAAACATCAAGAAATTCAGCGGCTTCGCTTATACTTAATAAATTTTTGCCCTGCTCCATATGGTTATTGTATCAAATCTACCAAAACTTGTCAATATCTACCAATATTTTATCGAAATCTACCTATCGGGATAACATTTTTTACAGAGCTGGTAGTTTTGAGAATCGGGAGAGCCGGCGTAAGAACAAGCGGGAACATTGGAAAAATTAGCGCATAATTCATCAGTGATCGGAACTTCAGACGGCGATTCGCCGGGAAATTCCGCTGGGTATTCCTGCTTTGGCGGTTTAATTTCTTGAGATGGTTGTTGTTGCGACTGGCATGATTGCGCCTTGGCGCTAATAGCCAAGTTGGGCGCTTGTTCTTGTCCTTCTTCGCCGCCTCCGCCTCCCTGCCCCAACGAACTAAGGCAAGCGGAAAATTCGGAACATGATTTATCAAGACAAGCATCTATCTTTGCTTGAATTTCTTCATTTTGGCAGGACATTAATCTTGATTCAACATCCAAGGGAAGTTCAATTTTTTTGCCCATGCCTTTATTATCTTTAGAAGAACCACCGGACTGCTTGCTTTTCAAACACGCATTTACCTCGCCGCAGGTCGGCTTATCGGTGCATTCCCGCATTTGGCTGTCAATCAATTCCTTGCCGCATGAATCCATCCGTACTTTTAATTCCGAAGGCATCTCGCCAAATTGATCGCCTTGGGACTCTTGATTTCCATTTGGATTAAGACAGGAAAAAAATTCTGCGCAAGTTGATTTGCTTATGCAGGTATTGGGATTAAAATTTGGATCAATGCCGCATGAATTAAGTTTATCCTGCATCATTGCAGGGAATTCCCTTTTCTGGGATTTTTCCGGATCACCGGATTCAACCATTTTGACAATGTTTGATAAGGGCTTACTCACCTCTGACATACAGCTTTGGACCTGATTGCATTCTTTTTGAGCGCACGGTTCAAATAAAGCATTAGTTCCCTTAAGAAAACAGCCCTCCATTTTACCTCTTATGTCTTTCATCTGTGAACACGGAACAGCCATTTCTTTAAGACGCCCGATAAATTCCGGCCCAAGTTCTGCTGTAACGCAGGCATCGGCGGCAGGCAGAGCCTTGAGGAAATCTTCCAGCACATCAGTTGCTTGGTCGGAATATTGCTTCACGCAGGCCTTGGCTTTTCTCATTTTTTCAATAATCGAAAGGTCGTACGGCATTTTTCCGGCCATCATTTGTTCAAATAAGTCCGTTCCTAAATTAGTAACGAAACAAGAGGTAATTTTTTCATCGGCTTCCTCAAAACACTGCCTTACGTCCCCGGCCGCTTGGGCTTGATCTGCTTCTTCTTGGGTCATTAATCCGATTTTCACCGCAAAATCCATGCACTCTTTTTGGTTTTCTGGTTTTGCGCAAAACGCTTCGCAGGCCTCGCCCGAACGGCAATTCCCCGGCCCCTTGCCGCCTAATTTTTTAATCAGTTCTACTTCTTCCGGCTTAATGACCCCGAGCGCCAAACCAAGATCAATGCATTCTTCAGAATTATTCTCATCAGAGCAATAGTTCTCGCATTCATCTTTAGACCTGCATCCGCCGGGCATCGTGCCGGCTCTCATGAACGGCAGAATTTTCTTTAACACCTCCAGCTCATCCAAGGGAAGCACTTCGTATTTTACCGCAAATTCCATACACTCAAGAGAGTTCACCGGGTCTGCGCAGTAGGTTTCACAACGTTCTTTGGTGCCGCATTTGCCGGGTGTTACACCCTGAAGGATAAGAGGGATATATTTTCTGGCTTGCGCCGCTTCTTCTTCGCCGATAAACCCAGCGGACTCGGCGAAATCAACGCATTCCAAAGCGTTCGCCGGCGCTTCGCAATAATTTAAACATTTATACCTGGTATCGCAATTGCCCGGAGAAGGCACGCCCGAATCTTTTGCGGCAAGAATTTGACGCAACTCTTTATACGCGGCTTGGACTTCTGAAGAAGTGAGCGCTCTGTTATATATCGAAACCTCTTCAATGAGACCGGAGAAAAATTCTCTAGCGCCGAAACGGTCATCCCATGCCCCGATTGTAAACGGAGCATCGCTGGATGCCTGGGCGCTTGAAGCCTTTCTGACGGTAGCGCCTTCTAATTCGCCGTCAATATATAATTTAACAGCATCAGAACTATCTCTCGTGGCAACAACATAGTGCCAAACTCCGGAACTGATAGGCGCAGTAACGAGACTTTGACCATCGGGGCCGGTAGTTGCTCCAACGGAAAATTCCAATAATGATTTGCCTTCGCTGGTTCCCACTCTCAACCAATATCCTGCCCCGGGGCCCTTCTTCGGATAATTTGATTTCCTGATAATATTGCCCACGGACGAACCGCCGCCATCAAACTTAAACCAGGCATTCAATGAAAATGGGCCGGTGCCAAAGTTTAAGCTCGCGGGATTGCCCATTTTAAGGAACGCGCCTGACCCGTTAAACTTAAAAGCTTTTCCGAATCTGCCCGAAACAACGGTTGTTCCGCCCAAAAGAGTTCCGCTATTTCCGGCTCCGACATCTTTTGCGGTTGATCCCGAAACTGCTCCCCCGTTCCACTGGCTGACAAAATCAAATTGCAATGGAACGCGGCGATCTTCCGTGAATTGCTGAGCGAAGATATAAGAACCGATAAACAAAGAAAAGACCGGAACCGCAATTGAGATAAAAATATTTTTTCTGAAAAAATCTTTCATTTATTTAAAGGGATTAGTGTTGACATTAAAGGGATTTGTTTCGGGGAGTTCGTTAGATAAACGCCGGAGATTCCGGAACCGCAATTTTTCTTTGCGACCAATACCAAAAACCAGCGGCCGCAATAATAATCGCGGCGACGACGGAAACAAGCATTATCGGCTTTGATTTAAAATTCATATGTTATTTTTATTATACCAAAAAAACCGCCACTGGTAAGGGCAGTTATCCACAAGCGGGGCCTGATTGGCAATATTTGTTTATTTCATTGCCGCATAACTAAACAACACGCTAAATTGCCTGCACCAAACCACCGCAGTCCTGTAGCCCCAGGCCGATTCCGGTATTTCGTAATTCTGACTGCCAACGTTGCCCTTCAATCGGCCCAAGTTAACATATTCTCCCAAACTTTCATCGTTATTGTTGAGTTTTTCCGAGTCAGTCAAATAAACGTATAAATCGGGGCCATTGGTAACAGAAAAATTTTCAAAACGCAAATATCGCTTGCCATTTTGCTCAATAATCTTGGCCGTTCCGGAGCCCTTGTGTATCATATCAATCTCGATAAACTGCCCCTCTGCCACTATCTCCATCTCGGCCTGAACGGGCAAAGCTTCATTCACTGCCGTTCGCTGGAAATAAGTATGAAATTTAAAATAAAAAATCTCCAGTCCGGCCAGACCGGCCGCAACCAGTAAAATGAATAAATAAATTGCGATAGTCCTTTTTTTCATTTTTTTCTTATTTTTTGGCTAGATTCCGGAAAACGGTTCCTGACACCTTTTTTTCCTTCTTGGATTATTTAAACTGACGCAAAAAATCATTGATAAGAGTCCTATTTTCATTTACTTGTTCGCCTTTAAAATAAAGCTCAATAAAATAAAACTTCTCTCCCTCTTCCATATGCGCGTAAATGATGCGCAAAGACCTGTCTCGAAGAGCGCGGCAGGCCATGCGAGCTTTTACGATTTTACAAACGCTCTCCGAGTGGATAATAGTAAAATTTTTTCCAACTCCTGTCGGGTGAGTCAAAAGTATTGCCTTAAACTTCTCAAGATCATCCTCCAGTGTCCTGTATTTTTTGAAAAGTTGTTTGAAATTCTTTTCAAATTCCGGTGAAAGGTCAAAGTTCTTCATACTCTCTGACAGAGGTCTCTTCCGGACGGTAGAAAACGTGCTCGTATTCCAGAGGTTCTCTATCTCCGGCTGCAACCCACGGCGTATCAATGTGAGATAAGGCGGAAATTTGCGCAGCAGTCATATCCCCAAGCCGAGCAATCTCCCAATCAATGTGAGCCAACTCTTGCGCCGAGAGTGCCGACAAATCAAACGGTTCGTTCGGGTTTACGAGATATTTAGTTTGTTCGTGTTTGTAGAATTTGCTCTTTATCTTCTCCACTTTTCCTTCCCGTTCCAAGCGATCAATGATTTTGGCGAACATCAGAGGCGTTGGGCCATAATGATTTTTAATATATTTCGCGCCGATAATCTGCTTCTCAAATTTTTCATAGTAATCAAAATCAATGAAATACAGCAGCTTATAAAGTACGGTTTGCCCTATATTCGGCTTCCCCCCAATCTTTGCAAGAATATATAAGAGCACCTGCTCAAATTTATTTGCTTTCTCTTGCGGGATATTGATACGAATCTCATTTTTATCTTTTAGTTCTCTCTCTTTTCTTTCTTGAATAGTTACAACGGGACTCACGCTTTCTCTTCCAGCGAGAAAATCCTCCAAAGATATATCAAAAATATGGGCAAGTTTTGTTGCCTCTGATATGGTAAGCTCCCGCTCGCCCTTTTCAATCTGCATATAGGTGGGGCGGGAAATATTAAGCTCGTCTGCAATCTGCTCCTGCGAAAAATGATTATTTTCGCGCAGTGACTTGAGTTTTTTATATAGTTCCTTAGCCATAGGTTTATACTGCCATATTACTCCTGTAAAGAAATCTTGTCAACTGGATAAGTAAAAGTCCTTGACATTCAATTTAATTCAATGACCAAATTGAATAGTTTAAATACATCGCAAAACTGACCCAGAGGATGTAGGGCGCCAAGAGCCACGCGTTCGGTTTAGAAATTTTGGCAAATGCTATGATCGTAGCAAGAATGGCGAGCCAGAGGAAAATAATTTCAATCAACGCGCCGCCCGGACTATGCAGACCAAAAAAGATTATTGACCAAAGTGTGTTTAAAACCAACTGGCCAAGGAATATGCCGAGAGCGATTTTTACATCCCTGCGATCCAGTCCTTTTTTCCAAATTAAAAACGCTGCGATGCCCATAAGCGCAAACAGCGTCGTCCAGACCAGACCAAACACCCAAGCTGGAGGATTCAGCGCCGGCTTCACAATCCCGGCGTACCATCCGGCAATAGACGGAGTCGTAAAAAATGCGCCTACAACCCCTGCCGCTTCGGAAATGGCAATCGCTATTATTAATTTGAAGAAATTATTGAGCTTCATGGATTTATTATACCAAAAAGCGCCGCTTTTGACGACGCTTGTCCTATCTGGCTCCCCCGGTAGGACTCGAACCTACAACCTTCTCGTTACAAGTGCCCTCTTGTTTCCAAAAGGCTTGGACTATATCATCATCCTTCGATAATACTCAGGATGCGAGGCGCTTAGTCTCTGAACCTTGAACGCATAATTGCGTCCCTTGGCTGCGGATTACCTTTAGCTTGAGAATCAACTTTTAGGCTTCCCGCAATTCACCTCGTTTTTCAACCTCGATTTCTCGAGGAAGCTGCGTGATACCGACTTCGATCTCTCTATGGCAATTAGCGCAAACAAGGATACACTTATCTAATTCATTTTTTATTTTTTTCCAAGATCTTGTGTATCCTTTATCTGCTATGCCAAAAGATTTTTGACCATTAATATGATGGAGATCAAGCGCCCCCGGGACATTTATTATATCCGCAAATTTGACACCGACCTCCCCTATATTCGATAGCCATTAACTTAACCTTCCGCCGTCTTTTTGCGACAGCCTTGATCAAATATTCTCTCCGGTCGGCATATTTTCTTTTTTCTGTCATTATTATATTTTAACAGAAAAAATTGTTCACAGCGAGCCGCTCTACCATTGAGCTACAGGGGAATGTATTCTATTTTTTAAGGTACTCCTATTATATACCCTATTTTGAATATTATTTCAACTACCTGAAAAAGAAGTATTGAACCGTCACGGACGCAAAAATGCCCAAAGCTATAAGTTTTACGGCTTCTTGCGGTATGGAAATGCCGAAATTTTTGAAAATTTCCTGAGTAAAAGAATAATTGTAATTATGAGGATCTGAAACTGCCCATCCCCGAAGTTTTTGGGTAATCGTCGTTAGAAAACAAGTCGGGCGGAACTTCCCCGTACGCAATTTGATAAAATTTCCCCAAACGAATTGATGGCCGATAATGACAACGCTGAGGAAAAAGTGGAAAGAAACTTTGTCCGGCCAAACGCTCGCGGGCAAAAAAAATAAACCGAACCAAGCAAAACCGATTCCGTAATGCAACAAACAGACTATTTTTCTTAAATTATTTTTCACCTTAGTATCCTTTCAGTTTTTTCAAAGAACCATGCTCTCTGATTCTGTCCAGGGCTTTGGCTTCGATTTGACGGATTCTTTCGCGGGTTACGCCGAATTCTTTGCCCACTTCTTCGAGAGTATGGGTTATGCCGTCTTCCATGCCAAACCTCATGGCCAAAATCTTTTGTTCTCTGGGGGCCAGGTCAACAAAAATTTCTTCAAGCCTCTCCCTTAAAAGAGTTCTTGCGGCTTCCAATGACGGGGAAATGACTTTTTCATCTTCGATAAATTCGGCTAAAATGGAGTCCTCCTCGCCTTCGCCGACCGGAGTTTCCAAAGAAACAGTTTCCTGGGAAATTTTTTGAATATGATGCACCTTCTCAACTTCAATGCCCATTTCAGCGGCAATTTCTTCAGCCAAAGGCTCCCTGCCCAAATCCTGCAAAAGACGGCGCCTCACCTGCGTATATTTTGAAATGGTTTCAACCATGTGCACGGGAATGCGGATCGTTCTTGCCTGGTCGGCTAATGCACGGGTGATCGCCTGCCTGATCCACCAGGTGGCATAAGTTGAAAACTTATAGCCTCTTCTCCAATCAAATTTTTCAACGGCTCTTCTTAACCCGATATTCCCCTCTTGGATCAAATCAAGCAAAGTCAAATGGGGAGAACGGCCGATGTATTTCTTGGCGATGGAAACTACCAGCCTTAAGTTGGCTCTCATCAGTTTATTCTTGGCTTCTTCGTCGCCTTTCTCAATCCGCTTTGCCAATTCTTTTTCTTCATCGGCCGTTAAAAAAGAAACTTCGCCGATCTCTTTTAAGTAAATCTGCACCGGATCCAAAACCGCTTCGGATGCCAGCTTCATCGCTTCTTTTTTCTTCGGATCGATTTCCAAAAATTCGCGGCTTTCTTTCACTTCAATTCCCCGCTTTTCCAGCTCATCGTATAAAAATTCCAAACCCTGAATATCTTTTTCTATTTCGGGGAAAAAGTATAAAATTTCGGAGTAAGTGACAAACCCCCGCATTTTAACCTTATCGATCAATTCCTGAAGTTTTTCCGGAGTTACTAATTTTCCCTGCCTGCCTGCCGGCGAGCGCAGATGCTTTGCGGACTTTTTAATCCTCTTTATTTTTTTAATCTTTTTCCTTTGCCCGCCGAAGCTCTTGCGGAGGCGGGTTACTATTTTTCTTTTCTTTTTATTTTTCATATGTTGCTTATTAATTTAGCCGATGTTTCTCTGAATTTTTGAACTAAGCCGGAAATTTTATCAGAATCATTTTCTCCTTCGGCGATTTTAATGTCCTGAGATATTTCATTTAACCGTCTTTTTATTCCTAATTTCTTGATTTCCATGAGGCACATTTTAATTTCCTCCCCGTAATCGATCCCTTCCTCTTCTTCGGCCTCGGCTTTTAAAGAAAGATAATTCGTGAAATTTGCGTCCTGCGGTGATTTCTGCTGGCGCAAATCGGTGAGAACGGCCTGAATGTTAGGCGGCATGAAAGTAAGGCAATCGTCGTCAATTAAATTTAAATTCTTAGGATCTTTTATAACAAACGAAGCAATCCTTTCCGCTAAAATATCTTTGCGGTTTTTTATTATTACGGTACTCGGCCCGGGCATATTCTCTATAACATAACCCGATCCCTCGGCATCCATAATTTTAGCGGCTTTCATCTCTTCTTCGATTATTTCTTCTTTAACCTTTAACTTTTTGGCCAATTCCTGCACCCAATGCGATTGCTCGATTTTGCTGGGAATCCTTTTTATGACCGGCAGGAGAATTTTGGAAATTTCTCTCTTGCCTTCGGGATCTGCAGAATCTATCTTGGCGAAAGTGGTTTCAAAATAGAATTCCAGAATTGATTTTGTTTCATCGGCCAGTTTCCCCCAATCTTGAGGATTATGCAAAATAACATCGGCGGGATCTTTTTCCCCGGGCATAGTGATTACCCTTACATTGAACCCTTGGTTTTGGGCCAAATCTATGCCTCTTTTGGTGGCCGAATTTCCGGCTAAATCCATATCAAAAGCCGTGTGTAAATTTTCAGAGTATCTTTTTAAAATATGCAATTGATAAGGAGTGAGAGCGGTGCCCGAAGTGGCCACGGCATTTTCAGAACCGGCCTGAGAAACCATAATCAAGTCAACGTAGCCTTCCACTAATATGCAGCATTTTTTCTTGCGGATTTCCACCTTAGCCTTATCTAAGCCGTATAAAATGCGGCTTTTATCGTAAAGCAAGGTGCTGGGGCTGTTGACATACTTTGCCGGATCCTCTGATTTAAAAACTCTTCCGCCAAAACCGACTACCTGGGAATTTAAGTCAAAAATCGGAAAAATAATCCTGCCGCGGAATCTGTCATAGAAAGAGCCTCTTTCGGAAGCCAGCGCCAAACCGGCTTTTTGAATTTCATCTTTTTGATAGCCCCTTAAAGTTAAAAAATCCGACAAGCCCTGCCAAGTGTCGGGCGAATAACCAAGCCGCCACTTATTAATACTTTCTTGGGTAATGCCCCTGCCCAAAAGATATTTTTTTGCTTCTTTGCCCGTTATCCCCTCTTCGAGCTGTTTTTCAAAAAATTTGCAGGCCAATTCGCAAATTTCATAAAGACGCTCCCTTTCGCTTTTCCATTGGTCGTATTCGGGCGATTGTTTTTTTAATTCCACGCCCGCTTTTTGAGCCAAAATACGCAAAGCGTCGCCAAATTCGACTCCCTCGATTTCCTTAACAAAACCGAAAACGTCGCCCCCCTTGGAACATCCGAAACAATGCCAAATTTGACGGGCCGGACTCACAAAAAAAGACGGCCCTTTTTCCGAATGAAAAGGACAAGGAGCCCTAAAATTGGCTCCAGCCTTGCTCAGCTTGATATAGCCGCCAACGACCTCGACTATATCTAATTTATTTTTTATTTCCTCGATTGGAGAAGATATCATTGCTGTTTTTGTTTAGGTTTCGAAAAATAGAAAATATAAACTATCTCCATGATGGCTAGCGTATTCACCAGGGCCAAAGCGATGAACCATTTTTTGTGGCCGTTTCTCGCGGCTTTCCATAAAGCTACTCCCTTCCAGGGAAGAGACCAGATAAAAATAAGGATTAAAATTAAATTTTCCATGTTATTACCCTAATAAGTTGCGCAACTTGGGAAATTTTGAGCAAATTGGCAAATCAGAGCACCATTTCTCCAGACCCCAAATGCGGCCCGCTTTGATGTTTGCAAAAAACAGCAGAACCAAAACATAAATGATGTGCTCATCAACTAAAAAACTATACATACCTACTTTCGGAAAAGACAAAACTGGCAAATAATAAAGAGCCATTAGTAATGCCCCTAAAATAGAACTGAATCTGACGAATACTCCGAGAATTAAAGAAATGCCCAAAAGCGTTAATCCCCACTCATTGATAAAATCAACAACCGGCAGGATATTGGGGCTGGCAAGCCAGTTATAAAACACGCTAAAAGTTTTGGCTCCTTTCATATAGCCAAAAGCCGACCACTGCGGATTTAAAACTTTAACGATTCCCGCATAAAGCATAAGCCAGCCCAATGAAACTCGCATAACAAATATTAATATTTTAGACGCCATAAGTTTTTTTATATAAAAAATTGACCAATTCTTTAATAAGCCAGGGCAGGAATCCTAACATCTTCATTTTACCAATTTTTACCGCGGCGGAATAGCCCCCCAGCGGAATAAAAATACCGCGGAATTTAGGCTGATAAATAACCAGCGGCTTACCCTCAATGCTGTTCTTAATATTCATGGCCGCGATTTCAGCTTGCTCTAAGGCGGGGCGGATCATTCCCGGATTGACTGAAGCGCAGTCGCCGACGGCAAAAACGTTTTTCTCTCCATCTGCCCTTAAATATTTATCAACTTTATATTCGCCCATTTTTACTCCGCCTGTCCAGATTAAATTATCAAATTTTAAAATTTCGCCATTTTCAAAAAATATCCTGCCCGGCTCTACCTTATTTAAGCGATAATCGCATAAAATATCAATGCCTAATTTCTTCAAACGGCGTTCAACTTTTATCTTAAAAGACTCTTCAAGGTTTGACAAAATGCACGGAGAACCCTCGATTAGTTTGATTCTTTCGCCTTCTAATTTGATAGCTAGCTGAGCGGCCAATTCAACTCCGGTTACGCCTCCGCCGATGATTGAAATATCTCCGGCAGAAATTTTTCTTATTCTTTCGATATCTTCCAAGTTCTTGAAAGTCAAGGCATTATCCTTCAGACCCGGTATATTGTAATAATTGGTTTGAGCGCCAACCGCTAAAACCAAATAATCGTAATCTAAGCGCCGCCAATCCGCCACTTCTTTCTGTAAAAATTCAGCTTTAGCCGTTATGGGCAATTTTACCCTTTTTTCTTTTAACTCGTAAAGCTCGGGGGTGTACAGGTGATGATTATTTTTATCTATTAACGTTACCTGCCCCGGATAAAATCCTTCTAAAATTTTAGCGCATCTTAATCCCGCAAACCCGGCGCCGAGAATAACAATTTTCTTTTGAGCAATTTTATTATGCATCGCTAATGCTTTTTAGTATATTATCTGTCATTTCAATTTCTCCTAAAATTCCGTCTATCAGATCATAATTTTTTGCCTCCCCCGAACTCACCCAAGCGTAATCAATATTGTCTTCGTCAAGTTTTACTTCTCCTGATTTATACTTTGCGTAATAACTTAAAATTACCACCGGTATGCCGTCGGGCCTGATGAAAGCGATATCCACCAGATAATTTAATGCGTCAACCTCAAGGCCGGTTTCTTCTCTTATTTCTCTCCTTAGAGATTTTTCTATGGCATTGTACCACTGCCCAGCTCCCGAAGCCGGCAAATTTATATAATCGTCCGTTTCCAGTCCACCGCCGGGCACCGTCCACTTGCCGGGGAACGCTTTTTTGTTTAAGCTTCTGCGCAATATTAAATATCCTGTCTTTAATTTCCATTATTTTTTATTAATTTTTTCCCACCTTAGACTTTGCGCAAATTTTTTTGTGTTTTTCATATATTTTTCACAAATCAACTACGCCTTTATTTTACTTCAAAATCGTTTTTGAGCAAACAAGATTGGCGCAAAATAGACCGGAAAGTGCCGACAGGAATTTCTTTTCTATTAGCCGGAACAATAACGGTTAGAGTTGGCCTGCCAACCCTGCGAAATTTTACATGACTGCCCTTTTGCGAAATATAAATAAAGCCCTTTCCTTGAAGGACTTGAATGATATGAGTCGATGAATATAATTTAGGCATGCGTCAAAGATAGCCCAACCACTTCAGGGCTTTCAACCTTAGTGATGCGCGGAGTTTTTATATCTTCAAAATACAATTCCAACGCTTCGTCTAGATTATCCAACGCCTCTTTTTTCGTTTTACCGAAACTAGAAACATCAATGTTAAGACATTGGGCAACATAATACTTGCCCTCCTTCCAAACAATATTTTTAAAATTTAGTCTAGCCATATATTTATTTTACCAGAATCAAGCAATTAGTCAACGTCTTGCCTAATCATGTCAATTTGAAAATATCCGAAAGGACGATTTTCCTTTAATTTTTTGAGTAATGCAAAAAGTCCGCCGGTAATTCTACCGTCTGAACTATCTTTTATGGCTTCAAACCTAGTTCGCCTGGATTTCGCAGAAACTGCCAAGAATTTCTTTGGACTTTGCGAGGTTTTTTTCTTCAACCAGAATATAGTTCGTCTCATAGGTTGAGACGATGAAAAGACTGATTCCGGCTTCGGCCAGGGGCTGGGACAAAGAAGCGATAACGCCGACTGAAAATAAATCAGCGGTGCCTTCCAGTTTAAAGGCCCGCCAATTTTTCTCCGCCAAAACTCCGCCGGGAATCTTATCTTGCGGGCAAACAACGGACAATTCATCTTTGGTTCTGGTAATGGAACAAAAATTGATATCCATTGCCCAGCCGGGAATCGGGCTCTTTTTGTCAAAATGGCAAATACCCAATTTTTCCGGCAATGTTGAAAGCGTAAATTTTTTTGTATTCATGGCGGAGGAGGTGGGATTCGAACCCACGGTACCTTTCAGTACACAGTCTTTCCAGGACTGCTGTTTAAACCGCTCGCACACTCCTCCTTAATAAATTTCATGTCCTCCTATTGCATAAAATTTTACTTTATCTTTTTCTAAAAATGTAAAAATAATTCGGCAGCGTTCATCGATGGAAAAAGCCAGAAAATCGCCTAAACGTCCGTGAAGTTTATGAGTCTTAAGCCGTGAATCAAACGGGTCATTGCGGAAAATTATTTCTTTTTCTTCGGCTTTTCGCTGAATTTCTAACGGCAAGCGCTTGTATTTTCGTTTAAATTCCGGCGAATAAAAAATCGTCATGCGTTTAACGCAAGTCTTTTAGGGAATGTAAAATTTTTCCCTTTCCCGATCGAAATTCGGCTTCGCTTTTCTTGATTTGGGACAATAAATCTTCTTCGGCAATTCTTTCGCGAATAAGCTCTCGTAAAAATTCGCTCCTGGTGGAATAATGACCCCTTCCTAACAATTTATCGATTTCTCGGCTTAATTCTCTTGGTAATGAAATATTCACTATATCTCTCATATATTTTTATATTATTGTAATAAATTGTATTACAGTTGTCAAATGCAATTACCTGGGTAATCCAGAAATTATTTTGGCGATGTTGGGATGCTGGGTATTAAATTTATACACAAAAAGCTTCAAGATTACAAGGAAATCTTCAACTTCGTCCTTGAAATCTTCCGGCCCCTGGAATATCTCCCATAATTCCTCTTTGAGATTTTTTAAGTAATGGGTCAGAACCTCCTTATTGGCTTTTTCTTTCAAATATTGAATAATCTTTTTGAACTCTCCCCTATCAAGCCAAGCGCCATGGCAAATATTGCAAACATCAACTTTAATGCCCGAATCGCCGTAATCGGTTTCATAAAGCGGCAATCTGTCCGTCGGGCAAAGCTTTTGGCCCGGGGAAATCTTGAATTTTTCTTCATCCTTCCATAAATCAATATCAAGCCACCTTAAATCTCTGTCCTTGTAATCTTTTGCCAAACGGAGTTCTTCCTCTTCGAACCAAAGACCAAGGCATTTTGGACAATAGTCCACCCCAACGCCTGATAATACTGTTTGCTCTAATTTATTTTTTTTATCAATGGGACACAGCATAATTGAATGTTTTGAGGTCCGACCTCCCGTCATATTTGTCGGGAGGTCAGACCTCTTAATATTTAAATTTTTAAATCGCGAAGCGCTTTTATTCTCTCTCTTATCGGCGGATGCGTTTGAAACAAATTTGAAAAACTTTTTCCCTTGAGGGGGTTGGCGATGAAAAGATGGGCAACGGACGGCGAGGCAACCGTTAATTGATTTTTATCGGCAGAAATTTTTTCCAAAGCCCTGGCCAGGCCTTCGGGATAGCGGGTGAGCAAAGCGCCCGACGCGTCGGCCAAGAATTCCCTTTTACGGGAAACGGCCATTTGTATAAGTATTGCCACAATAGGCGAAAGAATCGCTAAAACTATTCCGACTAAGGCCAGGATTGAGCCGGCCTGTCCCGAATCTCTGTCGTCGCGCCTTCTCATTCCGCCGAACATCAAAGATCTCGTAAAAAAATTGGAAACTATGCCGATAAAACCGACCAAAACAACGACGATTGTCATTAACAGCATATCTTTGTTTCCAATGTGCGACAATTCGTGGCCGATTACTCCTTCCAGTTCCGATCTGTCTAACTTTTCCAGAAGTCCGCGAGTAACGCACAAAATTGCGTGATTTTTGTCGCGGCCCGTCGTAAACGCATTCGGCTGCGGCTCGTTCAGAATATAAATTTTCGGCAGGGGCAGTCCGGCTGTAATGCAAAGATTTTCAACTGTTCTGTAAAGTTCGGGACTGTCTTCTTTTTTAATCGGAATTGCCCGGGTTATTGATAAAATGATTTTATCGGAAGACCAAAAACTTATAAAATTCATCAGAACGGCAAAAATAACCGCGTAAATCAGAATCGCCTGATTTTGCAAAATATTGCTGAAAACCGAGCCCAAACCGATGACAAATAACAAGAACAGGGTTATCAGAATCCATGTCTTTCTGATATTCGATTCGGCGGAAGTGTATAACGTCATTTTAAAATTTGACTTGCGGGACTTCTCTTTCCGCCGCCTCGCCTATTTCAAAGAACTCCATTCGGCGAAAACCGAAAGTCTGGGCGATAATTTTATCGGGGAAACTTTCAGTTTTTATATTAAGATCTCTCACATTTCCGTTGTAAAAACGCCGGGCGGCCTGAATTTTGTCTTCGGTATCTCTAAGCTCGCGCTGAAGCTCCAGGAAGTTTACCGAGGCCTTCAGGTCGGGGTAGTTTTCTGAAACTGCAAAAAGCGACTTTAACGTTGAGGAAAGAAAATTTTCCGCCTCTCCCCTTTCTTTTATTGTTTGCGCTCCCATGGCCTGCGTTCTGGCTTGGGTCACTTTTTCCAAAAGCTCTCTTTCATGGCTGGCATAACCCTTAACCGCCTCTACGAGATTAGGGATTAAATCGTGTCTTCTCTTCAATTGAACATCTATATCCGACCAGGCCTCTTTGGCGCGGTTGCGCAAAGAAACAAACCGGTTATAAACGGCCACGAACCAAAAAGCTACTACTCCTGCGATGATTAAAATGACGGTAAATGTATTCATGCCTTTATTATACCAAAAACCACGCCTATAACAATAGGAGTGGCTTAAGGTTTAAAAATTAGAAATTAAGAATTAAAAATTTTCGATTAGTATCCCATGTCCATGCCCTGGGGCATGCCGCCTTTTTCTTTCTTTTCTTCCGGTTTTTCGGCTACAACGCACTCGGTAGTCAGGAACATGGAAGCTGCCGAAGCCGCGTTTTCCAAAGTGGTTCTCACGACCTTGGTCGGATCAATAACTCCGGCCTGAATAAGATTTTTATATTCCATGGCTTGAGCGTCAAAGCCGGAAAATTCGTCCATTTCTTTCACCTTTGCCACTACCACCGCGCCGTCAAGGCCGGCGTTTTCGGTAATCTGCCTTATGGGCCCCTCAAGAGCTCTTTTAAGAATATTCAAACCGGTTTTCTCGTCTCCCTCCAGTTCAATTTTTTCCAAAACGGAAACCGCCCTTAATAAAGCGGTGCCGCCTCCAGGCAATATCCCCTCTTCAACCGCGGCTCTGGTGGCATTTAAGGCGTTTTCAATTTTCTTTTGTTTCGCTTTTTGCTCCAGCTCCGTTGCCGCTCCCACCTTAATAACAGCTACTCCGCCCGCAAGCTTGGCTAATCTTTCCTGCAGTTTTTCTTTGTCAAAATCGGAAGTGGTGATTTTAATTTCGTTTTTAATCTGTTTCACTCTGGCTTCAATCGCCTCTTTGGATCCCTTGCCTTCAACGATCGTGGTATTTTCTTTTTTGGCAACAACCTTTCTGGCCTGGCCAAGCATTTCCAGCTCGATTTTATCCAATTTCAAACCGATTTCTTCGGAAATAACTTTGGCGCCAGTAACCACCGCTATATCTTCGAGCATTTCCTTTTTTCTGTCGCCAAAACCGGGCGCCTTAATGGCTAAAGCGCTGAATATGCCGCGGAGCTTGTTAACCACCAAGGTGGCTAAAGCTTCTCCTTCAACTTCGTCGGCGATAATAACCAATTCTTTCTTGCCAGCTTGGGCGACTTTTTCCAAAACAGGCAAAATTTCCTGTAAAGAAGAAATCTTTTTGTCGGTGATCAGCATATATGGATCATCCATAGTTGATTCCATTCTTTCGGCATCGGTAATCATATAAGGAGAAATATATCCCTTATCAAATTGTAGGCCTTTGACGATTTCTTTTTCCAAGCCGAACTTCTTTGATTCTTCGACGGTTATTACGCCGTCTTTGCCGACTTCAGAAAAAATCTCGCCGATTAAATTGCCGACTTCGCGATCCAAGCTAGCAATGGTCGCCACTTGAGCGGTTTCTTCCTTTTGGGAAATTGCTTTGGATTTGCTTTTTAAATACTCAACAATAGCTTTTACTCCTTTTTGAATCCCCCGCCTTAAAGCCAAGGGATCGGCTCCGGCTGTGACATTTTTAAGGCCTTCCGAAATAATCGCTCTCGTTAAAACCATGGAGGTGGTAGTTCCGTCTCCGGCCGCGCCGCTTGTTTTTTCGGCTACCTCTCTTACGATTTCCACGCCCATTTGTTCAACCTTGTCTTCCAATTCAATTTCTTTGGCAATACTCACGCCATCGTCGGAAATTTCGGGAGCTCCGAAGCCCTTATCTAAAACAACTAGCCTGGCTTTTGGCCCCAAGGTGATTTTTATAGCATCAGTAAGTTTGTTGATGCCGGCCAGCAATTTGCTTCTGGCGGCTTCGCTGAATAAAATTTGTTTGCTCATAATATATAATGCGAATATTACAAATTATATTCGAATACTACGAATTATTTGCGGTATTCGCATCTAATTCGCGGTATTCGCATTGTGCTATTCAAGAATTGCTAGGATATCCTCTTCCCTTGCTATTAAATATTCTTTATCTTCGACTTTAATTTCATTCGGCCCATATTTAGTAAACAAAACCACATCCCCGGCTTTTACTTCAAGGGGAATGAATTTACCGGTTTTATCTTTTTTGCCCGGCCCTACAGAAATTACTTTGCCCTGTTCGGGCTTTTCTTTTTCCGAGGTTTCAGGAAGCAAAATTCCCGACTTGGTTTTTTCTTTCCCCTTAATCGGTTCAATGAGGATATGATCGGATAACGGCTTTATATTCATATGTATTTATTATTAATTATAATTAATTTAGCAGTTGAACTGATCGAGTGCTAACTGTTATATTACTCGGCTGAAAAAAACTGTCAACCCCCCCCTTGCTAGAATCAGGCCTAATTGTTAAGGTGAATAATCAACTAGCGAAAGCTGAAGGAGATGTACTTTGAAAAAATGGAATTTAATATTATCGGTGATGCTCGCCATTGCTTTAATCTTTTTCGGGCTTACTTTGATAAGCCTCAATTCTGTCCAAAAAGATACCGGAGAGCTAGGTGGCGAAATTGGACGACTGAATGAAGAGCTCAAAAGCATAAATACAAAACTCGCGAAATTAGAAGTTAAAGACTTCGATTCTGCTAAAATCTATGCCGAAACAAAAAAAGCGGTGGTAATGATCGGCGGAGGCGCAGGATTTTTATATATCAAAAATACGCAAGTGATTACCGCCTTTCATGTGATTGCGGAATTGCTTTCCGATAAAACGGTAGAAGTGTTTCCTAATGACGGAGTTCATATTTTGATAAGGGGCAAAATCAAATTCGTTAAAGTAGATTGGGATTTGGCCGTCATAGAGCTAGAAGAACCCATTGACGCCGCACCATTAATGCCGGCGGACGTAATAAATCTTACCGGCGGAGAAAGGGTGCTGGCGATCGGCAACCCAGAAGGACTAAAAAATTCGTTAAGCGCGGGGGTTATCAGCGGCCTTGCTATAAGGCGCTCCTCGCCTTCCGGACCGTTAATTTCAACTGACTTATCTCTGGATCGCGGAAGTTCGGGAGGGCCTTTAATCAATAAAAATGGCGAGGTGATCGGCGTAATAAGCAAATCTCTCTGGAATCTTACATTTGGTTTTGCAATTCCGATCGACAAAGTTGATCAGCTTATTGCAGAAGGAGGCGCGCCTTGAAAAAATGGCTTTCTATATTATCGGTTATAATGATAGCTGTTATGATGTTTGTCGGAATAGTCGTATCGAATATTGACAGGGAAAACAACCTGCTCAAACAAAGGGTGTTCGTTTTGGAAATGAAACTTATCTCTGTTAGCAGCGGACTCGAAAAAATTGATAACGACAATACGCTTCTTGCTAAAAAAGTAGAAGTCGCTGATGCTGATCTCAGATCAGCTAAAAGAGATTCTGAAATAAAAATTAGGAAAACAGAGGAGAAATTATCCTCTGCTATATCTGCCGTAGAAAATAAAACAGCCGAACTTGAAAATAATAAAGCGGACAGAAGAGAGCTTGGATTGGTTGAATTCAGCTTGATGGGAAACATAGACAATCTTGAAGCTAATTTTAAAAAAGACCTGGCGATGGTGAATGACAAGATATTTGATCCTGCCGTAATCTACGAAAAAACTCAAAAATCAGTAGTCAAGATTGAAACAAACAAAGAATACGGAACGGGCTTCCTATTCGGCAAAAAAAACCAGATATTAACCGCTTATCATGTTGTAAAATCTCCGCCCGGCATTTATGTTAAAGTCTTCCTGAATGACGGAGTTTATTCCGAGGTGCTGGGAAAAATTAAAAGAATCAAGCCGGAATGGGATTTGGCGATTATTGAACTTGCCGTACCGTTAAACGCGGAACCATTGATGCCGGCGGATATCAGAAATCTCGCCGTTGGCGACAATATATTATTGATCGGTAACCCCAATAAATTTAATAATTCCGCCAGCGCAGGGATAGTGAGCGGTTTTGACAGAGAATTAAAAAATCTGCCCCTGCTTAGAGCAATCCAAATCGATTCTTCAATTGATTTTGGAAGTTCGGGAAGTCCGGCAATAGATAAAACCGGCAAAGTAATCGGCCTGGTGAATATGGGCATGACTCGCAGCTCCTTCGACTTTATTATTCCCGTCAATTACATTAACAGTTTTCTCGCAGAAGAATAAAAAAACAAATGCGTACCATTCACTTGGTACGCATTTTAATTTACTTCTGTTGCCTACAGGCGAGGCTTACCATCTATACTTTCCGCACACGGGGCACTTACCGTCCGGCCCTGTCCGCGAACCTATTTTGCACTGGCACCCGCCACGTTTTGGCGCCATATTTCCTCCTTTCTCTTATTCTATCTACCTTATCTCACGCCCTTCAAATACTGTCCAGTGTAGGATTTTTTTACCTTGGCGATGGCTTTGGGAAGGCCTTGGGCGACGATATAGCCGCCGAGTTCGCCGCCTTCGGGGCCCATGTCAATAATCCAATCGGAATTTTTAATAAGATCCAAATTGTGTTCAATTACTAAAACGGTATTGCCCTTATCAACCAGACCGCGCAAAACCTGAATAAGCCTTTTGATGTCGTCAAAGTGCAAACCGGTAGTCGGCTCGTCTAATATGTATAAACTTTTACCGGTGGCTTTTCTTGAAAGTTCCGTGGCTAGTTTCACTCTTTGAGCCTCTCCGCCGGAAAGCGAAGAAGCCGATTGTCCCAACTGGACATAACCCAAACCGACCTCGGTGAGCGTTTTTAATTTTTCATAAAGCCCGGGGATATTCTTAAAAAAATTCAACGCATCCTCAACGGTAAAATCCAAAACATCGGCAATGTTTTTGCCGTGATACTCCACGGC
>JACOYG010000015.1 GCA_016181985.1 Candidatus Nealsoniibacteriota bacterium
ATAAATTAACTTCTTTTCTTTGCGGCCTGAAATTATCATCTTTTTCTCTGCGTCTTGAAGATGAAAAAGGAACAGTTCTAATGGGAGGAGGTTCAGGCCGGAATTCCTTGCGTTGAGGCACGTTTTGCTTAATTTCTGGCGAAACCGGACGCTCATCTTGCAAATGAGGATCGTCTATTTCGGGAGTGACCGGTAATAACTCTTGAACTGGCATAACTGCTTCTGGCTTTTTTGGGCCTATCCCTAATTTAGCTCTGCATGACTTGCAATAAACCGGTCTCTTCCCATCGGGAACAAACGGCACTTTGGTATCCTTGCCGCACATTGAACAGCGCGCGTCGTAAAGCGTAGGCGCCGCCGGCGCTTGAACCATCGCGGGCATATCCAAAGGACCAGTCCATTTGGCGATTTTTTCTTCTACTTTTTGGCGTGGAGTGCCGTATCTCTCGCGGGAAACATTAATGATTTTTTCTCTGTTTGATTTTTCTTGGCTTGGCAACGGCGGCAAAGTTTGAGCGGAAAACGGCCGGCCGGCAACGCCGTCAATCATTAATTTCAAATAGATATTATACTTAGTCAAACCGACTAAGTCAGTCGCCAAAAATTCCGGAGTAAATTCTCTTTCCAGCCATTCCGCATCTTCTGCGCCCACCCTGAAACAAATCATGGTTCCCACGTTTCCAAAAACCGCATCTCTTACTTCTTCTTCCATTTGGGTAATATATTGGTGTCCTAGAATCAAAGCTAATCTGTATTTTCTGGCTTCCGACAGTATGCTTATGAAAGAAGACGTGGCGAAATTCTGAAACTCATCGATATACAAAAAAAAGTCTTTTCTTTTTTCTTCGGGAACATCAACCCTCTGCATGGCGGCCAGCTGCAATTTCGTAATCATTAAAGCTCCTAAGAGCCTGGAATTGTCTTCACCAATTCTGCCTTTAGATAAATCCATGATAAGAATTTTCTCTTCATCCATTATCTTCCTCATATCAATTGAGGATTTCACCTGGCCGATGATATTCCTGATTATAGGGGCCGAAACAAATTGGCCGACTTTATTTTGAATGGCCGCTGTTGCTTCAACTTCGTATCTTTGAGTATAGCGGGAGTATTCCTGCACCCAAAAAGCCTTAATCACGGGATCCGTAACCTTTTCGACAACTTTCTTGCGGTACTCCGCATCAGAAAGCATTCTGTTCACGCCCAAAAGAGTGGCATCGGGATATTCCAATAAAGCCAAGATGCAATTGTTAAGAATATACTCCATACGGGCCGACCAAACATCGGGCCAAATTTTCTTAAAAACTCCCATTAAGCCGCCGGCTACCAAATGTCTATGCGCAACATCCACTTTCTCCATGATATTAAAGGCGATGGGATATTCTATATCGGCGGGATTAAAATAAATTACGTCGTTAATCCTGTCTGCCGGAATAAAATCCAACAATTCTTCGGCAGCTTCGCCGTGAGGATCTACAAAACCGATGCCGTGTCCGTTCTGAATATCCTGAATAGCCATGTTCTTAATCATTACGGTTTTACCCATGCCGGTCTTTCCGATAACATAAAAATGACGGCGCCTGTCGTCTATTTTTATTCCAAACTTACGCCTCATATTGCGAAAAGTTGTTTCGGCAAAAAAATTTATCTCGTTGGGTTCTGACATATTTTTTTACTCTTCCATTGGCAGGCCGGGAGGCGCTTCTCCTCTCTTGGATTCCACCCTTGAAACAAAAGGAGCCGGAGCAACGATCCTGCCTGGGAAGTGAAAAATCGTAGCTAATTCTTCCGTGTTTAAAATAAAACTGCTGGGCCCAGATGATTTTGGAAACAAAGGCGGCATTCTTTTGGTATAACGGAAAAATAATCTTCTTTTCCTGAGATAAACCCGGCGAGCGTGCAAAATACTCAAAGTCGGAAGAGTGATTGCTTTAATTTTAAAAAACTTTTTAATTTTAGTTAAGGTTTTTGGAAAAGGCCTGAGACCGTTTAAATTCTCCGTGGAAAATTGGTTAAAAAATCCGAAGGGAATACCCTTGGCTCCGCCAAAATAATTTTCTCTTTTGGCCAAATAAATAAATCTTATAAAACAGCTGAATGATCTCTTAGCGACTTTATTTTCAACACCCTCAACGATGTCCCTTTCGCCGGGAGTTAAGCGCATTTCCGGAGGAAATGCCTCTACCTTTTCCTCGACGGTTCCAGGCATTGTGCCGTAAGCGGCTTCCTCAAACGCCTCAACTAAAATGTGCTTTGATTTTTGTTTTGCCGGCCTTTTAGCCAACTTGTCGGCTATTTCTCTTCCCTTGGCAACGAAATCATAAGTGCCACCTTCTTTTATGTCGGTAACGCTAAGAACCGGGGTAGCGGCAATCTGAATCCAGAGCTGTTCGCCGGGCGCCAATTTAGCCATTCCCTCCAATAAAGTGGACATCGGATCAATCCTTTTTTCTTCTTTAGCCGATTCTGATTCTTCAAAAAATTTAGAATACGTTTTGATGGGATAAACATCGAGCTTATTCATCATGTAATCCGTACCCCAAAGTTCCCAATCTTTATTTGGAATATCTTGAGGAACATATTTTGCATAGTCGTCAACTTCGGAAATTTCGGCTTCGGGATATTGCGAATAAATCGATGATTCAATGGCATTCCTTCTGAAGTCGCTGCATCTCACATAAAGATGCGGCTCGCCTCCTATGCTTGCCATTTCCAATTGAACGGTATCTAAATCCTTGCCCTCAAACCAATACTCAAACCAATCCGGAGGATCAAAAACGTTGCCCCAAATAGCCGAAAATACCTGCTCCATTGATTTTAACGGCTTCAAAACCTCTTTTGGCATTTTAATCTCCAATAAAACCTTTTTTTGAGCGAACATCCAAATTTCCATCCTCCACCACCTCCAATAAAATAAAAAAGGACGCCAAAGCAAGAAGGGCAATGGCGCCCACCACCAAATTGAAATTACATTCCAAATTTTTTCAACAGCAGAAATTATGAATAATGGTATTGATTCCATTATGCCTCTCTTATAGTATATTCGTCCTCGGAATTTTTAATGAAATGCTTCTGATTCTGCAAATTCAACAAAACGGTGCTCGGCTTGACCTGCCTCTGTTTTAATACTTCCTGGACTATCGCATTCTTATGAAGCTGGCCGCCGGCCGAATTAATAACCTTAGCAATGACGTCTTTTACAAAACCCTGTTCGTAGCCCCACTCTTTTAAAGCGTAAAGTCCTCTGCCAACCAAAACAAATCTCTGATCTTTGATCAGTTCATTGTGAACGGTTTGGACCAAAGCATCTTTGCCTATCAAATCGGCAACTTTTGTAAAATGAACGGGCTTGCCTTCTTTTTTCATCGCCAGGTAAGCTTTATCCTTAACGCCTCTTGGGTTGATTTCCGGCCAATTTTTTAACCCGTATAAACCCTGCGAACCCTTAAGGATATTTTTAGAAATCTCAACATAAGAAGATAAAAGGCCCTTTGGTAAAGCCATGGGTTCTTTTTTGCTTTCCAGCTGACTTGTAAAATCGTTGATTAATTTCTGAGCGACATTAAGAGCATTATGGTCAACCGCCCAAAAAGCATGAAAATCTTGAGTTTCTCCATATTTCTGAAATTGCTTTCCGATGGTCAAAAGGAAAGAAACTTGATTTTTAAATTTTTGGCCGCCCAGATCCTGAAGCGCCAAATCTTCTCTCCTTAAAGAGCCCGATGTCTTAAAATACTTAGAAAAATCGTTGAAAATATTCTGAAAAACAGGCAAGCAAATTTTGTCTTCCAGGCGTTTTAATCCATCTTCCTCAATCTGACGGACTCTTTCTCTTGTCACACTGAAATCATTGCCGATTGATTCTAGGGTTTCTTTTTCATCGCCCCCCAAACCAAAACGCCTCACAATCACTTCCTTGTGTTTAGCGGGTAAATCTTTAAGCAAATTGTTTTGGCAAATTGTCTGATAGTTGTACATACGTTTATATTTAAGCATGCTTCTTAAATATTGTCAATAGGGGGGCGGCTAGCAATATGGAAGAATAGGTTCCCGCCGTAATGCCGATAATTAGGGCCAAAGAAAAATATCTTAAGGTCGCTCCGCCAAAAAAGAAAATAGCAAACAACGGCAAAAGAGTTGTCAAAGACGTATTGAGGCATCTGGTTAGTGTTTGGCCTATGCCTTTATTTATAGTTTCCTCAAAGGTTAATGATTCTCTATTTCTTAAGTTTTCTCTCATTCTGTCGAAAACTACTACGACATTATTGATGGCGTAGCCGACAACCGTTAAAAGAGCGGCTATTACCGGTATGGTCATTTGAACTCCGTAAAACTTGCCGAGATAAGAAAAAACGCCGATAGGAAAAATGATATCATGAAAAAGAATAATCAAAGAAACTATTCCGTACTGCCAAGCGGGCACCGGCCTTCTGATTTTCCTGAAAGCCAGGATAATGTATACGACTATTGATAATAAAGACAGGACGATCAAGGTCGTAGTTTTTTCTTTCAATTCTTTGCCGATAACCGGCCCTACCGATTCAAAGCGTTTTTCTTGGACTTGGCCGAATTTGCCCAGGCTCTCAATGACGGATAGATGCGTATCGTCGGATATATCTTTCATTCTGATAATGACTCCCATATCATTGCTCGGCTGAATGGAAATTTCACCAAGATCAATACCCGTCAAACTTTTTCTTATTTCCTGATTTGACGGTCTTTGTTCGGAATATTCAACTTCCAAAATACTGCCGCCGGTAAAATCAATGCCCGGGTTCAAACCGAACATAACCGCAGAAGCGATGCTTCCTGCGATTAAAATTCCGGAAAAAACAAAATATATTTTTTTGTATCTAAGAAAATTCATGAATTTGGGGAGGTTGAACCTCCAGATATTAGAGGTATTTCTTTAACTCTTCAGCTTTGTCGGTGTTTTCCCATGTGAAATCAGGATCTTTTCGGCCGAAGTGTCCATAAGCCGCTGTTTTTTGGTAAATCGGCCTCTTTAAATTAAGATGCTCGATTATTTGCTTTGGCCTAAAATCAAACGATTTCTTGACAATTTCGGCAATATCATCGTCGGGAATTTTGCCGGTTCCTTCGGTATTAACAAAAATTGAAACCGGTTTGGCTACGCCGATGGAATAAGCGACCTGAAGTTCGCATTTGTCGGCTAAACCGGCCGCTACCACATTTTTAGCCGCATAGCGCGCCATATAAGCGCCTGACCTGTCCACCTTGGTAACGCATTTTCCGGAAAAACATCCTCCGCCATGAGCTCCTACTCCGCCGTAAGTATCTACGATAATTTTTCTTCCGGTTAAACCGGTATCAGCCGGAGGTCCGCCAAAAACAAATCGGCCGGTTGAATTAATAAAGTATTTGGTATTTTCGTCAACCAAATTTCCAACAATAGGAAGTATAACATGTTCTTTTATATCGGCCCTAAGTTTATCCATAGACACATCAGCCGAATGATGAGCGGCGATAACAACAGCTTCCACTCTTTTCATTTTACCATTTTCGTATTCTATGGTTACTTGCGATTTGCCGTCCGGTCTCAAGTAAGACAACATGCCGTTTTTCCTCACTTCTGCAAGACGCTTGGTCAATTTATGAGCCAAAACCAAAGTCAGGGGCATAAATTCTTCTGTTTCGTTTGTGGCGTAGCCGAACATCAAACCTTGATCGCCGGCTCCTTGCTCTTTGTCCTTATCTTCGTCGACTCCCTGAGCAATATCTGGAGATTGCTCATGCAGGGTAACTATTACTCCGACATCATCAGCGCAAAAACCGTATTCTTGCTTATCGTATCCTATCTGTTTTAATACTCGCCTCACCACGTCTTGAACATTAACATACGCCTTTGTCCTTGCTTCGCCTCCGACCAAAACCAATCCTGTAGTAGCCAGGCATTCTATGCCGGCATGACTGTCCGGGTCTTGTTTTACCATTTCATCGTAAATGGCATCCGATAACTGATCGCAAACCTTATCGGGATGACCCTCGGTGACCGACTCTGACGTGAACAAATATTTTTTTATTGCCATAATATTTTTACTTTTTCGAGTTTTGTGCCAACAAATACCCGAAGAAAGTTTTTAGTTATAAAAATTGCCGAAAACATGCTTATTATAATGCCAATACTTAAAGTTAGAGCGAATCCTTTAACAAAGCTTGTCCCAAAGCCGAAAAGAAGCGCCGCAACGATTAAGGTGGTAAGATTGCCGTCTCTGATCGCCGGCCAAGCTCTTTTGAATCCTTCCTCGACTGCCATGGAAAAATTTCTGCCTGCTCTTAATTCTTCTTTCATCCTGGAAAAAATCAAAACATTCGCGTCAACGGCCATGCCTATCGAAAGGATTAATCCGCCGATGCCTGCCAAAGTCAAAGTAACCGGTATCAACTTAAATAAAGCCATTGTAAAAATAATATAAATCAGCAAAGCCACGGAAGCGAAAAGCCCCGGAAGACGATAAAAAACAACCATAAATATAACCACTGCAAGCAAACCCAAAATTCCGGCTTTCAAGCTTTGCTCCAATGAAACCTTGCCAAGCGTCGGGCCTACCGATTGCTGTGATATTAAACTGATGGGCACGGGTAAAGCGCCGGCATTTAAATTTCGGACTAAAGTCTTCGCTTCCTCTGTGGTAAAATTTCCGGAAATCTGAGCTCTGCCTCCGGAAATCGCTTCCTGGACGATAGGCGCGGATATGGGGACTCCGTCAATAAATATTGCCAAGGGCTTGCCGATATTTTTCTTGGTTAATTCCTCGAAAATTTTTGCGCCTTCATCATTAAATTGAATTGATACCAAGGCCTTGTAGCTTGTCGTTTGATCAAAACCCAATTCGGCTTTTTCCAAATATTGTCCGTTCAAAGCAGTGGGCATAAAAGGATCTTCCATTTGACCTATTCCCGATTCTTCTATTTTTTTATTATTATCTATGACTTCCTGATAATTTTCTTTTTGTTCTTTAAATTCCAAATAGGGAGTCTGGCCGATCATTTTTATGGCTTCGCTCAAATTCTGAATCCCGGCCAGCTCAACAATTAATCTCTGTCCCTCAACCTGGACCACCGGCTCCCTTACTCCAAAAAGATTAACCCGTCTTTCGATTACGTCTCTTAATCCCTGCATCGAAGAATCGTAATCTTCTTTTGCTATATTGGACAAGTCCGCTCCATAAATTAAATGAGCGCCGCCCTGTAAGTCAAGGCCCAGCTTAAAATCTTTTTTGGGAAAATATTTTAAATTCAATAGCTGAGAGTAATCAAAATTACCGGCTAAAAATACCAGAACAAAAATTATAGCAATGGTGATATAGACTTTATTCTTGCGCATCTTGCTTCATCTTAATACTTTTAATTATGCTATCAAAAACATCTTTATAATTAAGTCGTGATTCTTTAAGCGTGTTGAAGGAAAATGCCCAAACGGTGTTCTCTTTGCCGATAGTAAAAACTACAATAGTGCTGAATATCAGATCTTTCTGAACGCTTTCTATCTCCAAAAAATAAGCATCTTTGCCACTTATGTTGGTTTGCTCTTCTTTCATGATCTCAAGAATCGGTATTGCGTTGATTAAATTGGTTTTTACGCTTTCAACGTAATCTTTCAATAAAATACTGCCGAGTCCGGTACTGTTAATGGAAATATTCGTTCTGAAATCAATCTCTTTGGCCTTATCATTAGTTAATTTTTCTTGAGAGTCAATTATCGCAATAGGTAATGTATCGGTAGCCAAAGATTCTCTCTCCCAGCCAAAGGGCAAATTAAGTGAAAAGTAGCTTGTATCCAAAATCGTGGATTGAAGGGTTTTTTCTTCGGGCTGAACGGTTAATTTTTCCGGCCCATTCTTGAGTTGAAATTGGTCAACCAATCCAGTCACCTGTCTAACATTTGGAAGGCTTTTAGTTCCTTTCTGCATTACAAAAATCAGCGCGGCTATTCCGGCTACGGATATTGCGGCAAAAATAAAAATGAAAACAATCTTATTCTTGATATTTCCCATACTTCTCTATTCTCGCAGATTATTAAAAATTAATCAAGAGTTGATAAATAAAATAACGAGCTCTTGCTTATTTTAATGAAATCGCCGGAGGACCTAATAATGGCCATAAATTAGTAGTTGATTCCAATTTGGATTGGGAGCAGGATTTGGATTTGG
>JACOYG010000016.1 GCA_016181985.1 Candidatus Nealsoniibacteriota bacterium
ATTATAAGCAGCTGATATCTCTACTCTCCCCTTTTTCTTAAAAATATCATCCTCAACTAAGCGATAAATTTCTAAGTCATTTTTTTGGCTTTGGATAATCTTTAAAAAGTCGCCGTTAATACTCCAGGACGAATTTTTCTTGAGCTCGATCTCTATTGTTTTATTCTCCGGATAAATATGGGTTCCGATGCGGCATTTATCATTAAAATAATTATCTTTCTTTTTGTAATAAAATGCGATAACGTTGTAGGTTGTGTCGGGAAAAACTTGATGTTTAAAATAATTCATTTCAAGAATTTCAAATTTGCTGAAAAATATATTTCTAATTTTTATTGAATTTTCTGCTGATAAAAAATTAATGGGAACTATAATAATACCCTCATCGCTATCTAGAATAGAAAACAGGGAAATTTGATATAAATCTTCGAACCCGCCTTTTTTGAAATATTCTTCTTTTGTCTTTTGGCCCGCTTTATTTACGTTCAGATATGGAGGATTGGTTAAAACAAATTTATACTGCTGAGGATATTTTATGCTGTCATGGTAAAAAATATCCGTATTATTTACGTATTTTTTATCAATGTCGCAACCCCTCGTTTTCATCGCTCCGTAATTCTTAGCCCACGAAATTAAATCACCGTTACCGGCAAAGGGATCGGTGATGTTTTTCCCTTTTATGAATTTCTCTAAACCATTCAGAATATAATCTGAATTTTGAGTGAAAAATTGGCCTAATTGTTTTTTTTCTTTAATATCGATGTTCTCCATGCCTCTATTATAACAAAAAATCGCCCGGCCTGTAAGGGTATAGGGCGATTTTCTGAATAGCGGTTACTCAATAAACGTAAGAGCCGTGCCGCGTTTGTTGTAACGGCCCGTGCGGCCGATGCGGTGGATATAATCATCGTAAGTTGACGGAATATCGTAATTGATGACATGGCTGATATCGGCGATATCAAGCCCGCGGGCGGCCACGTCGGTGGCAACCAAAATCTGAACGCGGTTGCATTTGAACATTTCCAACGCCCTTTGGCGCTGAGTGTTATTTTTATTGCCATGGATTGACTCCACCTTAAACCCGCTGCTGTAAAGATTCTTTGCAAGTTTTTCCACCCCGTGCTTGGTGCGTCCGAAAATAAGCACTTTATTGAATTCTTCTTTGCTTAAAAGATTATTGAGAACTTCCCATTTTGTTTTTCCCTGATCAATTCTCACAATATCCTGCTCGACATTTTTTGAAGTATCTCTTGTCTTAACCGAAACCCTGACCGGGTCTTTGGTAAATTCCTTAATCATTCTTTCTATGTCGTTGGAAAGAGTCGCCGAGAAAAAAAGCGTCTGGCGAGTTTTGGGCATCTGGCTCATGATGAAACGCGTATCGTTGATAAAGCCCATGTCAAACATTCTGTCGGCTTCATCTAAAACAACGGTATTGAATTGAGACAAGTTAATCATTTTTCTGTTTATCAAATCCTTTAATCTTCCCGGCGTTCCAATAACCAAATTATTATTATAGCGAAGTTCAGAAATTTGCCTGCCGATACCCATGCCGCCAACGCAGCAAACGGAAAAAATCCTCATTGCTCTGACAAATGACTTAAACTCCTGATCAATCTGAACGGCCAGCTCTCTGGTCGGAGCGACGATTAAAATTTTCTCTCTGTAATTTTTTAAAACTTTATTGATAATCGGTAAAAGAAAAGCGGCTGTTTTACCCGTGCCGGTATCGGCAATGCCCACAACGTCAAAACCGTCAATAATATGATTGATGATCTGATCCTGAATGGGCGTGGGTGATTTATATCCCTTATTCGCCACGGCGTTTATTAAACGCTGGTCAATTTTAAAATCCTGAAATTTATTTTTAGGCGCGAAATCATCGATCTTTTCATCGAAAATCGCTTTATTGATAAATCTGGCGGGATCTATTTTTTGAGCCGGGCGGCCCATCGGCTTTCTGCGGCCCAAACCCGAAAAACCCGCACCCCTATAGTGAGATTGAAAAAAATATTTCTTAGGTCTTCCGCTGTTAAAACTTCTTGTTTGCATGATTTTTGTAATGCCGAATCTCTACAAAAAAAGGCCAATCGTGGCCTCAATTCAGCTACCATAACAGTATACACCAAGACCGGTATTTTGTCAACATCTTTTACCTCGAATTCAATAAGTTTTGGACGTTCGCCTTTCTACGCGAAAAATATAAATTACTCTATCTTCGGACAAAATTTCATAAAAAATGCGGTAGGCGCCAACACGCCTCCGCCAAACATTTTCCTCGCCTTTCATCTTTTCAATATCTCCAGAAAAGGGATTTAAAGATATCGCTTCAAAAAATTGAAGAATCCGCATTTTATCATTTTGGGGAAATTTTTCGATATCTTTATAAATCCTCTCTCTAACCTCAATTTTCCAATTTATTTCGGAACTCATTTAGATTAATGGTTTTCCCTTTTTTATAATCGCTCCGAGCGCCTTTGAAATCTTTTTTCTGTTCACGAGTTGGGTTGAAAACTTTAAATGTCTTTACGAATGTTTTCCAGCGGGAAAACTCCTCATATTCTTTTTGAGGAATAATTACCGCTCCGCCGTTTTTTACCATTTCTCTTGGAATAGTGATAACTTTTTCCATATAATTAAATAATACCACATTTTTAAATTCTTGCAAACGACACCAAAAATAAAAGAGGGCTCAGCTTTTGCTGAACCCTCTTATTTTAATTATTTAACGTATGCCTTTCTGAAATTTTCAAAAATATCCACCGCGGTCGTGAGTAGTTGTTCCTTTAAGCAAATCTCGTCGCAAAGCATCATTTTCCGGTACCCTATATCGTAAAGCCAGGCAAGCTCTGAAAAGTCGGCGCAGGAAGGAACCGATCCGTCTATCACAGACAAGAGCAATCTTGATCCTGCGCAAGCTTCGGGATCCTTCTCAATTATCAATCGCATTGCGGCCATGATGTCGTGCGGCCGCTCAATTTCAACATACAAATCTCCTCGTGCGGCTATCAAAGAAATATTCGGCCTCTTTTTGAATTCCCTGGCAATATATTCCAACCCTTTGACGTTCTCTATCTTGAGCATGACTTCTGAATCTTTGCCGACAAGCTCGAGAAACTCATCGACGTCCCTTTGGTTCTCCACGTAAGAAAGACAATAGCGCTTGAAGCCGAACTCGGAAACTCTCCTGATCTTTTCCAGTTCCTGATCGGTAAATTGGCTTCCGCCGACTTGAACGCTTTTGTCCCTTACATAGATAGACTCTCCAGGACGAACCATCATTGAAGGCCCGCCGTCGAAAATCAAGCGATAGCCGCCTTCGGTCACCTCATTAAGCACAGCGTAATCTTCCCCTGCTTTCAAGAGTACCACCACCGGAGTTTTTACGCTCACCGGATGATTCAGGGTGATGTCCAAATAATCGGGATTCAAGTGGACTTCCGTTATTCTGAGCTGTCGCCCCTTTATGTCAAAGAGCAGAGGAATTTTCACTTTATCAAGCGAACCCATCAAGTTAAGATCCCTCTCCAGCTCGAAATTGGAAATCATCGCGCTGTTCAAGCGTATACCGCAAAGGCGGGAATCCTCTGCGAACAATGGAAAGTGAGGGAAGCTCGGCCAAAGCGTTACCATGAGATCAACGTTTTTTGGGGGCGGTTTCTTTTTTAAAAACCACATATGCAATCCTCCTTTTTAAATAAGAGGTTTCGCATCTTTGCCGTCTGATTTTTTTCTGATTACCGATTGGCCCGAAGGAAGCATCGGAGGATTCGGCGGAACTATCTTATTTATCTCCAACGAACGGTAAACAGCCTCTACTTGATCGGGTTTCTGCCGTTCCTCGATTTCCTTTTTGAAATAATCGACTTTCTGAGTCTCTATGGCCAATATGCCGAAAATAACATCAACAACTCTTTGAGGATCCGAAAGGTCTTTAATGCGGCTTGCGCCCAGAAGATCTTTCCATGCTCCATATATTTCTTTATCTAAAGAACTTATGCTATTCCTTAAATTTTCTTCATAAGGCTTTCGTATGAGATACACGGAGAATTTTTTTTGAAGTTCCTTAAAAACAACTTCTGCGGGGAGCTGGCGTTCCAGTTTAACTTTCGCAAATTCTTCGGCTTGGTCGGGACTGATGTAGGAATACGGCTTCTCATCGCCAATCATTATCAAAACTGGCTTCATGATCGCTCTAGGCATAGAAATTTTCCTGGCGCAATAAAGAGCTCCGAGTTCATATGTTTCAGAAAGCTGGCCGCCGCCACGACCCTCGATAACTAGCTCCTCAAGAGCTTTTTTCATTTCAATCCCTTTTACAAACTGACGCATTTGAAGGGGGTAATCGTCGCCGTTGGCGTCTCCGATCGCCCCGAAACAGATTTCCATGTCTTCTCCAAGATATTCCGTCTTTAATTCATGATCAAGATACGGCAATTTGGAGAAAATCGTAGCCGGCCATTTGCCCATCGAACCGGTCACGTCGCAGAGGATGACTAACGGAGTTCTGCTTTGCGTTGTAATTTCATCGGGAACTAAGTCGCGATGAGATTTTTTGCTTGCCTTAGCGGCGGAATAACTCCTTCCAGCCGAAATGTCAAAGGCTTTTCTTGCCTTTCCAAAATCGTGCCCGCCCCAAATCCCCGGTTCGTAATCTGATGACTCTGACATGTTTCCCTCCTTTTTTTATTTTTTCACTCCGGAGTGCATCCTGCCGAAACATTTTAACCTTACATTCCTAATCTCCTCAAAGAGATTGATTGTTTCCCAGCGCGGACGCGACAAAACATCGCGCACAATCAATCTTTTGATAAATTCAACTAATGGTTCGGGAACGGTATTCGGCACCATTTTTCTTGCCGTAGCATGTTCGTCGCCGCCGCTTAAGGCAAAAATCATGGTCATACCGAGACTGTAAAAATCAGATTCCGGAACAATCGGCTGGCCCTCCTCTTCTTCAGGAGAGGCGAAGATTGGGGTAAACCCTATGCTTTGCGAATTTTCACCCGGTTTTACCATTGAAAGTCCGAAATCAACAAGCGCCACCTCATGAGTTTCCTGCACAATAATATTTAACGGTTTCAGGTCCCCGTGGACTACGCCGTGGTAATGCATGTACATCAGAATATTAAGAATTCTTTCGGTAATCCAGCAAACGGTTTCCGGATTCTGCCTTCCCTCTTCCTCGATAATCTTTGCCCATGTTTTTCCTGGAATAAAACTCATGACAAGCGCTACGTTCCCGTCGTCAAGGCGAAACAAATCGCGCATGGCCGGAAGGCCGGTATGCCTTAAATCCCAAACCGCGTTGGTTTCATTAATGAGTATCTCTTCATCTTGCGGCGATATCTGACAGCAATGTTTGATGCAAACAAGCTGTTTTGAAATTATGTGTTCCCCTTTATAAGTATAGCCATGGCCCCCTTTCGCAATGCGTTCGAGTATGCGGTAACGATTGCCGATAACCTTGCCTGTTATATTTCTCTGTTCTTCATCGTAAGCGGCTTTTTTCAAGGGGTCGGACAATACCTGAAACGCTTCGTTTATTTTCTTAAAAATCGAATCTTTTCCTTTATAGACATCGGGGTGATATTTCTGCGCAAGAGTTCGAAAAGCCGCTTTAATAATTTCCGGACTCGCCCGAGGGCTTATCTCCAGAATGCCGTAACAATCTAATGACGTGCTCATTTTACCCTCCTTCAAGGTTAAATTTCAAAGAACAACTCTGAATCAGAATAAGATTAATACGGATATTTGTCAACACCAATTTACTTACTTAGATCAAGTACGTTATCAATCTTGATTTGCTGAACAAATTCAGGGATATGGCTCACTAAAACCATGGCTCCCTCGTATTTATTAAGCGCGGAGGCGATGACCGGCAAGTGGCGGAAATTGATATGATTGGTCGGTTCGTCCAGAATAAGAAGACCGGGTTTTTGCATCACCAGCCTGGCAAAAGACACCAATCCTTTTTGTCCTTCCGACAAACTGCCTATTTTGGCATAGATTAAATCGCCGGTGATCAAAAAGCCGGCGGCCATAGAACGAATGTCTTCTTCCGAGCAATCTTCCGCCACGGAACTGAATGATTGGTAAACCGTATCGTCGAAATTAAGAGTGGAAAAATCTTGTCGATAATATCCGATCTTAACATCCGGAGCAATTTTAGCGCCTTTCGCTTTACCGGAAGCCAAGGACTCAAGCAAGGTTGTTTTGCCGATGCCGTTGGGCCCCGCTAAAAGCAAACGATCCCCTTTTCTCAAGGAAATGCTGGCCGAGCGCTGCACCGGTTTATGATTTTTCATAACGGATAAAGATGTAATGCTCAAAATTTCTCCGCCAATCCCCTGCTGAACGGGAATAATAAAAGATCGAATGGTCTTATCCTCCCTCCTCACATCAACCTTAGCTTCTTCCATTTCTTTGGCTTCATCCCGCATCTTCTTAGCCACCAACCTCATCTTGCCTCCCTTTTGGGCGAAATAATTCATCTTTTCTTTGTTCTCTATGATCTTTTTGGCTAACTGCGCGTTTTTTCTGTTTTCTCTTTCTATTCTGGCGGAAATCTCGACCAATAAATCAAAATAATCGCCGGTATACTGTTCAATCTTACGAGTGAAGACATCCAGATAAAGAACGCCGTGAGTAAAAGCATTTAAAAAATTAGCGTCGTGAGAAATAACCAAGCACGTTTTCTGATAATCGATAAGAAATTTAGTCAGATGGGCTATGCCGTCTTTATCAAGATTGTTGGTCGGCTCGTCCAAAAGCAGCAAATCGGGATTTTGGATAATGGCCGAAGCCAAAAGAAGCCTTGCCTGCTGGCCTCCCGAAAATGATTTAACGATTCTGTCTTTATCGGCAACGAGATTAACTATTTCAAGAACTTCATCGATCTTCGGATCAATGTCATATACTTTTTCTTTGAAACAACTTTGAAAAAATTCGCGCACCGTTAAACCGAGCATGTTTCGGGGAATCACCTGTTTGGCTATAGCCACGGTAACTCCGGCGCCAAGATTAACATCTCCCGACTCCGGCTTAATAACCCCCATGATAAGCTGAAAAATCGTACTTTTGCCGGCGCCGTTTTGCCCCATCAGGGTTATTTTTGTTCCCTGCCTAACCGTAAAATCAACCTCATCCAATATGGGTTTGTTTTGCTTATACGCGAACGATACTTTATTAAATCTTAGTATTGCTTCCCCTGAATTCATAGGTTCAATGCTAACACAAATTACCCAATTTTAAAAGGCCCTCCTGCATTTGGCGGACCTGCCTGCGTTATTTAATATACAAATAGATGCCTTCTTCGGCTTTGACTGGCGGCCAGGATGGAAATTCAAAGCCGTTGGAAACGATTTTGGATCCCGGTTTTAATTCTTTCTTTAATTTCTTCTCCAATCTCCGCATCACATGATTCATTCCGTAAACCGCAACAACATTGAAACTGGAAAGGTCTTGGCCCCAAAAACTTCCCAAATTAATAAAGGCCTTATCTATAATTTTTTCTTTGCGGATATTTTTACGGGACAACGCGACAAGCAAAGGATTTATTTCGTAGCCATGAGCTTCAGCTCCCGACTTGGCTAAAGCGATAACCAGCCTTCCGTCGCCTGATCCCAGATCAACGGCTTTATCTCCTGGTTTAATTGCGGCCACCTCGATTATTTTTTCAACTTTTGAACGACTGGTCGGAACATAAATCGCCCCCCAAAACATGAAGGGCAATATGGCTTCAAAAAATCTCAGCATGAAAAAGACAAAGAGAAACAAGAACGAAATCGAAGAAATGATTAAAATTATGAGCATAAATCTTATACTGAAATTCTAGCACAGCTTGACATATCCCTCAAAATAAAGAGATTATATAATATTAAGCAGCAATTTAACAATTTGGTGAAAAAAGGGAG
>JACOYG010000017.1 GCA_016181985.1 Candidatus Nealsoniibacteriota bacterium
GCTCCTCCGTAATCTTCAGCCGAAGTAAAATAAAGCCCCTTCTTGGCTCTAGTCATGGCTACATAGCAAAGCCGCCTTTCCTCCTGCAAATGAACATCGCCTTTGGGTTTTATATCTTTAATCATCTCCTCCGGCAGCTCAATGGGATCTTTCCTCTCAATTGAGGGGAATCTTTTATCAACCATATTCGCCAAAAAGACGTATTTGAATTCAAGGCCCTTGGCTCCGTGTATGGTCATAATTTTTATCATGTCGGGGCCCTGCTCCGGGTCAAATTCAATCTTGCCATCCTCGCCCGATTCCATTTCCAAATTGATCTCCTGCATAAAATTCTTTAAAACCGGATCGTGCACCGTTTCCTCGAAATTCTTAATTTTTTTATAAAATTGATTTAATAAATCCAACTGATTTTCGTCATTTTCCGCGATCAAATGCTTTAAATATCCGGAATCTTCCAAAAAGCTGACCAGTATTTCCGAAGCCGCTTTGCTGGCAGATAAAACGCTGTGCTTTTTAATCAAGCTTAGCAAGAAAGATATTTTCTCCTGCGTCTTTGCCGAAATTCCGGGAATCAGAGGAAGATCCTCCATGGCCTCGTAAAGCGACTTGGTCTTACGGCTGGCGTATTGGGTCAGCTTCATAATATCTTGGGTCGGAATTTCTAAAAACGGTATATTCAAAATCCTGAAAACCGCCGGGCTTTCGTGATAATTGTCTAAGAGTTTAAAATAAGAAATAACATCCAAAACGCCGGGCTTTGAATAAAGGCCCCTTGAAGCTAGAAACTGATAAGGAAGACCCGCCCGGTCAAGCGCCTTAATGAACGGATTAGCCGCATCGTTTGCTCTGACTAAAATCGCAATATCGCCAAAGTTTGCTTCTTTATCTTTCTTTAGAATCTCTGATATCTTTTTCACGACCTCGCTCACTTCCTCGTCTAAACTCTTGGCGTGAATATGCTCTATAAAGCCGGGGCCGGCATTATTGGCCTCAAGTTTCTTGCTTATTTTGTTGACGCACTCCAAACGATCGGGATCGTTGGCTTTAATAAATTTGTAGGATAAATCTAAAATATCCTGGGTTGATCTGTAATTTTGAACTAAAGAAATCTGCTCGGCTTGCGGAAAATCTTTAACGAATTGGATAATATTACTGTAAGAAGCCCCCCTCCATCTATAGATAGAGTTATGAACGACCACTCCATTTGCTATAAAATTATGAGTTTTATCAATTTCCAAATCATATACCTTTATTATTTTATCAATTCTTTTGATTGATACTATTTTATCGTAAAATATTTCATTCCCCTTCTTTACCGGAAGATAATGTCCTAAAACTAAATTTTTAGCGGGCATAATCAGGGACATATAATTCCTTGCAGTGCCCGACGGTTTACTATATTTGCTTGCGACATTAAATTTATATTCCACGAAACCACCAGTGATTTTTTCAATTATTCTCGCTTCTTTTTCCAATTTTTTAAGATCGACGCTTTCTATGTTTAATCTTTCTCCTTTCTTGGTCTTTTGAAGATTATAACCCGCTATTTTTAATTTTTTAATCGTTTCTTTGTCTGACGTCTCCAAATAAAGCCTGTGGCTAATCCAGCCATTCAAAAGAAGACTTTTTTTATTTCTGGCACGGGATTTGCTCCGATATTTCCTATAACACATTTGTAAATTAATAATTATTCTGGCGCTCCTACCTCGCTTGACTGCGTCTAAACAATAATGGGGCGAATCTAAATCAATATTTAAATCTTGAGATAATTTTTGTATATTATTCGCAACGTCAATTTCCTTGTATAATTTCTCCACCCAGTAATCCTTAATAACGACTCTCTTTCTATTTTTAAAACAATTAGTGGGTATTCCATACTTTAACGACCATAAAGTTTCGTGATATCTGGCTTCGGTATCACTGTGAAATGCCCTCACTGCTAAAATCTTATCTGCCGAACGTTCTAATCTAAGACGCAATATCAAATCGTCTGTTATTCCTATTCTCCATCCTAAATTTTTACGAAACATTAAATAAACATAATGATAACCCTGCCGAGCAGTTCTCGGAACACAGCAAAACATCTTATGGTTATCCGTTACTTTTACGGAATAACCGTTCTCTGTTTCAAGCGTTAAAATTTTTGCTCTTTTGTCTTTAATAAAAACATTGTTGACTCTTGCAATTCCTATGTGGCCTTTCCCCACCGCCGTTAATACTTTTTCTCCTATTTTAATATGCTTGATTTTCTTATTTTTTATTTTATCGTTATCAAAAAATTCTATCCTAGAATCGCCGGGCAAACATTGGTCATCGTCAGCGCAAACGGTTAAGTTATTCTTGGGCTTCGCCAAAATTTTTATCAATTCATATTGCGCCCAGTTGGTATCCTGAAATTCATCAACCAGAATGTATTTAAATTTTTCCCGGTATTTTTTCAAAATCAACGGCCTTTGCTGAAAAAGTTTCAGGCAATAATTTATCAAATCGCCAAAATCCAAATAGCCCTCCCTTAAAAGCAGCCTTTGATAAGCGTGATAAGCGTTGGCCACTTCTTTTATTCTTTCCGTTTCACTATCTTCGGGAGCGTCGTCTCTAGTCTTTAATTTTTCGGCGTAATCCAAGTAATTTTCCGGATAAATCGCCTGGTCCTTGCAATGGGAAAAATGAGAAAGCAGGGCTCTTATAAATTTCGTGGGATTTCCTAAGGGCTTATAATATTTAAGCTCAAAATCATTAAAATTTTTATAAACTAAAATCCAGCCCGACGTTCCGTCCAGAATTTTAAAATCGGACGGCAAACCGATATCTAAGGCGCAATCCCTTAAAACTCTTTCGCAAAAAGAATGAAAGGTGGAAACCCACAGATCAACATACCCGTAGGGCAATAATTTATCCACCCTCTCCTCCATTTCTTCGGCGGCCTTATCGGTAAAAGTTACGGCTAAAATTTCTTCGGGCTTGGCTTGGCCGCCTTCAATCAATTTGGCGATTCTTTTGGTGATGACCGTAGTTTTGCCGGTTCCCGCGCCGGCCACAATCAAAAGCGGCCCCCCATTATGGGTCACCGCCTCTCTTTGCTCCTTATTCAGTTTTTCCAGATCAATTGGCATTATCTCTTAAAAATTAAGGAAATTAAGAAAAATGAGGCTGAACTTAAAATGATCATCGGGCCGGCCGGGAGATTAAAAACTTTGGAGATCATTATGCCTGAAAAACAGCTTAAAACGCCCAAGGCCATGCTGCCCAAGGAATATTCTTTTAAATTTTTGCTGAAATTTCTGGCGGCGGCGGCCGGAATAATAACCAGCGCCCCGACTAAAAGAGTTCCGACGATTTTCACCCCCAAGGCGACAATAGCCGCAATTAATAGCAAATAAATGAGATTTTGTTTTTTGATTTTTATCCCTTCGCTTCTGGCCAAATCTTCAGAAATGCCCGCTAAAATCATTTTGGGATAAATTCGTTTTATAGCGAAAAATATTAAAATGGAAAAAACAATTGAAACTACGGCCATGTTAAAAGAAACCTTTGAAATATTTCCGAATAAAGCTTCCAGAAGTTCGGGATTGGGTACTATAAGAAATCCCACCGCCAAAGAAACGACAAAAATAACGCCGACCAGCACTTCCATCGGCAAAGAAGTTCTTATTTCAATCAGCCAAATCAGAAAAACTCCCAAAAGTAAAGATACAAAAGCGCCCAAGGAAGTGTCGAACCCGAGCAGAAGAGCCAGCCCCATGCCCGGCAGCGCCACGTGGCCCAAAGCATCGCCGACCAAAGCCATTCTTTTAGTCAGCATCAAAAAACCTAAGAAACCGGCCGCTCCGCCGATAAAAATTCCGGTAATTAAGCTTAATAAAAATTCATTAGACATAGATTAATTGATTTACGAAATCCCACAAATTTGTGTGTGATTTCGTAAATCTTTAATCGTGGCTGTGCTCGTATAGCTTCACTCCCTCGCCGTAAAGCTGAGAAAGGCGATCTGAGGTTATTTCTTTAGGGATGCTGTAGCACAGCATTCTTTTATTCAAGCAAATGCAGCGCGTCGCCAGACTGGAAACAATGCTTAGGTCGTGAGTCACCAAGAAAATAGTCAGGTTTCTTTCTTGTTTTAACTTCCACAAAAGATTGTAAATTGATTCCTGGCCGCCGATATCAACGCCGGTTGTCGGCTCGTCAAAAAACAAAACCTTGGGGTTGGAAATCAGGGCTCTGGCCACTAAAATTCTTTGGAACTGGCCCGAAGATAAATCCCCTATTCTTTTTTTAAAAATATCATCTTTCAAGCCGACTGAATTTAAAATTTCTTTTATATCAGTTTCTTTGGGCATTTTCAATTTAAAAAATTCGCCGACGCTCATCGGGATATCTTTAATAAACGGCAATCTTTGCGGGACATAGCCAATTTTAATTTTTTCTTCCCATTCTATTTTCCCGCTGTGCGGCAAAAATCCCAATAAAGTCCTCAATAAAACGGTTTTGCCGGCGCCGTTGGGCCCAAGAATTGTTATAGCCTCGCCCTCTCTAACTTCAAAGGATAAATTTTCCAGAATAACTTCTCCCCCCAATTCCACGCTTAAATTTTCCACTTTTAAAATATTTTTTCTCTCCATAATTATTATTTTATCGGATAGACCGTGGCTGGTTCTTGGGGTTGGCCGATATTTTTATAGAGTTCCGGATCAATCGTCCTTGTAAAACAGGTTTCTCCTGTCTTGTATTCCCAATTTTGCTGAAAAGAATCATAAGGATAATAGGGTTTGGCGACTCTTAGATTTTGGCCGAAATCCTTGCTCGAAGTTTTAAACGCGGCGCACAGCTCAAACGAAAGAGCGTCGATTATTTTATAACCATAAGGCGTATCACTTTGCGGATCTTTGGGCGCGTAAAATCCCGTAATGCTGTTTTCTAGATCACTGAAACTTTGAGGCAAAGATTTTTTTCTTACCCAATAATCAACAATCTGGCTTTGTAAAATTTGCAGATTGCTTATTCTTTGGTCGTCAAATCTCTTTGCCCGCTGGGCGGCTGGCGTACCAATTATGAAAAAGCCGGCGATAACGCTTGCTAAAACTATAAAAGAAATGATCCAAGCAAGATTTTTAGGCGTCTTGGAAATTTCCTTGTCTTTTCTTCTCAAATCCCAGATATAATAACCAAAAACCGCCACCGCCGTTAAAAGCACGATAACCACCTTTAAAAGAAACTGAATGGTAAGCTCGCCCGATAAAAAACTGTAAACAAATTTTATCAGGTCAACGATAATCGTTACCGCTGAAACAAAAAGGGTAAAATAAAGCAGCCATTTCCTCAATCTAAATTCTCTTTTTTCCGGATTGCTTTTGAGATCCCTGCCTATCATCCACGAGGTTAATATAAAAACGGGAACCGCTATCACCATCATTGAGGTAAACATGCGCACCGCATCGGCTATGCCCGTGTAATAAAAATTAAGCTGATCGGGAAAAATTGCGCTTATATACTGGATATAAAGCGTAATGAAACTCACGACGCTCAAATAAAAAGTCAGGATATTCAAAAGATGCAAAAAAACATCTTTTGGCGTATTATGCGTTTTATTTATTTCTTCCATATTCTTTTAATATTAATTTATTGATTATACCGTATTTTGAAATTATTTCGCGCATGGCAAGGGTTATTATAATCGAAACCGCCATGGCCAGCTGAACATTAATGAACATCAGCAGGTAAAAAGAAGCCGCGCCCAGAAAAGCGCTTAAGGCATAATTAGAGCCCTTTTTCAGGGACATGGGCACATCGCTGCTCATTATCGAATCGCGGATAATGCCTCCGCCAAAACCTGTGAGCATGCCCAAAAATACCGACGGAATAAAACCGAAGTTGCCGGCAACGGAAACTCCGATAATCACAAAAGCGGCCAAACCGATGGAGTCCATAAGCCTGAAAAATGAATATCCTTTTTGAAATATTACCGGGATGATATAAACCAAAATTCCGGCGATAACGCAAATGATAAAGTAATTAAGGTCTTTTAAATAGAAAAGAGAGGTGCGGCCGATTATCAAATCCCTGATGGTGCCGCCTCCAAGCGCGGTAATCGCTCCCAAAAAAATAACTCCGGCAATATTAAGTTTTGCGCCTTTTGCCTTGTAGGCTCCCGTTATGGCAAAAGCCAAAGTGCCGAGTAAATCTAAGTAATAAAGCATGGATATCTACTTGAAAATTATCACACTTGTATTATACTGCGACCATAGAACATTAACAAGAAAAAGGAGGAGAGATGAAAGCGATCTTCGTTTACCCGGGAACATTCTGCCCGCCGACTTACGGCCACCTGCAAATCGTTAAAAAAGCTGCCGAGATTCTACCCGAAGTAGTTGTCATCTGTTCGGTCAACCCCGATAAAAACGACAACTGGTTTTCTCCGGAAGAATGCAAGGATATGTGGAGCGCTTATGATCTACCGGAAAATGTTTCCGTAAAAACTCTGGACGGTTTCAAAAAAGAACATGCCAGTTTTTCCACGGTGGTGATGATCAGGGGCATTCGCGACGACGCCGATTTGGAATACGAAAAAGGCGTAATCTTTCTGAACCAGAGAACGCTGGGAATAGATAAATACTTATACATATTAAGCAATGATGACCTTAAGGATATTTCTTCTTCGGGGACTAGAAAAGCGGCGCTCGACCAAAATACTATTTCGCTTTACAGGCAAGTAGCTCCGCAGATAGTTGCGAAATTATTGGAGAAAGCAATGGAGGTAAAATGGAAAGCCTAATTGTAAAAATACTAATTGGCCACATCGTCGGAGATTACTGGCTTCAGACTTCGGCAATGGCTTACGGCAAATCAAAAAAAGGCGTTAAGGGAACTCTTTGGTGCACGCTTCACTGTTTAATCTACACTTTATCCGTTTGCCTGTTTATCTGGAATTTCCAGCCATTGATTATTTTCCTGGTATTCTTGAGCCACTGGCCGATTGACCGATGGTCTCTTGCTCTGAAGTGGCTGAAGATAATAAGAAGGAACGATTTTGATAATCCAAACCAGCTTAAAAGCACCTTTACGGCAATCGTTTATGTTGTAATGGACAATAGCCTGCATTTCTATCTTCTCTGGCTGATTGTTACAAAATTAACATGATTAACCGCATAATCAAAAAAGCGCTTCCAAAAAGAAGCGCTTTTATAATCAACATCGAAATTCCGTTAACCCATATTCTTTCTTTCTTCCGAGGAAAATGAAGTAAGCCAAAAAATAAAAGGCCTTCTAAGCTTATCAAGCGACCATTCGTTATCTTTAAATAAAGATGCCTTTTCTACCTTAAAACGAGAAAGCATTTCCATGGTCGTCTGTAAATCCGAAGAAGACAACTTGTTGTGTTCCACTAAAAATTGCTGTTTCTTGCTCATTATTCATCATAGCACCATAGGATATAAAAGCAATGGGAGCTATGATTTAAGCTTTATGCGCTTAACTATCGTTTTTAATAATCTCTTATCGAACGGGCCGGGAATGATGTAATTTGTTTTTGGATCCTTAACTAAAGAAGCTACGGATTCGGCAATTTTACATTCAAGGGCCAAGTCGAGCTTTGTTCTGGTATCTAAAAGCCCCCTCATAACCCCGGGGAAAACAATAATCTGGCAAAAATATAATTCTTTTTTGCTTTCTTTATTTCTGCCGGAAAAATTTCGGGAACCGGGTTGGAAAGCGCAAAAATTATAGGATTCTCCCCCATCAATTCAATATCCGAACTTTTTAAAAGATTGCCGATGCCGGTAACGCCGATAAAAACATCGCTTCCTTTGAGCGCGTCCTGCAAACTGCCCTTTAAATTATCGGGGTTGGTAAGGCCGGCAATTTCCTGCACGTACTTACTGTCTCCCTCTCTTCCCCTAAAAATTATTCCTTTGGCGTCGCAGACAAATAAATTCTTGGCTCCCTTATAATTTAATATTTTGCATATGCCGTAACCCGCGGTTCCGGCTCCCGCCAAACAAATTTTTGCTTCTTCCAATTTTTTGCCCGTAACCTTAAAAGCGTTAAAAAGAGCGGCTAAAACAGCGATTGCCACCCCCTGTTCGTCATCATGGAAAAAAATTAAATCTCTTTTCCCGAGCTCTTCCACAATTTCCAGGCTTTTGGGCGACTTAATGTCCTCAATATTAAAAGCGGCGAAATTCGGCGACAAAATTTCAATTGTCCTGATTATTTCTTCTTTTGATTTCGTGGCCAGACAAAGCGGGAAAGCGTCAATGCCGGCAAAAAACTTGAAAAACAGGGCTTTGCCCTCCATGATCGGCAAAGAAGCTTCCGCAACGGTATCGCCGGCCCCCAAAGTTCGGGAGCCGTCGGTAATAATGGCAATATTGTTTCCCCGTGAAGTATAATCAAAAGAGGCCTTGGGATTCTTGGAAATTTCTTTAGCCGCCTCGGCAACGCCGGGAGTATAGATCAAATGGATATTTTTCCTAGAGGGCTTTATTTTCGCCCTGATCTCAATTTTCCCTTTTAACTTTTTATGAATCTTTAACGCTTCGTTCATGTAATTAATAATATCAAGAAAATAATTTAATGAATCCTGCCGTATTTACCCAATAATTATTCTTATTTTTTATTAGAGTATTCTTAAGATCTTCGTATTGCATTTCTCCTTTTGTTTTATTCGCTTTATTTTTTATCTCGCTATCAAATTTTAAAATATTATTAGAATGGAGACCGTCTAAAAATGAAACGAAATGACAACGAACCGGCGATCGCTGTTTAATTATCTCTATCAATTCCAATACTTGTTTATTTTGTTCTCCGCCGCCTGTATTCAAATGCTTGGCTTCCAAAAAATAAATATCTTTGTTTTTTCTGATAATAATGTCCAATTTTTTGCCTTGGGTTCTTTGACCGATAGAAATACCGAAATTATTTTTGATATTTTTATTAGAAAAATCTCCCGATCCGGAAAACTTCGCCATACATTTTTTATTTTTAT
>JACOYG010000018.1 GCA_016181985.1 Candidatus Nealsoniibacteriota bacterium
AACGATCGACCACTTTTGCTGCTGACTGAATATTTGATATTTTTTCATACGCTTTCAGTTTATCACTAAAAGTGTACGGAATGTGCGTGGCCCGTCTAATATGATTATCGAATTTGCTGTAAAAAATGCTGCCGTCTTCGAGATTATCAAAAATAACGGAACTCGGGCCGATGACGCAATTTGAGCCGATTAAAACTCCGGGCATTAAAGAGGAATTAATCCCTATGTGAGTATTTTCTCCAACAATCACCCCCATGGAATTTAATCCGGTATTTTTGATATTTCTTCTGTCTAATCTGACATTGGCGGTAATTGTCCCCGCTCCCGCCCGGCAGTTTTCTCCTAAAATAGAATCGCCGAAATATCCAGAATGGCAATGGCTGTTTTTTTGGAAAATAGATCTGGCCACCTCGGCTAAGGCGCCAACCATGGCGCCTTCTTCCAGATCGGTATAATCCCTGACAACGGCGTTATTTCCGACAATGCAATTGTCGCCAATATAGCAAGGACCGTTGATTACCGCTCCCTTAAAAATTTTAACGTTTTCGCCTTTCCGAACCTCGTTTTTTTTCAAATTATTATCGAATAAATATTTGACTATAGAAAAAAGATGCCAGGGATATTTTAAAAAAGGTGTTTCTTCTTCTGTCTTTTTAAGCATACGAACTCTAACCCTGCTCTCTTTTATGTATAAGGAAAGCGCGTCTTCAAAATCATATTGATGCTTTTTGACTTTTTGATAGATTTTGAAAAATCCCGGCTCCAAAAAATAGACGCCGACTACCCTAATATCGGAAGGCGGTTTCTCCTTCGGCTTCTCGATAATTTCTAATACTCTTTCGCCGCTCATGCGCATCATGCCAAATAATTCGGGAGTTTTTGTTTTTTGACCGATTAAACTGCTCCTAAAATTTAGCGGGTCTGAATTAGGGATTATTTCTAATATATCAGCTATGTCCACCCTTTCGGCGTTTAAAACTAAAAATGGCCCCTTAATAAGCTTTTTCGCCTGCCATAAGGCGTCGCCCATACCCAGGGGTTTTGATTGAGTTATATATTTAATCTTTTTATCTCTTAACTCTTTCTCTATGTCCCTACTGGCACCCTGAACGACTACAATATCCATGATGCCTGACTTTCTAAGGCCGTCTATGGTGTACGAGATTAAAGACCGACCCATTACTCTGATAAGGGACTTGTGCTTTTGATTCAACGGCCAAAAACGGGATGATTGCCCCGCCGCTAAAATTACAGCTTGCATAGACTTAAAATTATTTTTGCCAATTTATCCGGGTCGTGGACGACGGGGCCGCGATCGGTTAAAATATCTTGACCGATAAATTTATTTTCATTTAAAATTTCGGAAAATTTTACAAGCTCCAGCAATTCCGGATGATCTTTTTTATAATTGGCGACTCTTAGGGGGGAGGGCTTGCGTTTGTTAAAAATAACGTGATCAATTTCTTGCCCAAGATATTTTTCCATCTCAAGGGTTAAATCTAAAACTGAAAAGTTATCGGTTTCGCCGTGTTTTGTCATCAAGTTGCAGACATAAACTTTCTTGGCGCGGCTCTTCCTGATTGCTTCCGAAATTCCCTTTACTAATAAAATCTGGGATAAAGAGGAATAAAAATCTCCCGGACCCATAACAATTAAGTCAGCTTCTTGTATCGATTTTAAAGCCGGCGGGTAGGCCTTGGCTTCCGGCTCCAAAAAAACTTTTTTAATCTTTATGCTTCCATCGTGTTTTGGAATGTCTATGTTGGTTTCTCCTTTGATAATTTGGCCGTTTTCCAGTTGAGCGCAAAGCTGGGCATTATCCAAGGTAACCGGCAAAACCTCCCGATTATTCGGGATACTTAAATCCTCTTTCAATTCTTCCCGACGCTCTTCCGCGCCAAAAGAAGAAGCAATGTTTGTACAATAGGCATTTGCTAAAACAGTGCCGTTTTCAAAGCGGCTGGCAAAGAGCTCTTTTTTCTCTTTGGGAGCGTCCGATAATGCCAAAGCCGCTCTCCTGATATCGCCAAAAGCCACGTTTGTTTTGAACAATTCCCTCTCTTTCCCGGCGAAGCCACCGGAATCCAGCATAGCCGAAATAGCCGATATTTTTACCGGATATTTTTTAAGCCCTTCCAATACGGCCTTGGGCATGGCATTTCCCCCTCCCAAACAAACAACCCTTCGATTTTGCTCGGGACAAGTATGAGGTGTTTGTTCCATTCTGTTGGCTATTTAAATTCTCTGGTTATACTATCCCAGTTTGGCTTTCTGTCAACCGTGTGCCAGGGCTGTTTTAGTTGGGGCCACTGAGATTCAAATGTTGGGCGTTGGGTTTCGTAAAAAATACCGATAGGCACTTTGGTATCTTTTTCATAAGAATAATCCCATTCCCTCGCCTTTTCTATGGCCTGATTGAAATTACTGATATCGTGAGTTTCATCTAACTTATAAGCATTCTTGCTTAAATAGGGAACCGAATGTTTGTGGTAAACAATGCATGGCTGGAGAATATCGATATAGGAAAAACCTTTGTGAAGTATCGCTTTTTTCATAATTTCTTTTAGATGCGGCGCCTGTAAAGCATAACCTCTAGCCACAAAGGTGGCGCCCAATTCTAAAGCCAAAAGAACGGAATTAATCGGCTTTTCTCCCTGGCCCAACGGAGTGGAACCGTCAATAAAGCCTTTTTCCGTTATGGCATTCGCTTGCCCCGTTGTTAGAGCAAAAACCTGATTAATGTGAACCATCATTGTTATATCCATATTATAACGGCAAGCGTGAACGAAATGAGAAACGCCCTCGTCAAAAGTGTCGCCATCGCCACCGAACCCGATGACAGTTAAATCGGGGTTGCCGAGCTTTGTCCCGAAACAAACCGGCAAGACTCTGCCATGAAGCCCGTTGAAGCCGTTCAGGTTTAGGTAATCATAAATTTTCCCATGACAGCCTATGCCTGCTACGAGAGCGGTATCTTTAGCGCTTACTTTTCCTTCGTTGACCAATTCGGCAATCGCCTCTTTAACCGAGTTTAAAATACCGAAGTTGGGGCATCCGGGACACCACGTATTTATTTGAGTTGTGCCAAGGTCTTTTGATTCCATTTTACTTCTTTAATTCTTTAATTAAATATGCCGGCGTGAAAGGCCTGCCGTCGTATTTTAAAATCTTATTCTTAATTTCAATGCCGATTTTTTCTTTAATGACATCGGCCAAAGCCCCGGTAGCTGAATTCTCCACTAAAATAACTTTTTTTGATTTTTTAATTTCTTTGGCTACGGCTTCTGAAGGAAACGGCTCTAAATAGGAAACCTGCAAGAATCTGAAATTTTTAAGCTGAGGCAACGCATCAAGTATTGCTCCCTTGGTTGAGCCGTGGCTAACGAGCAAATTGCTCCCTTTGCCGTATACTGAAACCGGATTCAATTTACTAATCTCTTTTTTTAGATAAGCTGATTTCTTGAATCTTTTGTCCTGCATTTTTATCGTTGTGGCGGCATCTTCGATTGTATGGCCGTATTCGTCATGCTCGTAACTATTTGCCCTGACAATCGGCCCTTGGCCGGGAACGGCCGCAGGAGAAACGCCGTTTACGGTTATTTTATATGACTTATAATCTTCGGGCGGATTTTCCAGTATAAAACGGCCGGCGGGCAATGGAGATTTTTTTATTTCATCAAGCGTATAATCGCTTTCCGCCAAATGCTTATCTGATAATAGAATAACGGGAATTCTGTATTTACCGGCCAGATAAAAAGCTTCTTGAGTTCTAGTTATCGCTTCCTGCGCGTCGCCGGGCGTTAAAACCACCCGCGGAAATTCTCCGTGGCCGGCATTAATGGCAAACTTCAAATCTCCCTGCGCGGTGTGAGTGGCCAATCCCGTAGAAGGCGCGCCCCTTTGGCTAGAATAAACTACCAAAGGAAGCTCGGCCATTCCGGCCAAGCTAAAAGCCTCGGTCATTAAAGCAAAACCGCCGCCGGAAGTTCCGATCATTGTCTTAGCTCCGGCAAAAGAAGCGCCAAGAGCCGCATTAATTACGGCGATTTCGTTTTCCGGCTGAAAAACCAAAATATTATTTTCAATTTGTCTTTTAGCTAAAAAATGCAATAAGGGGGTAGCCGGCGTCATGGGATAGGCAAGATAAATATCCAAACCGGCGGCTATCGCTCCGATGCCCATACCTTCGGTGCCGGAAATAAAGCGCTTGGCGGTTAATTTTTTAAGTTTTTCTTTTTCCGATCCTAATTGATAGCCCTCTTGAATGGATTTTTTTACCATATCGGCATTTTTGCCGAATGTCTTTTCCGCCGCCGCAAAAAGAATATTCAAATCCACTCCAAAGTGCTTAAAAAGCAGACCAATTAAAACATTATTGGCCAAAATTTTAGGACCCTGCAATTTTTGAATAATCGGTTCCGTATCCTTGTTTCCGAAAATAAGGCCTCCTTTGTTTAAATCTTTCTTGTGAGTATCAATGGTTTTTTGGTCCAATGCCAGAATAAAGTCGTACTTGAGCTCGTGAGAATAAACCGGCTTGTCGGAAATTTTAAGAATATTAAAATTATGCCCCCCCCTGATTAAAGAAGGGTAATCTCTGTAGTTAAAAACATAATATCCCCATTCGGTAAATATTTTTCCGATAAAATGGGAGGTAACGGCGGAACCCATCCCCGCCTCGCCCCCGATAAGAATTGTCTTTTCCATATTATATCTGATTTTTATACTATCATATTACCGCTTTTTCTTCAAAATAAAAATCAAGCCCCATGGCTTGAAAATTTAAAATGCAATCACAAAGTAATTAACTACTTTACGGCCAGTAAATCCTTCAACTCCCTTACTTCCGTTTCTAACTTTTCTATCCTTTGACGATGGTCGGCAATAAATAATTTTTCAATTGTTTCCAGGCGATCATCAATTTTATTTAATCGCCCGTCTACTTTATCAAAACGCAAATTTACTTTATCAAAACGTAAATCCGTGCCATCGAATCCTTTTTGAACCATCCTAGCTAAATCATCAATTGTAATATTTTTCTTTGTCATCTATTTTATTATATCTCAACGTAAAAATCCCTGTCAAATTTGACAAACATATATCTATAAATTCACTAAGACGGTTACTTTTTTTGGGCTGACTTCCAGGACGCCGCCGCTGATTGGAAAATTAAGGTCTTCCTTTTTTTGAGTTTTGATTAAAATTTTACCCTTAGACAAGGGGGTAATCAAAGGAATGTGATTTTTCAAAATCGTTAACTCGCCCTCTGCTCCGGGTAGAGTTAAAGATTGAGCTTCGCCGTCAAAAATATTTTTATCTAAAGCGCTGATGGAAAGTGGGAACATAAGTATAAGCGAGAGAATGCCATATTTTCTGAGGCGCGTAGGGCCCCGCCAAGGCGGGGTAAAGCGCGAAGAAAAGATGGCGTTCTCGAGCAATTTTATATCACTTCGTTAATGGATCCCTTCATGTAAAAATCCTGCTCGGACTTGCCGTCGTGCTTTCCTTCGAGAATTTCCTTGAATTCCAGAACGGTTTTCTTTTGAGAAACGTATTTACCGGCAGTTCCGGTGAAAACCTCGGCAACGGCAAAAGGCTGTGATAAAAACTTTTGAATTTTCCTGGCCCTAGCCACGGTCAGTTTATCCTCCTCGGATAATTCTTCCATGCCCAAGATAGCGATAATATCCTGCAACTCCTTGTACCTCTGTAAAACTTTTTGAACTTCCCTAGCTACCTCATAATGCTCTTTGCCGACAATTCTCGGATCAAGCGCTGTTGAACTTGAATTCAAGGGGTCAACCGCCGGGTAAATTCCCAACTCTGAAAGCTCGCGGGAAAGCACAATAGTTGAATCAAGGTGAGCAAAAGTGGCTACTGGAGCAGGATCGGTGATGTCATCGGCCGGAACGAAAATGGCCTGCACGGAAGTGATGGAACCCTGCTTGGTTGAGGTAATCCTTTCTTGAAGCTCGCCCATCTCCGTGCTAAGAGTTGGCTGATAGCCCACAGCCGAAGGCATTCTGCCTAAAAGCACGGACACTTCAGAACCAGCCTGAGTAAATCTGAAAATATTATCTATAAACAATAACGTATCCTTGCCTTTTTCGTCGCGAAAATATTCCGCCATGCTCAAAGCGGAAAGAGCGACTCTCAATCTCGCTCCCGGAACTTCGTTCATCTGGCCGAAAACCAAAGCGGTTTTTTCTAACACTCCGGTTTTTTTCATTTCAGAATAAAGGTCGTTCCCCTCTCTGGTTCTTTCTCCGACTCCGGCAAAAACCGAATAGCCTCCGTGCTCAACCGCGGTATTATGAATAAGCTCCTGAAGAAGTACGGTTTTGCCGACTCCGGCCCCGCCAAAAAGCCCGACTTTGCCTCCTTTAATAAAGGGACAAATCAAATCAATTACCTTGATGCCGGTTTCAAAAATTTCTATTTTTGAAGATTGCTTGTCAAAACTCGGCGGCTTGCGATGTATGGGGTAAAATTTCGGTGATTCAGTTTTTAATTCTCCCATTTCATCAATGGGCTGACCCAAAAGATTAAACATTCTGCCTAAAACCTCCTCGCCCACCGGCACCATCAAAGAGGAGCCCCTATCAATAACCTCCGCGCCTCTCTTTAATCCGTCGGTAGCGTCCAGGGCTATTGCCCTCACCTGATGGCCGCCGAGATGCTGAGCCGCTTCAAGAACCAAAACGCTGCCGTCCGGTTTTTTTATTTCCAGGGCATTATAAATTTCGGGAAGCTTATCGGTGAATTCAACGTCTACCACCGGACCTATGATTTGAACTATTATTCCTTTGTTTATTTTTTCCATAATATTATTGCAAAGCTTCGCTGCCGGCCGTTATTTCGGAAATTTCTTTGGTAATTGCCGACTGGCGCGCTTTGTTAAAATAAAGGGTTAATTCTTCTATTAAATTTTGGGCAGAATCTGAAGCGTTTCTCATGGCTACCATGCGGGCGGAATGCTCGGAAGCATTAGACTCTAAAATCATATGATAAATTTGAATGCGAAACAAATCCGGCAGCAGATTATTCAAAACTGATTCGGAAGACGGCTCATAAAGGTATTCGTAGTTATAAAGAAATCTGGCGTCTGTTTCTTTTTTCTCTTTTCTTAGATCGGCGTATCTGCCGCGTTCCGGCAATATTCCGGCTACGATTTCCTTTATGCTTTCAATATTGATGGGTAAAATCTGGCGCACGACCGCTTCCTGTTTTAATGTGGATAAAAAATTAGTGTAAACCGCCGTTATTGAATCGTATTTTTGCTCCCGGTACCATTTTATCAGCGAATCGGCGATGGGCAAGATTTCTTCAATTTTAATACTATCGCCAAATCCGGTGAATTCAGCCGTAACGTTGAGCTTTCTCCAGAGAAAAAAATCTCTTGCCCTTTTGCCGACGGCGATAACGTCGGCTTTCTGATCATCCAGAAATTTTTGAGCTTTCTTTAAAACGTTGGAATTAAATCCGCCGCACAATCCCTTATCGCTCGTGATGAGAAGCAATCCCGCTTGTTTCCCTCATTGAGAGCATGTATTTGAAATTCAATTGCCGATTTTAATTCTTTTTCTATTTCTTCGCTGAATTCTCCGCTTTGTCTGATTTTAGAAAGCATGTTTTCTCTGCGGTCGCTTAAATACTGAAAAAATTTCTCCTCGAATTCTTTTATCTTGGCCACCGGCAACTGATCCAAGAAACCGTTAACTCCGGCGTATATCAAACAAACCTGCTTTTCAAAAGGTATCGGATTGTATTGCGGCTGTTTTAAAATTTCGGCCAATCTCTGTCCCCTGTCGATTCTTTTTCTAGTAGCCTCGTCAAGCTCTGAAGCAAATTGGACAAAGGCCTGAAGTTCCCTGTATTGAGCAAGTTCCAGCCGCAATCTTGAAGCGACTTTTTTCATGGCTTTTGTCTGAGCTGAAGAACCGACCCTGGAAACGGAAAGGCCGACGCTCAAAGCTGGCCTCACCCCCTGATAAAAAAGTTCCGGATCCAAATAAATTTGTCCGTCGGTAATGGAAATTACATTTGTCGGAATATATGCCGAAATATCGCTAAGTTGAGTTTCAATTATCGGCAGAGCCGTTAACGATCCGCCGCCGTTGGCTTTGCTAAGCTTAGCCGCTCTTTCAAGGAGCCTGGAATGAAGATAAAAAATATCTCCCGGATACGCTTCTCTTCCGGGCGGTCTTCTTAAGAGCAAAGAAACCTGGCGGTATGCCCAGGCATGCTTGGAAAGATCATCGTAAATAATCAAAGCGTCTTCGCCCTTATCCATGAAATATTCGCCGATAGCGCATCCGGAATAAGGGGCGATGTGCCAAAGAGGAGCGGCGTCGGAAGCCGAAGCTAAAACCACTATGGTATTTTCCATGGCGCCTCGCGATTTCAATTCTTCGACAATCCTGGCCACCTTTGATCCTTTTTTTCCTATTTCCACGTAAATACAAATCGGTTTTTTATATCTTGCATCCTGAAGCTGATTTAAAATTATATCTATCACCAAAGCGGTTTTGCCGATCTGCCGATCGCCGATAATCAATTCCCTCTGTCCCCGTCCTATGGGAACCGTAGAGTCGATAGCTTTAATCCCGGTGTGCAAGGGAGTGTTTACTGAATCTCTTGCTATGACTCCGGGGGCTTTACGCTCAATGGGATAAAATTCCAATTCCTTTAAGGATAAAGGCCCTGCGTCATCCAATGGATTTCCCAGGGGATCCACCACCCTGCCCAGCAATTCTTTACCGACGGGAAATGATAAAACTTTACCGGTGCTTTTGACTAAATCTCCTTCTTTTATCTCCTTAAAATCGCCCAAAACCATGGCTCCCACTTGATTTTCTTCAAGATTCAAAGCCACTCCGTAAACGCTTCCCTTAGAAGTAACGAATTCAAGCATTTCCGAAGCCATGACTTGAGAAAGTCCGGAAATCGAAGCAATGCCGTCGCCAATTTTCAAAACCTTGCCTATGTTGACCTTCTCGGCGCTTGGATTATATTCAGCCAGTTGTTTTTTTAATGTTTCGATAATAAAATTTTTATCCATATGATAACGCTTTATTAAGTTCTCTTAATTTTCTCCTTAAACTGCCGTCTATCATAGTATCGCCGATAATTACGGTCAGACCGCCCACTAGATCGGGATTAACGGTTTCCTTGATCTCTCCTCCATTCTTTATCGATTCAGCTATCTGTCTTTTTACGCTTGCCGCCAATGGCTTTATCGATATTACCTCAACCTCTTTTATTCCTTTTTGTTTTCTTTCATAGATCTCAAATTCTTTTATGATCTTATTTATTTTCCCTAAATCGTTATTTCTAGCTAAAAACTCAAGAAAGCCCTTCACTTTCTTCTTAATGTCAGTGGTCTTAAGGGTTATTTCGTAAAGAAAAATTGCGTATTGCAAAGGAGTTATTTTCATTTTAAAGCGTTGAGTGTTTCTTTTATTAATTCTTTTTCATCTTTATCGTTAATTGTTCTTTTCAAAATTTTCTCGGTCGTAAAAACAATAAAATCAGCTGTTTCTTTTTTGACTTCCGCCATGATTTTTTCCTTTTCGCGTAAGATTTCGCGCTTCGCCTCTTCGGCGATTTTATCCGACTTTTGCTGAGCTAAAGCAAGTATATCCTTTTCTTTTTTTTCGGCAAATGACCTGGCCTTTTCAATAATCGCAAAGGCTTCCCTTTCGGTTTTAGCCAAACTCTCTTTCTGGACATCTTTTATTTTCTGCCATTCTTCTTCGAACTTTTCTGACTTGGCAAGCCCTTCTTCAATCTTTTTGCGCCTTGCTTCCAAAAAATTAAGTATGGGTTTGTATAAAACCTTTCTTAAAATGAAAAACAACAGTAAAAAATTGACTACCTGGAATAAAAGCAGTTTCCAATCAATACCCAGCTTCTCAAGCATTTAATTAAACAAATTTAATGATTAAAGCCACGACCAATGCGTAAATGGCGATGGCTTCAGCGAAAGCGATGGCTAAAATCATCGCTGTCTGAATTTTGGGGGCCGCTTCCGGATTGCGTCCGATGGCCTCCATGGCTTTTCCGGCTAAAATGCCGATGCCTAAAGCCGGCATCATTGAACCTAACGCGATGGCGATGGCTGCTGCGAGCGATTTTACTGCTTCTGTCTCCATATTATTTTTGGAGGTTTGACCTCCCGAGAAATTTCCCGGGAGGTCAAACCTCTGTTAATTAATGTTAATTATTATTAGTGCGCTTTTTGCGTGGCTACTGTCAAAAATACCAATGTGAGCATGGAAAAAACTAAGGCCTGCACGAAACCGACGAATATCTCAAGAACCATAAAGGGTATCGGAACAATCAGGGGTACCAAGAAGAATATTACCATAAGCAGCACCTCTCCTGCAAATATGTTGCCGAAAAGTCGGAAAGAAAATGAGATTATCTTGGCTATTTCGGCGATAAGCTCCAATATCCCCGTAAAGAATTGGATGGGACCCCTAAACGAAATAAACTTTGAAAAATACTTGAAAAATCCGACAAATGAAACTCCGAATATCTGAACGGCAATAACGGAAATAACCGCCAAGGCTAAGGTCATATTGATATCGCTGTTCGTCGATCTGAAGAAAGGAATCATGGCGTGCCCGCCTTCCCCAACAAGGCCCACCGAGCCTACGCCGGGAAGAATTCCCATCCAATTTGAAATTAAAATAAAAAGAAAAAAAGTGGCCACCAGCGGAAAAAATTTCTTTGTTTTTTGCCTGTCGCCGGTAACGGTCGTCATAAATGATTCCATCACCTCCAATAAAACCTCGACTAAATTTTGAATTTTTCCCGGGACTGATTTTAATCTGCTCTTAACAAAAAAACTGAATCCTATAAGGAATGACATGGCTATCCAAGACATAAATATTGTGTTGGAAATCGGGAATCCCTTGATTTCAAATAATTTTTCCGAAAAAAAAGATATCTGCATAACGATTAAAGATTTACGAAATCCACTCAAATTTGAGAGGATTTCGTAAATCAGTTATTTTTTTCTGCTTCTTCTAATATTTTTTTTGTTTTCTTTAACACCACGGCTCATCTCCCTAAAAAAGCTAAAACGACAAGCGGCCCGGCGATGGCATAGCCCATTTCCCAAGCCAAACCAAGTGTTCTAAAAAAAATCGTTTTTTCACTTTTCATCGTAATTCATTTCCGAAATCCGCATTTACCTCCCGAAGGTGTAGCGTGAACCTTCGGGAGGTGTACGTCAGCTGATTTAGGAAATCATAATAAAAACCTAAACCGAATTTCGGCTTAGGCCTTGATCTCTTCGAATGTCACTTTTCCCGACTGCTGAATTTTCGCCAGCATAATTTTCACTTTAAGTGATGGGTATTTTTCTAAAATTCGCGTTTTAGTTTTTTCCAACTCTTTGGCGTGAAAAATGCGTTCCGCTTCAAAAGAACTAAATTTACCGCTTCCGCCATAAGCTCCGCAATCAATATGATTGATCAATACTGCCTCACGACTTTTATGCAAACTCACTGAAACATCAAGCTGTTTCAAAATAAAATCCCTATCCTTAACTCCGCCGGCGATAGAGATGATATCGCAGTCGCCCAATAAGCCATTTTTTGCCAAATGATCTTTTATGGCTTCCTGGAACCTAAAATCGATGCAGTGAGCTATGAAATATTTGCAGTAATGCGGCATATATATTTTATCCTCTCTTTCAAATGCACCTTAGCATAGATCCCCAAAATAGTCCAGAAAAATAAAAGTGTGCACTGCCGGGTAGTGCACACTTACTCAACGGTAACGCTTTTGGCGAGATTGCGCGGCTTGTCTACATCGCAGCCGCGTAAAACGCCCATGTAGTAAGCGAAAAACTGCGTGGGAATAACGCTCAAAATCGGTGTAAGCATTTCCAGGGTTTTGGGAATATAAATTACGTCTTCGGACAGATTCTTGATTTCTTCGTTGCCTTCGGTGGCAACAACGATAATTTTACCGTTGCGGGCTTTTATTTCCTCAATATTGGATAACATTTTCTCGTATACCGAATCCGTTGGGGCAATAACAAATACCGGGAAATTTTCATCAATTAAAGCTATCGGGCCGTGCTTGATTTCGCCGGCTCCCAGGCCTTCGGCATGGACATAAGCTATTTCTTTTAATTTCAAAGCGCCTTCCAAGGCAATAGGATAATTATACTTTCTGCCGAGAAATAAAAAGTTATTGTAATCTTTGTATTTTTCCGCCATCTTTTTAATTTGGCCGTCTAGGGTTAGGGTCGTTTTTATTAAGCCGGGCAACTTTTGAAGTTCCTTAGCGATTCTTTGCCCGACAACCACCGAAAGATCCCTTTGCCTGCCAAGATATAAAGTTAAAAGAGCTAAGGTTGCCAATTGAGAAGTGAAAGATTTGGTGGACGCGACTCCGATTTCAGCTCCCGCCCTATTGTAAACGCCGGCATCGGTTTCTCTAGCTATGGATGAACTGACGGTATTAATAATGCCTAAGGTTAATGATCCCTTTCTTTTGGCTTCCTTAATTGCGGCTAAGGTATCGGCAGTTTCTCCCGATTGAGAAACCGCCAAAACCGCGGTTTTCTTATCAAGAATCGGTTTTCGGTAACGAAACTCCGAAGCCAAATCAACATCGGTCGGAATGCCGGCGTATTCTTCAAGCATGTACTCGCCAATCATGCCTGCATGATAAGCTGTGCCGCATGAGATAATATCGATCTTATCTATTTCGCGTAATTTTTCTTTAACCGATTCCAGTCCGCCGAGCCTGGCCGCCCCGGCACTAGCTAAGATTCTCCCCTTTAAAGCGCTATCGATGCTATCGGGCTGTTCCATGATTTCTTTAAGCATAAAATGAGAGAAACCTTTTTTCTGAGCATCTCCTGATTCTAGCTCCAAGGTTTCGGGTTGTTTTTCTTTTAAAATCATCAAGTCATTCGGGGTAATAACTGCTATTTCATTATCATCAAGATTAACCACCTTCTTAGCGTAAGGAGCTATGGCATTGGCGTCGGAAGCGACGAAATATTCTTTTTTGCCGCTGATGCCGATCAGCAAGGGGCTGGAAAGCCTGGCCACCACGATTTTACCCGGATCGTCTTTAGCAATAATCGCCAAAGCGTAAGCTCCTCTAAGCATTTTCAATGCCTTTCTTACGGCCTCTTCTAAATTTTTATGAAAAAATTTCTCAACCAAATGGGCCACTACTTCGGTGTCGGTTTCGGAGCCGAAAATGTGGCCTTCTTGCTGAAGATCATGTTTTAATTCTCTATAATTTTCAATAATGCCGTTGTGAACCAGCCAAATATTGCCCTTGCAATCGGAATGAGGGTGAGCATTGGCTTCGGTAACTCCGCCGTGGGTTGCCCACCTTACGTGGCCCAAACCCAAAGTGCCTGTCAAAGAATTGCAATTTTTAAGCTTAGCTTCCAATTTGTCCAATTTGCCGACGGCTTTTAAGCAAACGGTTTTGCCTTTTTCAACAACAATAAGACCCGAGGAATCATATCCCCGGTAGCTTTCTCTTTGCAATCCGGTCATCAAAATCGGCGTAGCTTTTTGTTTGCCCAAATAACCGACTATTCCACACATAATTTTATATCATTTCCATGATAGCCGATTATTAGTCCCCCTGTCAACTCAACGCAAGTGGTCTTTAATTCAAAAAATCCCGTAACTCTTCATATGATGAGAAGCTGGATGAAAATTTAGGAGACAAAAAACAATCTTTTACTTTTATTGACACTGTATTTTAAACTGATAAACTATATATATGATTAAAAATGTGGACAAAATTCTAAAAAAATATAATCAGGATGTAAAACGGCATATGGGCGTTCTAACGGAAAGCTTTAAAGATGAGGTTAAAATCGTTTCCGAACAAGTAGCTGCAAACACCGAGCAAATTACTGCGATTCGGGAAGATGTGGATAAGGTACGAGATGACATTGGCGTTATTAAACTTGATATTGAAATCATCAAAAACGATCTAAAGCAAAAGGTTTCCCGTGAAGAGTTTGTCATTCTGGAAAAACGGGTCGGCCTGCTAGAAGCAAGACGAAAATAGTTTTTCAAGTCAACCCAAAAATAAAAGGGCCTCTCCAGTATTAGCTGAAGGGCCCTTCTTGTTAGTTTTCGAAATGATCGTTTAGCTGTTCGAGCTCCTCGAGCGGCGACCAATCATCGAGGAATCCTGATGTGTCATCGATTTCGTCTTTTTTTGCTTGTGTAAGAGCGAAAACTCGCTCCCCGCCGCAGTCAGGACACTGGACAATATCCATTTCATCATCCCCAGGGAATGTATTGGCGTTCCCATAGTGTAAACAATCGGCACAATAGACCTGAGGACAACCATCTCTGTAAATCTGTTGGTTTCCTGGCATTCTTCCCTCCTTATAATTTTGTAATTATTATACACCTGAATAAAATTTTTGTCAAATCGATTTTCGTAAGTTCTATTCCAAAGTGCAACATTCCGTTCTTTGATTAAATACTTCATAAGGCGTTAAAAAATTAAGTCTTTTGCGCGGTCGGCTGTTCAGC
>JACOYG010000019.1 GCA_016181985.1 Candidatus Nealsoniibacteriota bacterium
TGTAAACTGAATTGCCGACGACATCGGCGGTAATTTCAAGCGACTGAGTAATGGGCAACCCCCCGGCAATCAGCGTCGAAAGATTCTCGGCAAAACGCGAAACAAGAATCATTTTCAAAAATGTTTTAATCAAAGGAATGCGCAAAGTAATTTTGTCCCTAAGTTTGCGGCCGGCGGCAGTGCCAAAATAGCGGGAAGCGAAAAATGAAGCTATCGCGATCAATATAAGCAAAATCCAGCCGCGCTGCCTTAAAAAGTCAGATAAGCCGATAACAATTCTTGTCGGCAGAGGCAGGGCTTGGCCGGTTTCGGTGAGGACTCTGGCCAAATTAGGAATAACAAAAAACATCATCATTAAAAGAACTCCCAGGGATACGATAAGAATCAAGGCGGGATAAACCAAGGCCCCCTTTAGTTTGGAAAAAAGATGGTATTCTCTCTCTAAATGATCGGCCAAAAAATCCAAGCTTCCAGAAAGAGTTCCGGAAGCTTCGCCTGATTTGACCATATTGATAAAAAAGGGAGAAAAAAGCTTTGGAAAACGGCTCAAGGCCTGCGAGAAAGGAGCTCCGCCCTCTATTTCATCAGAAATCATTAAGATTTTTTCTTTAAATTCCTGATTCTTCGCCTGCTCCGCCAAAGTTTTCAAAGATTGCGTCAAGGGTATCTTGGCCTTAAACATTAAAGACAGCTGCCTGGAGAAAGCAACTAATTCTTTCGCGGAAACTCTGCCGAACAGCTTAATTTTCTTGGTATAAAAAGGCTTCGCCTCGGCCTCCTCCAAGGCGGTGACAAAAAGCTGATACCTTTGCAAAAGATCCAGGGCGGCTTCCCTGGAAGAAGCGTCGAGAACGCCGCTTTGCGCTTCACCAGTCTTGGTTCTGGCCTGATAGTTAAATTTCATAAATCAGCGAATATCGTTGATTATCATTGCTTAATAAGGGTCTTTAGTTCCGAAGAATTTGCAGAATGGCGTATAGCGTCCTCGAGAGAAATTTCTTTGGCTCTTACCAAAAAGGCCAAAGAACGATTCAGGGAGACCATGCCCATTTCGGCGGAAGTTTCGATAATTAAGGGAAGCTCGTGAGTTTTTCCCTCCCTAATCAGGTTGGCAACCGCCGGGTTTGAAAGCATAATCTCGCAAGCCGGTATAAGTCCCCCTTTAATTCTTGGAATCAATCTCTGGGAGATAACGCCCAAAAGAGAGGCGGATAATTGAGATCTGATTTGATTTTGCTGTTCCGGCGGGAAAGAGTCGACAATCCGATGAATGGTTTGGCTGGCAGAATTCGTATGCAGGGTGGCAAAAACCAAATGTCCCGTTTCAGCCGCCGTAATGGCCGTAGATATTGTTTCGGGGTCCCTCATTTCGCCAACCATGATGACATCGGGATCCTGACGAAAAGTTGATTTTAAGGCTTTGGCAAAACTCAAAGTATCCTGATAAACTTCTCTCTGGTCAATAATCGCCCTGTCGTTTTCAAAAATGTATTCAATGGGGTCCTCGATGGTTATTATATGGTCCGCTCTTTGATGATTAACCTCGTCAATCAAGGCGGCCAAGGTCGTGGACTTGCCCTGACCCGACGGGCCGGTTACCAAAACAAAACCCTGCTGGGCCATGGCAAAATCATGCAAAATCGGGGGAAGGCCCAACTCTTCAATACTTCTGATTTTAGTCGGAATCAATCTGAGAGAGAGAGAAATTTTTCCTCTTTGGAAAAAAGCGTTAATCCTGAATCTTGCCTTATCGTCAAAATTATAAGAAAAATCAATCTCTTTTTCTTCCAAAAATCTGGGATATAAGCCGTCCTTCATCAGAGATTGGGCCAAATTTTCCATATCTTCCCGGGAAAGAACCTTTTCCTTAACTAAAGTGGTTAAGTTGCCGTCAATTCTTAAAACTGGAAGATACCCTGACGATAAATGCAAATCGGAAGCCTGAGCTTTGCGAGTGAGCTCCAATAATTCTTTAAGATAATTGTTTGGATTGGAATTCATGTTTTTTTATAATTATTTTTCTTCGGCGGCTCTTAAAACTTCTTCTATGGAAGTAACGCCTTCCAGCGCTTTTAATATACCATCTTGCTTCATTGTTATCATCCCCTGCCTGAAGGCCTCTTCTTTTATTCTCGGTTCGGTGGGTTCTTTTAAAACTATTTCCGACAACTCGGGGGTCATTTCCAAAATTTCGTAAAGGCCGATCCTGCCCGAATATCCTTCGGAATTGCACTTCTTGCAGCCAACCGGCTCATAAACTTTAAGGAATTTAGCCAAGGCCGCGGCTTCTTTCTTCATCAAAGGAGGCAGATTTTCCAATTCTCCGGCAATCATTTCTTTTATTTTCGGATTGGGCGATGTCGCTTTCTTGCAGTGCTGGCAAAGCTTTCTCACCAGCCTTTGAGCGATGCAAACGCTTAAACTTGGCGGCAGCAAGAAAGGAGCCACTCCCAAGTCGATTAATCTTGGTATGACGCCCAAAGCATTGTTGGTATGTAAAGTTGATAAGACGAGGTGGCCGGTTAATGACGCCTGAGCGGCTAAAACGGCCGTTTCCTGGTCTCTGATCTCTCCCACCATTATTATATCGGGGTCTTGCCTAAGTATATGCCTGAGGCCGGTTGAAAAGGTGTAGCCGATTTCCTGTTTCACCTGCGACTGATTAACGCCTTCTATGAAATACTCTATGGGGTCTTCTAAGGTGATGATATTAACACCCTCCTGATTTAAAATATGTAAAACGGCATACAGGGTCGTTGTCTTGCCGGATCCGGTCGGCCCGGTGACCAAAATCATGCCGTAAGGTTTGGCGATGGCTTTTTTGAGAATTTCAAAATTTCTTCTTTCCAGGCCCAGCGCTTCAAAAGACAGGGAACTTTCCTGCGGATCCAAAACTCTCAAAACAACCTTTTCTCCCAGAGCCGTGGGAAAAGTGGAAACCCTGAAATCAACATTCTTTTCGCCGACGGTGATGCCAAACCTCCCGTCTTGAGGAAGCCTTGTTTCGTCTATTTTCAAATTAGATAAAATTTTAATCCTGGCCGCTATGGCGGGATGGATTTTAAGCGGCAGAAAAAGACTGGCATGTAAAATTCCGTCCAGCCGAAATCTTATTTTCAGATCTTTCTTGGTTGGTTCAATATGAATATCGGAAGCCTTGCCTTCTACGGCATGCCTTAAAATAACCGCCACCATTTTTGTCACGGGGGCTTCTTCGGCCATTCTTTGAAATTCTTCTTTTCCCACCGGAATATTTCCGGCTTCTCCCGTTCCCATCTCCACCTCCAATTCTTCCAAGGCCTTGGTTACCTCTTTTTTAAGGGACTTGTATTGTTTAGAAAGATTCTCAAAAACGGTCGGAGTGATTAAAAAAATATTGTAATCAAGCTTATGCTGGCGAAACAGAAATTTCAGAGCCTCTTGGGCCTTAAGATCTTCCGGATAAACCATGCCGACTTCCACCAAGTTGTCCCTTCTCTCAAGAGAAATCATTTTATAATACTGAGCCGAATCGTAAGGAATCAACTCTAAAATTTTCAAAGGAATATCTTCGGTGATAGACATCTTCAGGGGAATTTTCAAATTTTTACTTTTAAAATCAAATAAAGGCGCCTCGGCTAAAATGCCTTTCTCTAAAATAATCTCCTCTTCTTTCTTGCCGGAAATTTTAACTTCATATTCCAGTTGGCCGGCCTTCTCTTTATTGATTACTGATTGTTTGACTAAGTATTCTATTAAAGTCATACTAAGGATTTACGAAATCCTCTCAAATTTGAGTGGATTTCGTAAATCAATTAAATTTTAATACGGCGTAAATGGATTTTTTCTTCCTAGGTCTCCCTTAAGGGGGGTGATTTCTTCAAACGGCTTCAAAGATTCGGCGCGAAGATTATCCAGCGCCTGCCAGTCTATTTCTATCTTTGGGACAGCGTAAACCGCCACGGGCGACGATGAAAGCTGCGGGGTTCCTCCTTTTTTCCCAAAAAATCCGAGCCAAACAACCAAAAGCACGGCAAAAATTATTGCAGCTAACGCCAAAAGAAGGTATCTTTGCTTTTTCCTGTCTTGGGTGATTGTTATTGCCATGCTAGTAGTTGTAAGTTGATATTCCTAAATTAAAAATAAACTTGCCTTTGGAAAATGAAAAATTGATGCTTCCAACTTTAAAAAACCTGGCTGAATTCTCAATGGCGGAGAGAAAATTCTTAAAGGAAGAGTAATCCCCCGCCAGCTGTAGACGGATGCTTATTTCTTTAACTTTATTGCCCGCAACTCCCTCAAAAGTTAAATTTTCCATAATCAAACCGGTATCTCCGGCGGTGGTTTGCAGATAATTGAATAAAACCGGTATGGAAAAGTCGTTTGGAACGGCCGAATCTATTTTGGCCAAAACATCCTGATATTTTTCCAATTCTCCCCAAATTTCCTGAATTTTAGAATAATAAGCGGTCTTGGAATTAAGCTCTTCTTCTTTTTGCGCCAATACCGATTGAGTGTAGACAAAATCCTGATATTTCGGCAAAACCAAAGTAAACCCGCCGACTAGGGCGGCTGCGAACATTAAGACAATAATGATTAAGCGAGTTGGCATATATTATTTTGAAGCTTCCAGAATCTTTGGCGTAAAATTGACGGTTAAATAAAAATCAACTTCCCCATTCTTGCCGAGGGAAACCTTGGATAAATCCAGACTCTTTATGAGATCTTTTTGGCTCTTTAGAAAAACTACTTGCTGTTCCAATGTTTTAAAATTAACTGTTTTGCCCGAAGCCGCGGCCTTAATTTCCGCGGGATTAAAATCAAAAGAGGAAAACCAAACTTGCGGATGGGTTAAACTTTCAAAATTATTGAAAAATTCGGCCGATTTATTTCTGGCAGACGACAAATTTTTGTAAGTTTTAATTTTATCTTCTGATTCAAAGACCTTTCTTTCTATATTTCTGTCTTCTCTGGTGCCTATTTTAATAATGCCCGCTTCCAAGTCCTGCATTTTCAATAAAGCTGCGGCTTGAGACCTGATTAAAATCACATAACCGAAAACTACGGCTAACAACAAAGAACCGGCAATGAAAAAATAAATATTTTTCAAGGTCGTTTCTTTGGCTATTCTTTTTGGTATGATTTCAACCATAATTAGTTAATTAGCGTCTAGCGTCTTAGCGTCTAGCGTCTAGTTGACTAAACGCTGATTCACTAAACGCTAAAATTACTATTCTAGCCCTCTCATCGCCGCCCCTACTGCTACCGCGTAAGCGGGGCCGATTTCCTTTAAAACATCGTTTAGAATGGGCGGATAAAAAAGATCGGAAAAGGGGTTGGCAATTTCCGCCGGTATCCCCGCGGTCTCTGAAAAATAATCGGCCAAACCCGGCAAAAGAGCCGTCCCGCCCGCTAAAATAATTTTTTGCGGTCTCTTGCCTTCCTGCGAATAAAAATTTTGGGATATTTTCTTTATTTCGCTTGCAATCAAGTCAATCATCGGCAGAATGGCTTCCCTGACGGACGCGTTGTTTGACCGCAAAAGACCCTGCTCTTTTTTTACTTTTTCAGCTTCGGCCATTTCCAGATTAAGGCCCTTGGATATTAAATTGGTAAAATCATTTCCCGAGGTATCAAAGCTGTGAGAAATTTTCACAAGCCCCAAATCAATGATGCTGATAGTGGTGGATCTTGCGCCGAGATCAATAAGCATTACCGTGTCTTTTTTACCGTTGTTAATAGCTCTGGCTAAGCTGAAGACTTCCGCTTCCAAGGCGACTACGTTCAATTTGGCAAGCTTAGCTATTTCCTGATATTGGTTGATTACCTCGTTGGGCACAGCCACTAAGAGCACGCTGAAATCGCTGAGCTTATGATTAATCGTCTTTTGGCTGATAATTTGCCAGTCAAGAACTACTTCAGATAGGGGCAATGGTATGTGCTGGCGAGCTTCATATTGAATGGCCTGAGGCAATTCTTCTTTTGACATTGACGGCAGGCGGAAGGCGGTAAAAAAAGTGGAAAAATCCGGGATCGAAAAATAAACATCTTTAGTCTCAATTTTTGCCTCCGTTAAAATAGCCGTGATGGATTTAACCACATCCGGGTTGGATACGGTTAAGGTGCTTTTTTCAAAAGTCCTGAATGGTTTGTCAAAAAGAGAAACGGCTTCCATTTCTCCGTAATTGTCCAGCTTTCTGCGCTTTCCGTGCTGGGACAACTCCACAATTTTAATAAACGAGGTGCCAATATCTACCCCCAAACATTTCTTTGGACCGACCCTGATGCCGAAAAAATCGCTAGCCATTATCACATTATATCATTGCCCTACTTATCGTGCAATTTGCTTTCAGATTTGCGCAATTGGCTGATTACCCGATCAAAGGCCAAGTCGAACGCTTCCGTTAAAGTATGCTCCTTTTCTTCGCCCCTTAAGCCTTTTCCGGCAAAATTTAAGCCGACTATTACCTCGAATAGATCGTGGCGCTTGCGGTACTTGGCATTAACGTCAAATTTAGCCAGTTCGAAATTGCCGTGCAAAAGCAATTTCTTCAAACGCCCGATTTTCTTATCATTAAAATATTTCTCCAAAAACTGCTTATCGGACTCTTTAATATCTTCAAAATGAAATCTCGTAGTCATATGTTTATTTTACCATAAATTCGCTTGCCAAACAAAAATCAAGCCCTGGCGGCCTGAAAATATAAATCAAAAAATAATTAAAATATATTTAATATTCTAATTTTATTCCAATCTTATCGGCAATTTGCTGAAACCACTTCTCGTGCCTATCAACTTTATGGGCCAACATAACCATTTCTTGAAAATAAGTATCGGCTTTCTTGGCGTAAGCGTCAACTGAAGTTTGGAGATCGTTGAATTCTTCCTTAGTAACCATCATTTCTCTAATATCCTTCATGCCCTCATCTAATTCAATGAGTTTTTGATCTATCTTAGAAAATTTTTCGTCTATATTGGAAAACTTTCCGTCTATGCCGGCAAACTTTTCGTCTATGCTAGAAAACTTCTTATCCAAATATTCAATTATTTCACTGAAATCTTTATCCATTAATTTTATTATATCAGTTGCCAAATCATAGTGTCAAATTACTTATTTAAAAATTTTTTCGTTATTTGCTTTACCTCGCCTGCATTATCGGCTTTCATAAGACGATCGCGAAGATTTCTTGCGCCGACAAATCCCGCGGCGTACGCTTTAAAATATTTTTTAAGAGAATTAAAATTTTGGGGGTTGCCTATTTTTTCAAAAATCTCGGCATGTTTAATGATGGCATTCATTCTCTCTTGAAGATTGGGCGTCCGTTCAGAAAAAAACCATGGGTTTAGCAAAACTCCCCTTCCAACCATGATGCCGTCCAATCCTGTTTTCTTTACCGTTTGGCGCGCTTGAGCAAGCGATCTTATATCGCCATTTCCAAAAATTAAGGTCTCGGGAGAATAACGATCTTTAAGTTTTACAATTTTTTTTGCTAATTCCCAATGCGCCGGAACCCCGAACGATTCATTCCTGGC
>JACOYG010000046.1 GCA_016181985.1 Candidatus Nealsoniibacteriota bacterium
AATCACCCAGGAAGCGGAAGGCGAAGGAAAATACATTAAGCAATCAGGCGGCAAGGGACAATACGGCCACGTTTGGTTAAGGGTTGCTCCCAAGAAGCGCGGAGAGGGATTTGAATTTTTAAACGAAATTAAAGGCGGCGTCATTCCTCAAGAATTTATTCCGGCTACGGAAAAAGGAGTAAAAGAATCATTGGACAAGGGCGTGGTTGCCGGCTATCCGATGGTTGACGTAGAAGTGGCAATTTACGACGGTTCTTATCACGAAGTCGATTCTTCAGAAATCGCTTTTAAAATTGCCGGCGCCATGGCTTTTCAATCAGCATGCAAAAAAGCCAAGCCGGTATTATTGGAGCCGATTATGAAATTGGAAGTGATAGTTCCGGAGCAATTTTTCGGCGATACGATCGGAGATTTGTCTTCAAGAAGAGGCAAGATTGAAGAAACTTCCGACAGGCTCGGCATGAAAGTGATTGACAGCAAAGTTCCTTTATCGGAAATGTTCGGCTACGCCACTACCCTCAGAAGCATGACCGAAGGCAGGGGAACCTTTACCATGGAATTTGACAAATACGAACCGATGTCCCAGAATGTTGCTCAGGAGGTAATTGAAGGAAAACGGAAGTAAATCCCCAATATCATGGACTTAAACGAAATAAAAAATTTAATAGAAATTGACGGAGGAAAATTTATCATTGTGGAAAATGGCAAGCCCGAGATGGTCGTGACGAGTTTTGAAGATTATAAGAAAAGATTGATAGAGAAAAAAATAAATCCGGCTGTTATCAAAAAAGAGCAGAGGATCGTGCCAAAAGAATTGGAGTCCGAACCTCTGAAGCTTGAAGATTTGCCGTTATAGTGTATAATGATAGTTGACAAGTCTCCTTTATTTTAATAACATAATAATTAATAAATAATAAATAAATAAATAAAACATATGGCGGAAAAAGCAAAGTTTGAAAGGGGCAAGCCCCACGTTAATGTAGGTACTATTGGTCACGTTGACCACGGCAAAACAACTCTGACTTCGGCAATTTTGCATGTCTTGAGTTTGAAGGGTTTTAAGGCTAAGGAGAAATCGGTTGACGAAATTGATGCTGCTCCAGAAGAAAAAGCCAGAGGGATTACCATTTCCATTACTCACCTTGAGTATGAATCTGAGAAAAGGCACTATGCCCACATTGATTGTCCGGGACATGCCGATTATATCAAAAACATGATCACCGGAGCCGCTCAGATGGACGGAGCTATTTTGGTGGTTTCCGCCCCGGACGGCCCGATGCCCCAAACAAGAGAGCACATTCTTTTGGCGCGCCAAGTGGGATTGCCCTCAATCGTGGTATTTTTGAACAAATGCGATGCTGTAGATGACCCCGAAATTATTGATTTGGTTGAATCGGAAGTCAGGGAACTTTTGAATAAATACAAATTCCCCGGAGACAAAACTCCGATTATCAGGGGTTCGGCTTTAAAAGCATTGAACGCAAAATCGGCCGATGACGAAGCCTGCAAACCGATTTTGGAATTAGTCAAAACTTTAGACGAATATATTCCCGAGCCGGTCAGACAAACCGACAAACCATTCTTGATGGCGGTTGAAGACGTGTTTTCCATTGAAGGTAGAGGAACCGTCGCTACCGGCAGAATTGAAAGAGGCCTTATTAAACCGAACGAAGATGTGGAATTAGTTGGCGTTAAGGCAACGTCAAAAACTACCGCCGTGAGCATTGAGATGTTTCAAAAAATATTAGACGAAGGAAGAGCCGGAGACAATGTCGGCATTCTTTTAAGAGGTTTAAAGAAAGAAGACATTGAAAGGGGGCAAGTTTTAGCAAAACCAGGTTCAATCACTCCTCATACCGAATTTGACGGCGAGGTCTATATTTTGACCAAAGAAGAAGGCGGCCGCCATACTCCATTTTTCTCCGGATACAAACCGCAATTTTATATCAGAACTACCGACGTTACCGGAGACGTTGTTTTACCGGAAGGAACCGAAATGGTTATGCCGGGAGACACGGTTAATTTGAAGATCAAATTGATAAACCCCGTAGCTTTGGAAGATCAACAGAGATTCGCCATCAGAGAAGGCGGCAAAACAGTGGGAGCGGGCGTTGTTACCAAGATAACAAAATAATAATGGTTAAAGCGGTTAAACCAGCAGAAACTGAAACAGGAATCAAGCCTAAGCTTCGCATTAAGCTTAGGGCTTATGATCATAAGGTGATTGACAAGTCAGCTCGCGAAATTTGTGAGACCGCTTTGCGCTATGGCGCCGAAGTTTTGGGACCGGTTCCTTTGCCGACGGAAGTCAACAAATATACCGTTAACAGGTCAAGCTTTGTTCACAAAGACGCAAGAGAGCAGTTTGAAATGAGAGTTCATAAAAGATTGATTGATATTTTGAATTCCAATCCGCGAGTTATCGATGCTTTAATGAGCTTAACTTTGCCGGCCGGGGTTGACATAGAAATTAAAATGTAATAACATAGAAATTGTTGCGGAGAAAACCCCGCTATGGCGGGGTTTTCAATTATAATGAAATAGTATGTCGAAATTTATTTTAGGCGCGAAAATTGGCATGAGTCAGATATTCGATGAAAAAGGGAATGTGATCCCGGTTACTTTGGTTGAAGCGGGACCGTGCGCCGTTACGCAAGTCAAAACAAAAGATAAAGACGGCTACGAAGCCCTTCAGATAGAATACAAAAATAAAAAAAGGGAGTATCCTGCCAAAAACGGATCCGCCTTGGAAGGAAAGCTGGGAGACACGATTGATGTTTCGGCTTTTCAGGAAGGCGACAAAGTAAAGGTTTCAGGAATATCCAAAGGAAAGGGATTTGCCGGTCCGGTTAAAAAATGGAAATTTAAAGGAAGATTATCGGTCACTCACGGCACAAAGCACGAACTTAGGACTCCGGGTTCCACGGGAAGTTCCATGCCTGACAGGGTAAGAAAAGGAAAAAAATTCGCTGGCCGCATGGGAGGAGAAAGAGTCTCCGTTAAAAATTTGAAAATAGTGAAAGTTGAAAAAGAAAAAAATTTATTAATGATCGGCGGGGCGGTACCCGGCCATCGAGGCACTTTTTTAGAAATACGCGGGTAAATTGTATGTTAATAAAAACTTACGACCAAACAGGCGCAGAACTTTCTCAGACGAGTTTATCCGCGGAAGTTTTTGGAGTAAAAATGAATTTAGATTTGGTGCACCAAGTGGCGGTGTCGCAAATGGCCAATCGCCGGCAGATTTCAGCTCATACTAAAGGCAGGGGAGAGGTTTCAGGCGGCGGTAAAAAACCTTGGCGCCAAAAAGGAACGGGCCGCGCGCGTCACGGTTCCACAAGGTCCCCAATATGGAGACACGGCGGAGTAGTCTTCGGCCCGACCAAAGAAAGAGTTTTTGAGCAAAAAATCAACAAACAAATGAGAAGAAAAGCTTTGTTGATGGTTTTGTCTGAAAAGGCCAAAGACAGTTTTTTGATATTATTGGATAAGTTAAATCTGGAGAGTCCCAAAACCAAGCTGATGAAAGTTATTTTAAGCAAATTGCCGATTAAGGGATCATGCCTTTTTGCCTTGCCGGCGATGGATAAGAATATTATTTTATCAACCAGAAATCTTACCGGCATTGAAACGGTTCAGGCGAAAGATTTGAACGTTTTGGATTTGCTTAATTCCAAATATTTATTAATGTCCAAAGATTCAATAAAAGTGATTCAGGAGACATTTTCTGGAAAATCCGAAGCACGAAGCACGAAATACGAAACAAATTCAAATGACCAAAATTCAAAATCAAAAACAATTAAGAATTTATAATTTTTAAATTTAGATATTATTTCGAATTTCGATATTCGAATTTAGAATTTTAATTATTATGGCTTTACTGGATATATTTAAAAAGAAATCCGCCCCTAAAGTTGCGGCTAAGGAGAAGCCCAAGGTGCAGGAAGTAAAACCCCTTAAGATAAAAAAGGAGGCGGTTTCGACCATGCCGGCAAAACCTAAGAAAATTTCAGGGCAAGCTTACAGGATTTTAAAAAAACCGCACGTTACGGAAAAAGCCGGCGATTTAACTGCAAAAAATCAATATGTTTTCCAGGTTTTTCCGGGAAGCAATAAAATTCAAATTAAAAAAGCGGTTGAGGATGTTTACGGCATAGATGTGATTGGCGTTCATATTGTTAATATACATCCGAAAAGAAGAAGGCTGGGAAGAACCGAGGGCTGGGGCGGCGGTTATAAAAAAGCCATTGTCAGAATAAAAGAAGGGCAAAAAATAGAAGTCCTGCCGCGATAAAATATTATGTTAAAAAATACAGCGACAAAATTAGATTTCAGTTTATTGACTAAGAAAGAGCCGGAAAAGAGGCTGCTTTTGCGCATTCAGGAAAAAGCGGGAAGAGGAGAGGGCGGAAGAATCACCGTAAGGCATCAGGGAGGAGGAGTAAAGAGGCTTTATAGAATTATTGATTTCGGCCAGGAAAAAATTAATATCAAGGGCAGTATTTCAGCTTTTGAGTACGATCCCTACAGAAACGCTTTTATAGCTTTAATAAAATACGACGACGGCGACAAAAGATACGTCATCGCGCCCCAGGGATTAAAAATCGGAGACGAAGTTATTTGCCAAGAATCGGCTCCGTCGAAAATTGGCAATAGAATGAAATTAAAAAATATCCAAGTGGGATCCCAAGTTTTTAATATTGAAATCGAGCCCGGCAGGGGAGGAAAATTAGCCAAAAGCGCCGGTTCTTCGGCGAGACTCTTGGCAAGCGAGGGAAAATATGTTCAATTAGAGATGCCTTCCGGAGAGGTGAGGGAAATTCTTCAGGAGTGTTTCGCTACCGTCGGATCAGTTTCCAGGCCGGAATATAAATATATAAAACTTGGAAAAGCCGGCAGAACGAGATATCGGGGCATTAGGCCGACCGTAAGAGGCACCGCAATGAACGCGGTTGATCATCCGCACGGCGGAGGCGAAGGTAAAACGCCTATCGGTTTGAAATATCCTAAAACTCCATGGGGCAAAATAGCCAGAGGAGTCAAAACAAGAAGAAGGGGATGGACAGATAAATTTATTCTTCAAAGAAGAAAGAAAAAGAATTAAATTATGCCAAGAAGCCTAAAAAAAGGACCATATACATCGGAGAAATTGCTGAAAAAGATGGAAGGATTAAAATCGGGCGCCAAAAATGTAATAAAAACTTGGTGCCGTTCGTGTACCATCACTCCAGAGATGGTCGGCTTTACTTTCGGCATTCATAACGGCAAAGATCACATAGCCGTATTCATAGCCGAAGACATGGTCGGCCATAAGCTTGGCGAATTTTCTCCGACTACCAAGTTCGGCAGGCACGGAGGAAAGATGCAGAGGGAATTGGAGGCCACGGCGGCCGAGAAAGAAGTAGCGAAAATAGAAAACGTTAAAACCGAAGCAGCTAAACCGGTTAAAAAATGATCACAGCAAAATTACGCCATTTACATATAGCTCCCAGGAAAGTAAGGCTTATTGCCGACCTGATAAGGGGAAAATCTACGACGGAAGCCGTGACGATTTTGAATTTTACGACCAAGAAAGCGGCCCTCGATATTCAAAATCTTTTAAATTCCGCCATAGCCAATGCAAAAAATAATTTTCAGCTGGATCCGTCCAATTTATACATATTAAAAATCAGCGTAGATGAGGGACCGAAAATCAAAAGATTTATGCCGAGAGCCAGAGGCTCAGCCAATGAGATTCAGAAGAAAACTTCCCATATTAATTTAGTTCTTGAGGAAATTGAAAAAGGAGCGGGAAAGCTCAAAGCAACAAAAGAGGAAGAGGTTGCAAAAGACGAAAAAATAGAAAAGATTAAAAAGGAAGAAAAGCCGAAGTTGAAGCCGGAAGCAAAAATACGCGCAACAAAATCAGAAAAAGGCGCGAAAAGAATTTTTAGAAGACAGGTATTTTAATTATGTCGCATAAAGTTCAACCAAAATCATTTAGGCTCAGAGATGTGGGCGATTGGGAATCGAGATGGTTCAATTGGAAAAAACTTCGAGATTATCTGGAAGAGGATTTTATCATTAGAAAATTTTTAGAAAAAAAATTGAAAGAATCGGGCGTTCAAAATATTGAAATTGAGCGTTTTGCCGATAAGGTCACCATTATTATCAATAGCGCCAGGCCGGGATTTATCATCGGCAGAGGAGGCAAGGGAGCCGAGGATTTAAAAAAAGAATTGGATAAAAAACTTCCTTTGCTGAAATCCGGCAAGAGGGAAATGAAAATTGAAATCAGGGAAGTAAGGAATCCGTGGATTTCAGCTTCTTTAGCCGGCCAATGGATGGCCCAGCAAATAGAAAAAAGAGTTTCTCACCGCCGGGTTATTAAGCAGTCCTTGGAAAAAATCATGGCCAATAAAGAAGTTAAGGGGGCCAGAATTGAAATGGCCGGCCGTTTGGGCGGCAATGAAATTGCCAGGAGAGAGTGGCTGAAAAAGGGCCGCATGCCCCGCCAAACCATCAGAGCCATAATTGATTACGCGCACACGGAGGCTCTTTGCACTTACGGAATCATCGGAATTAAAGTTTGGATATATAAAGGAGATAAATTTGATTAATATTAATATAATCCGAATTCTACGAATTTTTATTCGAATGATACGAATATGAAAAAAGAAAAATTATTACAATTTTTATTGAAGGCGAGGATGAAGACTTATGCTGGCGCTGACGGGAAAGTCCAACCGGCTTTTGGTGGTTCAGATCAATTAGAATATAGAGAAGGTGATTTGTTTTATAGGGATTTGTATTACACCGGAAACGGAATTTTTATGGGAGTGGAAGTGGTTCATTATCAAGATAAACCCATCTGGGCAATGTCTTATTACGGAAATTTTAAAGGAATGACCGAAGAAGAAATAGATAAAATATTAAGGGAAGCCTTAGTGGATAATTGGCAGGATACGAGAATATGGAAGAAAGTTGAGTGGGAAAAGGATAATTACAAATACATTTGCGAACCGAATTTTGAAGGCTCAATTGACGAACTAGCCGGAATAGAAAAGTTATTCAAGCGGGGAGAAGAAGTTTACCGATTTTTTTACGGCGGCGGTCTTATAGGACAAATAACGCAATAGAGGAACATTCGTAGTATTCGGATTATATATTTATGCCCGTAATAAGACAAAGAGATAAAATTTTATATCCAGATCTATCCTATCTCGTATGTGGTTTATGCTTCAAGGTACACAATAAATTGGGATCATTTCTGGGTGAAAAGCAATATGGCGATGCCCTCGAAAATATATTTAAAGCGAATAGCATTGACTATACAAGAGAAAGTGAATTGCCATTATCTTTTGAGGGCGAACAAAACCGACGCAATATTACCGATTTCATTATAGATGACAAAATAATCCTCGAGATCAAAGCTAAAAACATGATTACCAGAGACGATTATTATCAAATAAAAAGATATTTAATTTCTGCTAAGAAAGAGCTC
>JACOYG010000047.1 GCA_016181985.1 Candidatus Nealsoniibacteriota bacterium
AAAAGATGTTTAAAAGCTACGCTAAAAAATATTTGGTCAAAAATATAAACTATTTCAGTTATTTGAGAAATTACGGAGAATTGGAAATTTCTAAAATGTTTTCAAAATATCCTAAGTATTTTCCGGTCTTTTCCAGTTGTAATGCGGCTTTCAGAATAATCGCCCCGCCTTCGCCAATGCTTCGGCGGGCAAGGTGGTGCGGAAATTGCCCCAAATGCTTATTTGTTTATATGGCCCTATACCCGTATTTAAATAAAAAAGAGCTTGATACGATTTTTCAAAAAGATATATTTGAGAATAAAAAATTATTGCCAATAATGAAATCTTTAATAAAAAAGGGAAATCATAAGCCCTTCGAATGCGTCGGCACATATAAAGAAAGCAAAAAAGCCTTTAAATTGAGTCTTGAAAAGGCCAAGAAATCCGGCAAGGTGCCGTATCTTTTGGGATCAATATGAAAATTAATGAGTTAAAAAATAAAAAAATATTAATTTTAGGTTTTGGCCGAGAGGGCCAGGATAGCTTTTTGTTCCTAAAGAAGTTATTTCCTAGAAAAATCTTAGGGATAGCGGATCAAAAAGAATTTTCAATTTCCAATTTTAAATTTTCAAACACGAAACGGCATTTTGGAAGAGATTATCTAGGGGCCCTGAAAGATTACGATATAGTCATAAAATCCCCCGGCATCCCGTTTAAAGTTTTGCGGAGAACGGGTCTCCGCAAGATTACGACGCAGACGGATATATTTTTTGAGAATTGTCCCGGGACGATTATCGGCGTGACTGGCACTAAAGGGAAGAGCACGACTTCTTATTGGATATATCAGGTATTAAAAAACGGGGGGTTGAAAGCTCATTTGGTAGGAAACATCGGAAAGCCGGTTTTAATGTCCTTACTAAAAGCCAAAAAGAACGATATTTTTGTTTACGAATTATCGGCACACCAGCTTTATAATTTAAAGCAATCGCCTCATATTGCCGTGCTTTTGAATATATATCCGGAACATTTGGATTATTATAAAAGTTTTAAAGAGTATGCCTCTGCTAAAGCTAATATTGCCAAATACCAGACCAAAAATGATTATTTAATTTATAATTGCAAAGATCCGTTAGTTGTAAAAATTGCTCAAAAATCCAGAGCTAAAAAAATCCCGATACAAGGCAAATATTACGAGTTAGACCGGGCCGCGGCCGAGGCAGTGGCTAAAATTTTTAGATTACCCATGCCCAAGAAATTAAAATTTTTGCCGCACAGGCTGGAGTACGTGGGCAAATTTAAGGGAATTAAGTTTTATAATGATTCTTTATCAACCGTAACGGAACCTGCAATCGAGGCGCTGGATTTTTTCGGAGAAAGCGTGCAAACTATGATCTTGGGCGGCTATGATAGGGGAATGAGCTTTAAAAAATTGGCTAAAAGACTGTCCGAAAGCAAAATTAAGACATTTATTCTATTTCCGACTACCGGCAAACGCATTTGGCAAGAACTTCGAAAACTTAACCGAGTTAAGTTCGAACTTAACTCGGTTAAGTTTTATTTTGTTAACAGTATGGAAAAAGCGGTAAAGTTGGCTTATAATCATACCGATAAGGGAAAAATATGCCTGATGTCACCGGCTTCGCCGAGTTTCGGAATTTTTAAAGATTATGCCGAAAGGGGAGATGCCTTTAAGAAATTTGTTAAAAAGCATGGCGCAGGGTAAAATAAAACTATGAATCAAGCAAGGAAAGGCCACCCGGATTATATTTTATCTTCAGTAGTAGTGATTTTGATTCTTTTGGGCATAGTTATTTTAGCCAGCGTTTCCGCGCCTATTTCTCAAGACAAATTCGGTTCGCCGAACTTTTATTTATTGCGTTATCTCCTATTTGGAATGCTTCCGGGAATTTTTTTGGGATTCATGGCTTATAAGTTTTCTCTGGCTATATGGAAGAAATTGTCCGCGATGCTTTTGATGGCTAATCTATTTTTAATGGCCTTAGTTTTTTTGCCGGGGGTGGGCATTCAACACGGAGGAGCGGCAAGATGGATCAACTTGGGTTTTACCTCGCTGCAGCCTTCGGAATTTTTGAAATTGACTTTTATTCTTTACCTGGCCAATTGGCTGCCCTCCTTAAAAGAAAAGCACAGAAAGAATTTCTCTAAAACTTTGGCAGGTTTTTTAACTATCGCCGGATTAGTCACCCTTTTCTTGGCTCTGCAGAAAGATGTGAGCACTTTGGGAATTATCATAACATCGGGAATTTTAATTTATTTTATGTCGGGCACGCCCGTAAAACATACGCTGGGTATTATTGCCGGCGGATTGAGTATGCTTGCTTTCTTGATAAAAATCGAGCCCTATAGATTAGAGAGAATTAGGGTATTTTTGAATCCCGCCATCAACCCGATGGAAACCGGCTATCAAATAAAACAAGCGCTGATTGCTATTGGTTCCGGAGGAATATTGGGGAAGGGGTTGGGCATGAGCCTTCAGAAACTAGGATTTTTGCCCGAGCCGATGTCGGATTCGATTTTCGCGATTTTTTCTGAAGAAGCGGGTTTTATCGGCGGCTTGGTTGTCATTGCTTTATTTTTAATTTTTGCCTGGAGAGGATTTAAAGTAGTAAAAGTGGCTAGAGATAATTTTTATAAGCTTGCTTCCTTGGGAATAACCTTTTGGATAACCATTCAGGCCTTTATTAATATTGGAGCTACGATAGGCATTCTGCCCCTCACGGGGATTCCCTTGCCATTTATCAGTTACGGCGGTTCAGCCGCAGTTGCGGAGCTGATCGGAATAGGAATATTATTAAATATTTCAAAACATTCGCAAGCATGAAAATACTTTTTACCGGCGGAGGAACCGCCGGACACATATTTCCCATTATTGCTGTCGCCAGGGAATTGCGGCGCCTTGGTTTGGATTGGAAATTTTACTACGTCGGGCCGAAAGACGAATTCGGCTCAATTTTGCTTTCCCAGGAAGATGTTGAAATAAAAACTATTTTAGCGGGGAAAATAAGAAGATACGCTAACTGGAAAAGCATTACGCAAAATATCTTCGATATTTTATTTAAAATTCCCGCAGGTTTTTTACAATCTTTTTTCTATGTTTTTTTTACGGCTCCCGACCTCATCTTCAGCAAGGGAGGATACGGTTCCCTGCCGTCGGTTTTTAGCGGTTGGTTTCTGCAGGTTCCGATTTTACTTCACGAATCCGATGTTGTTCCGGGATTGGCTAATAAATTATTAAGCAAACTGGTCTCAAAAATTTTTGTTTCTTTTCCTGTATCTCAAACAGAATATTTTTCAGAAAAAAAGATGGTCTCTATCGGCAATCCTGTTAGGATAGAACTTCTCGGAGGATCAAAAGAAGGAGCTCAAAAATTATTTAATTTGACCGAAGAAAAGCCGGTTATCTTGATAATGGGCGGCTCCCAGGGAGCTCAAAAAATAAATGATACTATTTTGGAGATCCTTCCCCAGATTTTATCCGAATTTGAGCTGATTCATCAAACCGGCGAGAAAAATTTTGAAGAAGTGAGGAATGAATCCAAGGTGGTGATAACCCCGGAACTGGAAAGATTTTATCATCCGGTCGGATTTCTTAAAGAAATAGAGCTAAGAGAGGCCTATGCCGCCTCGGATCTTATTTTAAGCCGCGCGGGATCGGGCAGTATTTTTGAAATTGCGGCCTTGGGCAAACCGAGCGTTTTAGTTCCCCTGGCGTTAGCCGCCCAAGATCACCAGGCAAAAAATGCCTACGCTTATGCCGAGGGTTCCAAGGGAGCGACTTTAGTGATCGAAGAGGCCAATCTGACTCCGCACTTTTTGTTGGAAAAAATAAAATATATTTTTGCGGTTCCGGGCGAATTGGAAAAAATGTCCAAAGCCGCCAAATCTTTTGCCAAGCCCGATTCCGGCCTCTTGATCGCCGAATATATAATGAACTATTACAAGAAATAAATTGACAGATTGTAAGAGTGATGATACGATGGTGCAGTTGTGAATAAAGACGCAACGAAAGAAAAAAGAAAGGGAGGACTAAAAATTGGAAGGACTGAAATTCGGGGGGAGGCCCCCAATACTGATCGCAGATAGCGTGCGTGGAGTTGTTCGTTTAACTAACCCGTACGCGCAAATGATCATGGATCGCGGCCAGTTGATTGATGGGGATTTCGTTGGCGCCATAGTTGGCCAGTCGGTAATGAGCTGGGAGGGAAGAAATCCCACGCCGGCTCTTGACCAAAATGGAAATTTTCGATGCACCGATTTGGACCTGCTGTCGTTTCTGATGCCGATAGCGGCAAGGAGAGCGGTTATTGAGATACCGCATTACCGTAATCGCCGGAAGATCGTTGTTAAAGCAAATGAGCGAAAAATCGACCATAACCAATTCGGCCCGGTTACCGGCGTAATATCCAATAAAGAAGTTTTTTCGTTTTCTGTGCGGATTCACGATAAGACTATCGTGAAGAAAGATTTGCGCACAGAAGAGGAAGAGATCGGCGCTTATCGGAATTACATGGTCGTTGATTGCGACGGCCATTGGTATCACGGTTGGGATCGCATTGTTTTTGATCCCAGCGCCGAAGAAAACATATTTCTTTCTGAAAAAGGCCTGTGGACCGGGAATACGGTATATTTCAAGAATTATGTCCACCCGAACCGCTGGCAGAGCATTTTCAGCTCCCAGCATCTTTTAAAGAAAATGCTCATTCTCCGGATTGATGATGAGGCCGGATTCTATCGCTCCGAAATGAAGCGTCTTGAGGCGATGGGAATTTCGCTGCCGATAGTAGAAGGGCCGGTTTATTCTCCGACGGAATCCGAGGGAGAGACGGTGCCAATCAGCGTGAGCACGCTGGAGATGGTCCTCGATATACCGCAATTTAGCGGGAGTTATAATCCTGCCCCAAATACGCGGGAAGGATTGAGCTATGCATATCGGCGGCAAAAACACCTTACTTATACTCTGAAGCCATGGGTTCAATTTGGGGTCAGAGCCAACGAAGCCGCTTATTTCCTTTTTGGCAATCGACAAGTAGCTTCTTGGATGGAAGGCCGAACTTGGAAGCAGGGCTGGAAAGCTCCGGGCGGCAGAATTGAATGGAACCAAATGGTGTTGAGCCCAAGCGTGGCCTTGCGCTATCGCGTGAGAAGCGTCACCCAGCGCGTTTCAGCGGAATAAATTAAATAATAAAAGGGGCTGGCAAAAAAATGTCGGCCCCTTTTTTATTTGATTGAATTGACGAATTTTATTTATCATGCTAACATTTATAGTTTTAAAGATGAGGCACATTAAAAACAAAAGAAGGAGAAAAATAAGTGAAAAAAATATTCGGAAAATTTCCAAGGTATTTTATTATAGGAATAAAATTACTGAAATTGACGAAACTGCTTAAGGCGGTTAAACTTTTAAAGTTTACCAAGTTTCTGACCATGTTTTCCACAATGTCGTTATCTGCTTTAGTGTACGCCTTTTTTCTTGGCCCTTGGTTTTCTATCGGCTTAGTGACGATGCTTTTTATTCACGAATTGGGGCATATTATTGCCATGAAGATAAAAGGGATGAAGACATCTTTACCCGTATTCATACCAATGCTAGGAGCCATAATATTTTCTCCTCCATTTAAAAATAAGCGAGAAGAGGCTTTTTGCGGTTACGGCGGTCCTTTATTGGGGGGACTTTCCGCGGCTATTCTGTTTATTTTCTGGTGGTTGATGCCGGATAAATCGTCGACACTTTCAGAAACGATGCTTCATGTAAGTTATTTCGCCGTTTTTCTGAATATTTTCAATCTTCTTCCGATCCGCCCGATTGATGGCGGACGGATAACTCAGGTTATCGGCGGATGGTTTAAATATGTCGGTTTTGCTGTTCTTTTCGTTTTTACGATATATCTCCAAGAACCGTTTATTCTTTTAATCTGGATACTGGTGCTTGAAGATATAAAGTTAAAACCGAAATTCAGATTCTATCTTGGCGCAATACTGCAAATTACCATGATGATTCTAATGTTTTTTGGATTTGGCCGACCAGCCAATGTGGGCAAATATAGCAGATATGGCAATTGCAACGCTAATAAATTTTTTCCTTTGGGTTCGCTCTAAGGGTTTGATCAAAGATGAAGATGTTAATATGGCCGAAAAAATACCGGTATCAATTCGCATCAAATGGTTTATGCTCTATATCGGCTTAACGGCGGGATTAGTGTGGCTTATAATATTCCAGTCATCATACTTGCATAAATAACATAAAATAATAAAAGGGGCTGACAAAAAATGTCGGTCCCTTTTTTGTTTGAAAAAGTTGTGTTAAATTAAGAATATAGATTATGCCAAACGAACTCAAACAAGTTAGGGTGAGAATCGCTCCATCGCCGACGGGGTATTTGCATATCGGAACTGCCAGGTCCGCGCTTTTTAATTACCTTTTTGCCAAGCATATCGGAGGAAAATTTATTTTACGAATAGAAGACACGGATTTGGAGAGATCGGATAAAAAATTTGAAGAAGATATTATAGAAAATTTAACGTGGCTCGGTATTGAATGGGATGAATTTTACCGCCAATCCGAAAGAATTGAAACTTACGCCAAATACTTGGAGAAATTATTAAATGAAGGCAAGGCATACCGCTGTTTTTGCACGGAGGAAGAATTGGAAAAAGAAAGGCAAGAACAAGTGAGCGGGGGATTGCCGCAAATCTACAGCGGCAAATGCCGAAATCTTTCCGAAGAAGAAATTAAGAAAAATTTAGCCGAAGGTAAAAAATCAATCATCAGATTCAAGTCGCCGTCTAAAAAAGTTAAATTCAATGATTTGATCAGGGGAGAAGTGGAGTTTGATTCTTCTTTGATAGGGGACTTCTCTATTGCTAAAGACTTAGCTACGCCTCTTTATAATTTTGCCGTAGTTATCGACGACTTTGAGATGAAAATTTCCCATGTCATTAGGGGAGAAGATCATATTTCAAACACGCCAAAACAGATACTTTTGCAGGAGGCGCTGAATTTTTCTACGCCAAAATACGGCCATCTGCCGTTAATCTTGGGGTCCGATCGCAGCAAAATGAGCAAACGGCATGGTTCTACTTCGGTGGCCGAATATATAAAAGAAGGCTACTTGCCCGAAGCCATGATTAATTTTATGGCTTTCATGGGCTGGAATCCCGGCGGAGAGAAAGAAATTTATTCAATAGATGAACTAATAAATGATTTTTCTGTTGAAAAAATCCAAAAGGGCGGGGCGATATTCAATATACAAAGATTGGACTATATAAACGGCGTTTATATCCGTCAAAAATCGCTTGATGAGCTGGCCGAGCTTTGTCAGCCATATTTGCCTAAAGTTGGAAAAGAACAATTGAAAAAAGCAATTTCTCTTTATCAGGAA
>JACOYG010000048.1 GCA_016181985.1 Candidatus Nealsoniibacteriota bacterium
CTTAAAACCGCCGCCTCTCCTTTTTCCGCAGGCAAGGTGGAAGACCTAATTTCTATCGACGAGGCATCAATGTTAATTGAAAATCTGCCGTCTTGCGGCCGGTCGCTTATGTTTAATTTCAGTCCCGAAAGAAGTTTGATTCTCGAGAGCAAGGCCTCATAAACCTGCTTATCGATTGAGGCCACGTCCTGGAGCATGCCGTCTATTCTTAATCTCATTCTTGTTTTTTCTTCCTCCGGTTCGAAATGAATATCGGAAGCGTTCAAGTTCAAGGAACCGGCAAAAACCAATTCTATCAGCTGAGTCGCTTTTTCCAGCAGAGACTGCTCCACCGCTTTTTTAAATTCAGCCAAACTTTCCGATAGTTTTTTTATTTCGGAAAACCTGGCGGAAGAGATAGTGATTTGGCCGGTAATGTCCGTCATTTTTTCGGGTTTTTTACAAAATATTTAATACTTTTTCTCTGGCGATATTTAGGTCGGTTTCTCTTACTAAAAATATTGCGCCCGCGCCATTGGAATTGCTTTCAAAGTTTTCTATAATTTTTTCCGTTAAATTCTGATTCGGCGAGTAAAAAATACCCTTGGTTATGGGCGGGGAAGCGTGGCTTTCCCAGAGAATCAATAAATTGGGAAGATGCCGAAAATGAAATTTTAATTCCTCTAAAACAAAGGATAGATCTTTGGAGCTTGCTTGGCACTCCTTAAAATCGCTTTCTTTGATATTGGCGGAATAAATTTCCTTCGGTTCGCAGAAGCTCAAGTTTTCCAATGTTTTGCCCAGGAGTTTTATTTGAGAAATATTTTTTTGTTTATAGAGGCGCTGGATTATTTCCTGGTGGTTCGCGCCCTTCTCGATTAAAAAAGCGGAAGTCTCAAAGGTCTTGGGCCTGGTTTTCGGATTTCTGAAATTTTGAGAAGACCAAATAACGCCGGCCAGCAAGCAAGTTGATATCTCTTTATCGAACAGATCGCCGTTTCCTATGGATTTAATCAATCCGGTCGCGATTTCCGCCAAAGAAGAAGTCATTTCTATTAAGTTCACTTCGCCGAAATTTTCATTCCGGGGCTGGTTGTCGATATTTAGCATGGGCAGCGTCCAGAGATTTTGAGGGACGCTTTCTAGTGATTGGTTCCCTATGGTGATCAAAAGATCATAGTCGGATACGGATGATTCTTGGGTCGCGGAAGGCGCGAAAGAAACATCGTCTCTGCTCACTTGGCCCTTGTTCAGCGCCAGGTAGATTTTTAAATCTTTGCCGTTCTTCTCATAGCGCATTTGCGAGATTTCCTTTCCCTCGGTGTTGACGGAAATTACAAAGTTTCCGACTGACGGAAGGTAGTTGTTCGCGAGAAACTTAAATTTTTCCGGGACATCGCCGATCCGTACGTTTACATTTTTCCCTAATTTCTTTAAAGTATAAAAAAGCGCCAGAGTCGATCCTAGATTGTCGCCTTGAAGTTCCGGAGACGTGGATATCAGAATATTTTGTGATTTCTCGATAATATTTTTTGCTAAATTTACTGCGTCCATAAGAATTACTTAAAACTAGCTTAATCGACCGCAAATGTCAACAACTTTTTTAACAACCTCGTTCCGCCAAACTCAAAAATTGGGAGAAAAAATGGCAAAAGATATTTTAAAAGAAAAGACTCGGATAAGAGCTAAGGTTTTAGGCCTAGTTGGAGACTTGGGCGGAGGCAAAACGACATTTTTACAAGGATTTGCCAAAGGGCTGGAAACAGACGAGAGAATTTTGAGCCCAACCTTCGTTATTATGAAGAGATACGAAATACAAGATACCAGATACAAAATACAAAACTTTTATCACCTCGATTGCTATCGTATTGCAAGCTCGAAAGAGCTTTTAGGTCTAGATTTTAAAAAAATCATTGCCGACCCAAAAAATATCGTGGCCGTTGAATGGGCCGACCGCGTCAAAAAAATCATGCCCAAAAATACCATCTGGATAAATTTCCAATTTATCAACGCCAAAACCCGCCAAATCGTGATACAATAAGTTAATGGAAGATAAAAAACGGATAATTATTATTGACAGCAACTCGGTTATCCATCGGGCGTTTCATGCCTTGCCGCCATTGACTACCAAATCGGGAGAGATGGTGAATGCCGTTTACGGATTTTTACTGGTATTTTTTAAAGCCATTAAAGAATTTAAGCCCGATTATATCGTCGCCTGTTTTGATTTTCCGGCGCCGACTTTTCGCCACGAAAAATACAAGGAATATAAGGCCAAAAGAGTGAAAGCTCCACCCGAGCTGTATAATCAAATTCCAAAAACAAAAGAAGTGTTGGGGGCTTTCGGAGTGCAGGTTTTTGAAAAAGAGGGCTTCGAAGCGGATGATCTCATTGGCACGATCGCCGAATCGGTTTCCAATGCTGGTATAGAAACCGTCATTTTGAGCGGCGATACGGATAATTTTCAATTGATTAATTCCCATGTTAAAGTTTACAACCTTAGAAAAGGGGTGAAAGATACCGTTTTATACGACGAGAATTTAGTCAAAGAAAAATATTTGGGATTAAAACCGGAACAGCTTTTGGACTTAAGGGCATTAAGGGGCGATCAATCGGATAATATCCCGGGCGTGCCGGGAGTGGGGGAAAAGACCGCGACGAGTTTAATTTTGGAGTTTGGCGCGTTAGAGACGATATATGACAATTTAGCCCTGATCACTTCGAAAATCAGAGAAAAATTGGCGCAAAATAAAGAGCAGGCCTTTTTAAGCAAGGAATTGGCTGAAATAAAAAAAGACGTTCCGATTGATTTCTCTCTTGAAGGTTGCAGCTTTAGCGGATACGACCGCGACGCGGCCCAAAAAATACTGGAAAAGCTGGAATTTTATAGCTTAATCCCTCGCCTTCCCTAACCTCCGGTGATAAATTCTTCAAAAGCTTCGGGTTTCTCTGGTATTAATTTTTCTAATAATGGCAGGGTGAAATAAACCGTAGTCCCCTTGCCTTCCTCCGATTCTATTTTAATTTCCCCACCGTGGCTTTTAATGATATTTCTACTGATAAAAAGTCCGAGCCCGGAGCCTTCTGTCTGGAGCCTCATTGCGTTTTCTCCCCTAGAAAACCTAGCAAAAAGGCGCGGCATCTGGCTTTTAGGGATGCCGATACCGGTATCAAGTATTTTAATTTCTATGTAATTAGTATCGCGATAGACGACGGATATATTCACAAGGCCCCCCGGCAGCGTGTAATTTACGGCATTTGTCAATAAATTGCCAAGAGCCAGCTTTATTTTTTGAATGTCCATTTTTATTTTTGGAAATGGCTCTTTGGATTTTTCAAAATTAATTTGGATATTTTTTTTCTCAGCAATAATTTTTTGCTCTTCGATTGTTTTTTCAATAATCTTTTCCGGATCCGCATATTCAAAATTATAATCAAATTTTCCTTCCTCGATTCTTACCACGTCTAAAAGATCCCTGGTCAGTCTTATTATATTTTCATTAGCATGATAGCCGTTTTCCAAAACTTTTTTTTGTTCAGCATTAAGTTTACCGATATCTCCGTCAATTAACATCTGTATTGTCCATTTGATAGCCGAGAGGGGGGTGCGCAGCTGATGAGCGGCAAGGGTTATAAATTCTGATTTCATTTGAGAAATCTTTTTTTCCCGTTCAATGGTCATTTTTAATTGACGGCTCATTTCATTAAAATAATCTGCGAATATGGCATACTCATCATTTGATTTGACCGTGATTTTTACGCCGTATTGGCCCTTGATAAGCAGGCGCACGCCCGAAAGCAATTGAGATAACGGTCTCACCAAAATACGGGCAGAAAATAAAACTCCGGCGGATATCGACGTCAAGAAGAAAATAGCGAAAAAACCCAATCTGATGCGGAAAATATGCTGAATTTCTATGATTTTTTCTTGAACTTGCTCGGGATTTTTTCCTATCATATCGGCAGCCGACTTTAATGCCGCATTATAATCTGATAAAAATAACCAAGAGATGGCAAGCAGCGGCAAAACGCCAAAAATAATAAAAACAACGAGGAGTTTCATAAATACCGGGAAACTGGCTTGCGGCTTGATGTCTTGTTCCATTTATTTATTGTAGCATAATTTTATAAGTTATCCACAGGTTGACAGCTTATCCCGATCTTTGCGTTGTGGTATAATAGAATTAGAATGCAGAGAAATATATTTCTTAAAGTTGTTTTGGGTATCGGGATTTGGTTTGTATTGGTAATGCTGTTTGGAGTTTGGGAATACAATATATTGAAAGCTGAGATGGGGATTGTACCCAACCTAGTCGCGGCATTGGGCCCCCACAAGAGCGGAGCGGTGTCTTATATGGTTCAAATGCTTCACTGGACGGCGGTATCGCTTATTTTGGGTTTGGTTTGGAGTAAAATTCTTTTTCCCAAGAGGCCGTTAATGGAAAGAATCATGTTTTCCCTTGTTTTCGGTGTATTTGTAATGCCGATAAGTTTTCTTATACCATACATAACCATAACGATTACCACCGTTTTTTCGACAATAATTGGCATTGCTCCACCGGAATTCGTCGGTAAAACTCTTAATAATTTAGTAATGATGCTTGTGGGCAATAAAGAGCAAGTTTACGAAGTGGCCAATGTTTTTGGGGCATTTGTTCTCGGCGCAATTATTTTAGCGATCAAGTCAATTTTTAAAAGAAATAGCTCTGCGATAGCAGGCGTAAGGCAATAGACCATGGAAAATATTTTAAATATATTTTTTTTCGCTGACCGACTGCCGCAATGGATACAGTCGTGGGGATTAAAATACGGCGTTGATATGGCATGTATGTGCAGTGTGCCAAATTTTTTCACGTTAATTCTTCATTTTTTAATAGGCAGTTTCATTGTTTGGCTCATATCAACCAATAAAGAATTAATTAAAGACAAGTTTTTCGGTTTACTTCTTGTTGGAATTGTTTTTTCCGGGCTATCAAAATTTTTTGATTGGTACATGAATATGAGGTCAGCTACGGGCACAGATGTTTATTTTAATTATTCGCTTGATGTTTTAGTTGAGGGACTTCAATTCATCGGGATCGGAATTCTTTTCTACGCGATTTTAACAAAACTTTTTTACGTTCACCATGCAAGCTCCAATCATTAATATAATTTTTCATACAGCAGTTTTTTTACTAAGCTTATTCGCCGCTATTTTCGGCATGGGGCTTTGGTATAATCGCCACATAAACCACTTAGCTGTTTCCACGTATTGGCGGGTTTTTATTGTCGGAGTTTTATTTTACGCTATTTCTGAATTCGCTGATATTTTTACTCCCGGCTTAAGAGCAAGCATCGGTATGCACAACCTTACAACAGAGATGACCCTAATGATCGGCTTGGCGCTGATTTTCACTGCTCTCCACCGCTTTGCGGAAGATTATATTCAAAAGAAAAAGTCAGGCCAATAATCTATTTGAACTAAAAATATCGGTCATTGCGCCGATTTTTATTTTTATGTATGATACATAAATATGGATAAAGAAATTCTTATTATTGAAGACGATAAGTTTTTGAGAGACCTCATTATTAGAAAGCTTGTACAAGAGGGCTATAAAACTTCCGAGGCGGTTGATGGGGAAGAGGGGTTTAAAAAAATTAAAGAGGAAAAGCCGGCCCTGGTTTTGCTGGATTTAATTTTGCCGGGAATCGACGGGTTTGAAGTGCTGGCAAAAATAAAAGAGAATCCTGAATTATCAAAAATTCCAGTTATGGTTATATCTAATTTGGGCCAGGGAGAAGACATGGAAAGAGCCAAGGGGTTAGGGGCCGTCGATTATGTCATTAAGGCCCATTTTACTCCCAATGAAATAGTGGAGAGAATTAAATCCTTGCTCAAATAAATTTTTTATGCCCGAATTGCCGGAGGTTGAAACAATCAGGCGCCAGCTAAGCCAAAAAATTGTCGGCAAGAAATTGAATGGCAAAAGAATCAACGGACTGCGAAGGAGAGCTAAAATTTTGATTATTGATTTTAACAATGGTTCGAGCTTAGTTTTTCATTTAAAACTCACCGGCCAGTTGATTTATAATAAAAAACCCTCGCGATTCACCCGGAAGGTTTTTAATTTTGACGACGGTTCAAGGTTAATTTTTAATGATGTCCGTAAATTCGGCTGGTGGAAGATGGTTAAAAACACCAAGGAAATAGAGCAAAACTTCGGACCGGAAGCTCTGGAAATAGATTTTATAACTTTCAGCGATTTGCTTGGAAAACGACCCAACGCCAAAATAAAACCATTATTGATGGATCAGAAATTCATTGCCGGCATCGGCAATATTTATTCCGACGAAATTTTATTTGCCTCGAAGGTTCACCCTCTGCGACAAGCCAAAACCTTGGGAAAAGAAGAAATTAAGCTGATTTATCAAAACATCAAGAAGATATTAAAAGAAGCGATTAAACGACATGGTTCATCAGTCCAATCTTATCTTGATGCCTACGGCCAAAAAGGGGATTATGTAAAATACCATAAGGTTTATCAAAAAGAAGGTGAAAAATGCCCAAGAAGAGATAGGGGCATAATCCAAAGAATCAAAATCGGCGGCCGAAGCTCGCGTTTTTGCCCTCGATGCCAACCCTTCAACGTGGTTCAGGCCTTCGGCTCCGAGAGCCATCAGGATCGAAGAGATAAAAAAATATGATTATACTTCTTTACGGAGAAGATACTTTCAGAAGCAAAAAGAAGTTGCAGGAGATAATTGAGCACTACAGGGAAGTCCACAAGAGCGGGCTGAATTTGAAGTTTTTCTCCGGCGAAGATTTGAGCTACCATGATTTCAGAAGCGAGTTTCAGCAGTTTTCGATGTTTCAGGAGAAGAAATTACTGGTTTTGAAAAATGTTTTTTCCAATAAGGAATTTAAAGATTCTTTTTTGGAAAATGGCAAGAAATTTATCGATCAAAAAGACATCATTATTTTTTATGAAGAGGGAGAAATTACTCCCAAAGATTCTTTGCTGAAATTTTTAACGGACAACGCAAAAACGCAGGAATTCAAAATGCTGGGAGGCGAAAAATTGAGGAATTGGGCGCAAAAAGAATTCGACGAACGCGGGAGCCATATTCATCCGGAGGCAATATATCAGCTCGTTAGTTTTGTCGGCAATAATCTGTGGCAGCTTTCCAATGAGATCGAAAAGCTTTCCGCCTTTAAGAAAAATAGAACAATCGAGCATAAAGACATCGATCTCGAAACGGATATTTTTAAAACCATTGAAGCCATGGCCTTAAGAAATAAAAGAGAGGCGATTTCTTTAATCCACAGCCATTTGGAAAAAGGCGACAACCCGTTGTATCTTTTATCTATGATCGGTTTTCAGTTCAGAAATCTTTTAGTGGCGAAAAAAACAGGAAGGCTTGGCGGTCATCCCTATTTTGCGAGAAAAACAGCTTCTATGGCCAAAGGCTTTTCCCTTCAAGAGCTTAAGAAAATATATTATAAAATTTTTACGGCTACTGTTTACAGTATATCAAATTTTCATCCAAATGATTTAGAAAACTGTGGATAACATTTTTATCCTCTTTCGCCGATTGCGTTAAACAATATAAAATACATCACACAATCTGAATCTCTTCTTCTAAATCAATGGTAAATCTTTCTTTTACTTCGTGCTTCGCAAGCGCGATAAGTCGTTTTACATCATCTGATGCCGCGTCGCATACATTCACAATAAAATTCGGATGCTTTGGGGATATCATCGCTCCCCCGAAACTCACTCCTTTCAAGCCCGTTTCGTGGATAAAATATGCCGCAGGTACTATCGGAAAAGGATCCTGCTTCACGGGCATCGCCTTCCCGACGCAATCGGAGAAATAAGGTTTTGATTTTATCAAAGAGAATGGGACATTTTTAAATATGCTTCCTATGTTCGGATATTCCATCGGATGCCGCGCCATGCGATATGCTATCTTTTCTTTTATTGTTTTGCGGATTGCGTTCCGTTTCCCGCGAGAAAGCGCAAGGGTTGCAGAAATGATTATTTCATTTTTTGCGCTTGTTTTATAACAACTGGTTCTATAACCAAACGTACATTCTTTCGCTTTGCGTTCACGAATTGTTTGCGTTTGTATATCCATGCTTTGCACGGACCGCGTAATGTCTTTGCACTCTCCGCCAAATGCTCCCGCATTGCCGCGAATAGCGCCGCCAACCGTGCCCGGCAAACCGCCAGCCCATTCAAGGCCAGAGAGATTATGGGTTATGCAGTAATGGAGTAGCGTCGCAACCGAAACTCCCGCGCCAACCTTCACCATAACCCCGTTACTTTCTAACTTCATAACTTCGGGCTTGAGAACAAGCCCGTCAAACCCCTCATCGCTTATTAAAAGATTGGTGCCGCCGCCTAAAATAAATGTGCGCGAATGTCCGGGCAAAGCCCTACGCGAACTGCACACGCGAATTTCTTCTTTGCGCCACTTTTCCAAAACCTTCTTAATCTGATCAAT
>JACOYG010000049.1 GCA_016181985.1 Candidatus Nealsoniibacteriota bacterium
AAAAAATAATTACTTTTTTCATATATATATATTTTATCAAATACAAGCCGCGGAGGCAACTTTGTCGCCGGGCTCCAGCTTCATGATCCTCACGCCTTGGGTCGCCCGATTCAGCTTGCTGATGGAATTTACCTCTGTTTTGATGACATGGCCCGTTCTGGAAATAACAATCAATTCTTCTTCCTCTCCGGTTAAAATCATAGCCGAAGCCAGCTCGCCGGTCTTGGAAGTTATTCTGGCCGTTAAAATACCCGACCCTCCCCTGCTTTGAACTTTATACTCTCTCAAATCGGTTCTTTTGCCAAAACCGTTTTCAGTTAACACTAAAAGATGGCATTTGCCCGGTTCGCATTTGGCCGTGGTGACATCCATGGAAATCACTTCGTCTCCTTTTTTGAGACGGATGCCTTTTATGCCGGAAGCCGTCCTGCCCATGGGCCTGATATCTTTTTCCTTGAAACAGATTGACTGGCCTTTTTTAGTTACCAAAATTATGTCGTCGTCGCCCGTTGTCTTGGCAACCTTCTTGAGCGAATCGCCCTTTTTAAGAGTTATGGCAATCAATCCGGATTTTCTCACATTATTAAATTCTTCCAAACTGGTCTTCTTGATGATGCCATCTTTTGTCGCCATTACTAAATATTTTATGCTCTGTTCCTTTCCCGCTTCGCCCGCGAAGCGAGGCGAGTCGGCCTTGCCCAGGGCTTGCAAAGATAAAACTTTGTCTTGAGGAGAAATCTCCAGGAAATTAAGCAGTCCTCTGCCCTTGGCCACTCTTTGGCCTTCGGGAATTTCATAGACCTGCGTTCTGAAGGCTTTGCCCGAATCGGTGAAGAAAAGCAAGCTGTCGTGAGTCATGGCCGTTAAAAAATGCTCCACGATATCGTCTCCGAGCGTCTTCATGCCCACCATGCCCCGGCCTCCTCTTTTCTGCATTTTATAAAGCGAAGGGTTGATCCTCTTTATGTAGCCGCCTTGAGTAAGGGTAATTATTGTTTCTTCTTGAGGAATCAAATCTTCTTCGGCGATCTCCCCCACTTTTGAAACCACTACCTTGGTTTTTCTTTCGTCGCCGAAATTATCTTTTACTTCTTTCAGTTCTTTTTTCACCAAATCCTTTATCTTCTGCGGACTTTTTAAAATTGAGGTAAGGTCAATTATTTTGGCTTTTAATTCTTTTAATTCATCTTCTATCTTTTTTCTCTCCAATTTGGCCAAAGACGCTAATTTCATTTCCAAAATTGCGTTGGCCTGAATTTGGCTAAGCCGAAAACGCTTCATCAAACCATTAAGAGCGTCTTCGCGGCTGTCCGAACTCTTAATGAGTCTTATAACGGCATCGATATTGGCCAAACATTTGTGCAAACCCTCTAAAATATGGGCTCTTTCCTTGGCTTTTTCCAAATCATATTCTATTCTTTTGAAAATAACCGTTTTGCGGTGTTCGAGGTAATAGCTCAAAACTTCATTCAGCGGCAGAATTCTCGGCTGAATGCCGTCAATCAAAGCCAGCATGTTCAAATGAAAAGTTTTTTGCATGTCGGTAAATTTGTAAAGCCGGTTCAAGACCTTCTGGGGGTAGGCCTCTCGCGAAAGATAAATGACAATCCTCATGCCCTCCCTGTCCGATTCGTCTCTGATGTCTTTTATGCCATCGATTTTCTTTTCCTGAACCAGCTCGGCCAATCGTTCAATCAAAGACGACTTTACAACCTGGAATGGAATTTCCGTGATGATAATTTGATTGCGGCCGGTCTTTTCTAAATCTATGACCTCGGCCTTGCCGCGCGTAACAATGGCTCCCTTGCCTTGCGAATACGCCTCAATGATTTCCTTTTGATTAAAAATCATGCCGCCTGTCGGAAAATCGGGCCCCTTGATAAATTGGAATAAATCTTCGGTATCGGCTTTGGGATGGTCGAGAAGATAAATTGAAGCGTCAACCACTTCCGAAAGATTGTGCGGAGGAATGTTGGTTGTCATACCGACGGCTATGCCGAGAGAACCGTTTAATAAAAGCTGTGGCACGGGCGAAGGCAAAACAGTCGGCTCTTTTCTTGTGCCGTCGTAATTATCAATAAAATTTACGGTATTTTTATCTATATCCTGAAGCATTGCTTCACCGATTTTTGAAAGCTTGCACTCGGTATACCTTTGGGCGGCCGGCGAATCGCCGTCAATCGATCCGAAATTTCCCTGGCCGTGGACCAAGGGATAACGAAGCGAAAAATCCTGGGCCATTCTCGCTAAGGAGTCGTATACCGCCATATCTCCATGGGGATGATATTTTCCAAGCACCTCTCCGACGACCGTGGCTGATTTTCTGAACTTGGCGGAGGAGGTTAATCCCATGTCGTTCATGGCATAAAGAATTCTGCGATGAACCGGCTTTAAGCCGTCCCTGACGTCGGGCAATGCCCGGGCAACAATAACAGACATAGCGTAGTCAATATATGACTCCCGCATTTCTTGAACAATTTCTCTCGGCTTAACGTGGCCAATAGCTACCAGCCCGTCTTGCTTAGACGGGTCGGATGGCTTGCCTTGAGTGGAATCTAAAGGTTTGTTTTGTTTTGGTTTTTCCGGCGGCTTTTCTGGCATAAATTAGGGCTGTAAAACTACAACTTTGGTTTCTTCGGCTACAAAATCTTTCTTCTTGATTAAAAGCTTGGGCTGCGCTTCGGCCGATTTCTGGCCCATTTCTTTTAAGAAGGGCTCCAACCCGTCAATTTTTATTTTTAATTTCGGCAGATAATAATGCATAGGAATAACGATTCTCGGTTCAATTTGAGAAACCACCTTAGCCGCTCCTTTGGCGTCGAGAGTAAATGTGCCGCCGACGGGAACCATCAGAATATCCACGTCGCCTATTTGCTCAATCTGCTCTGAAGTTAATTCTTTCTGGCCGAAATCGCCCAAATGGCACAGCTTGATTCCCTCGGCCTCAATGGCGTAAATAGTATTCTGAACCCGCTCTTTTCCTTCCTTGCCCGCCACAGCTTCAGCGGAGGCGGGTTTTTCGTCGTGATAAGACGGTATGCCTTTTACAAAAATATCTTTTATCTCATATTCTCCGGGCCCCTTGATTAAAAATGGACTGCTCGCCACTCCCTTGATATTGCTGTGATCATAATGGTCGTGGGTTATCAATAAAATTTCTGGGTCAATCTTGGGAAGGCTTAACCCAATGTCTTCAGAAAAAGGATCGATGACAATTTTAACCTGCTCCCCTTTTTGCTGGGAAGCGATAATTTCAAAACAAGATTGTCCGTGCCAAATGATGTGCATAACTTTTGCTTTGCAAAAGAAATCCGAAGCACGAAATCCGAAATTCTAAACCGCGCGTTTTGGATTTAGAATTTTAGATATTTGGATTTGTTTCGGATTTCGATATTCGAATTTAGAATTTTAAATTCTTTCATTATTATACCACATACCCATCATGCAGTTCAATGCTTGCAAAATTGTTTGATTTACGAAATCCTCTCAAATTTGAGTGGATTTCGTAAATCAAACAATCGGATGTCTTGCAAAAAAAATTAAGCTATTGTATATTGGAGAATATGGACATGAAAGATTTACTCGAAAAAAATAATTTATTGAAGCCGGCGAGAGTCGGCGACATGGTCGAGGGCAAAATTATCGGCGCGGGACAATCTACTATATATGTAGATATGGGGCCCACCGGCGCCGGCATTATTTTTGGCAAAGAATTTTATCAGGCCAAACAGGAGCTCAAGAAAAAACAAATTGGCGATAAGGTTTTTGCCAAAATCGTGGATCTGGAAAATGAAGACGGCTACATCGAGCTGTCGCTTTCCGCGGCCGGCAAAGAAATCGGCTGGGACAGGTTAAGACAAATCAAGGAAAATAACGAGATAATAAAGATAAAAATTCTCGGAGCCAACAAGGGCGGCTTGATAGCTGAAACCGAAGGCATTCAGGGCTTCCTGCCCGTTTCCCAGTTGGCCCCTGAAAACTATCCCAGAGTTGAAGGCGCCGATAAAACAAAAATTTTAATGAAACTCCAGCAGTTGATCGGCAAGGACTTGGAAGTCAAAATTTTTGACATCAACCCGCAGGAAGAAAAGCTTATCTTTTCAGAAAAAGCGACCGACACGGAAAAATTAAAAGAGGTTTTAAAAAACTATAAGTCGGGCGATACGGTTGAGGGAGAAATCACCGGAGTCGTGGATTTTGGCGCCTTTGTGAAATTCGGCGATCTGGAAGGGCTCATTCATATTTCTGAATTGGACTGGCAGCTGATTGATAGCCCGTCGGAAATTGTTAAAGTCGGCGAAAAAGTAAAGGCCAAAATTATTGAAATTACTGAAGACGGCAGAGTTTCTTTGTCTTTAAAAGCCCTTAAAAAAGACCCATGGACGGGCATTGAAGAAAAATACAAGAAGGGCGATGAAATCCAGGGGAAAGTCGCCAAATTCAATCCCTTCGGCGCTTTTATAGAGATAGAGCCGAAAATCCAGGGACTTTGCCATATTTCAGAATTCGGCAATCAAGTAAAAATGGAGGAAAGCCTTAAGGTAGGCAAAAACTATAAATTCCAAATACTGCAAATCGATCCCGCGGAGCACCGCATGACGCTAAAACTTATCTAATTGTTTGATTTACGAAATCCACTCACCTAATTGTTTGATTTACGAAATCCACTCAGATTTGAGAGGATTTCGTAAATCGGCCTGTTTAGATCCGTCCCTCTTGACGGATTTTTTGTTTGGGTATATAATATATCGTCAAGCAAATTTAAGAGGCTTGAGGATAATTGAAAAAAAAGGAGGTTTTCGTGGAAGTAAGGAGAAGGTGGATCCCCTACTGGTTGCTGCGTTCGGACGAGTCGTTGCAAAAAAACACAATGACGATTCTTGACCGTTGCAACGCCATACGCCGGCTATTGTGCAACACCAATGAATCCGGCGACCAAGCAGATCTGGAGGGCGCCAGGATTGATCTGCGAGATACTCTCGCAGAAATTTTCAAAGAAGGCAATACCGAGGTTAACCCCCTTTGGGCGGCCGTAATGGTAATTAGGCCGCAAGTTATAAATGGGCGACTCCCCGTCTCAGTGACGGAGGAGTTAGCCAATGCTCTTTATAATTTGAAAAATGCGGAGTCGCCGGACTCGCTGGAGGCCGCGTTCTTCGGAAAACTCGCCGCTCGTCTGCGCCGACACCAAGTAAATTTCTTTATGGCGACCATCGCTGGTCAGCCTTTAGTCGCGAAGGAGAACACCGGGGCGTGGAAGACGCATTACTTCCCCGGAATACCGTTCTCCATTCGGAAGGAAGCTGGGGTGCGGCTTTCAACGCATCCCGACAACGTTCCGTCGGTAATAAAGGCCTATGAACTGATGGCCGCTCAGACCGCCGGTCATGCGAAGACTGCGATCGAAGCAATCATCGCTGATATCGAGGGACTTTCGGTAAATCTGTATCCTCAGCCGAGGAGATAATTCAAAACTAATAAATCTGTCAAGATTCTGCGGACAAAATGTCCAAAGGTCTTGACAGATTTTTCGTTATATGCTACGATAATCTGTTTAGCACATTAAATGTGCAAAATAAGGAAAAAAACTAAGGAGGAAAAATTGTCTAACAGGAATCCATTCAGGGGAAGTGCGGAGGGGTTTCAAGAGTTAGTTGGAGGCCTTGTCAAAAACCGCTCGGGAAAAGAGCGGTTCGATGACGACAACACCCCAAAGCCCAGGAACCCGGGAAGGACTGACCCGAGGAAGCCGTCGGCAACAACGCCGCCGGCTACAGTAGCAGAGAAAGAGGAGAAAACGATGATGACAGGAACACCGGCACCCCGGACCCAGATCCAGGGTCGCAACACGGAGCCCTGCCCAGTATGTGGTGGCCCCAAATATAAGGAGGCCACCTTCACCGAGAATGGTGCAACGAAGACCGTAGAGGTCCTCGTCTGCGCCACCTGTACCGCCCAGTACAAGGCGTACCAGGAGGGGGTCAAGGCGGCGAATATCAAAGCGATCGTCGCCGACCCCACCATCCCCGAACCGTCGGGACCCATGGATAAATTCCACTGGGTCCTGGGGCGAATCGATCTTGAGAAGTTCAAGATCGAAGCGGAGAAATCTGAGACGACATATCGAGCCAAATATGACGAGGTTGTCGTAAAGATTCTCCGTGATCGCGGCTACCTAGCGATCGACCCGGAGTGGAAAGGCTCCGGGACAAGCCGACCGGTGATAAGGTTCACAAGTGCCGCGTACGACAACGGCAATGGCAACGGTCCCAAGCTACAGGCCGCCCTTGAGGAAGGCCTCAAGGACCTTCGGTGGCAGATGAAAAAGGCCACCGGCCGTCCCGAGTCAGCGACAAGGGTCAAGGCAGAGCTGGAAACCAAGCTCGCCAAGAACGCCAAAACGGAGGCTCCCGCCCCTGTCGCCCCCGTCGTCGCCAAGACAAAGAAACCGAGAAAGGACAAGTAACCCTTGCCTTAATCGGTAAGAAAGCCCCTGATGCTAAGCTCACAAAGCAAAGCGCAGGGGCTTTTCCATTTTCGATTAAGCTAGGTAAGTCGTATTTGTTCGATTTCGTAAATCGAACACATGTGTTCGATATACGAAATCGAACAAATCAAACAATATTACTCTATGATAAACTTTTTAATGGACTGGATATTTTTTTCGTAGTACTTTAACCAATATGTAAAAAATTTTCTGTATTCTCCGGAATCTTCAAAAAATCTATGCATGAATCCAGAATCTATAAGAGACGGGAAATTCTTAATCCCCCACCAATCAAGATGGCTGGACCAGCGATAATTTTCTAAAAATTTTAAAGCGTTTTGAATTTCTGAATTAGTTAATCCCTTTTCTTTCCAGTTCGGTTTCCATAAATCCAACGGGTTTGCATGAATATAACATTAGGCATTAAGCCCCAAACGCCAATATCAACCAATCTTTCCCTAGTTTTCTCTAAATTGTTCGATTTCGTAAATCGAACAATAGACCGGCGTAAATTTGTCGCTGCGCTTGTATCGTTGAACTCGAAAAGATCGTGCACACCCCTGAAATAATCAGAATCATCTAAAAATAACTTTCTTTTTTCTACTCCCCTATTATAGGTATGATAAAATTCCATGGTTTCATCATACCAAGATTGTTCGATTTCGTAAATCAAACATATGTGTTTGATTTACGAAATCGAACAATCTCACTTGCGGAATGTAGATTTTTATATTAAGATAATACTATGAAAAGTCTTTTAAAAAACTTTATTTTCATAATTTTAATCTTCCTGATTATTTCGGGAATTTTTGCCATGTTTTCCAAACCATTCGAGCAAAAGAAAGAAACTACCCTGACACAGCTGGTGGAAGACATCAATCAGGAAAAAGTTAAAAAAATCACCGTTTCGGGAAACGACGTGCAAATAGCATATAACGACGATTCCGAGGCCAGCGCGAAAAAAGAAGCAGAGGCCTCTTTTTCTGAAACTTTGGTGAACTACGGATTGGATAAAGAAAAAATAAACAAAGTTAATATCGAAGTGAAAGAACCGCGCGGGTTCAGCTTTTGGCTAGGTCCTATTTCCGTGATCCTCTTCCCTCTTTTGATTATCGGTATATTTTTCTGGATGATCTTCAGGCAAGCAAAAGCGGGAGCCATGCAGGCGTTTGATTTTTCCAAATCAAGGGCCCGGCTATTCGGAGCCGAGGGGCATCCCAAAGACAGAATAACCTTTAAAGACGTGGCGGGGCTGGCGGAAGCCAAGGAAGAATTAAAAGAAGTTGTTGATTTTCTGAAAAATCCGAAAAAATTCCTGGCCATGGGAGCGAGAATTCCAAGAGGCGTTTTACTAATGGGATCTCCGGGCACCGGCAAAACTTTATTATCCCGAGCTGTAGCCGGAGAAGCCAGGGTGCCCTTCTTCCATATTTCAGGATCGGAATTCGTGGAAATGTTCGTCGGAGTGGGAGCGGCGAGAGTCAGGGATCTTTTTGCCACCGCCAAAAAAGCGTCTCCTTCCATATTATTTATTGATGAACTGGATGCGGTAGGCCGGCACAGAGGCGCCGGACTGGGCGGAGGCCACGACGAAAGAGAGCAAACCTTAAACCAAATCCTGGTGGAAATGGACGGCTTTGAAAGAGACACCAATGTCATCGTCATTGCGGCCACTAACAGGCCGGATATTTTAGACCCAGCCCTATTGAGGCCGGGACGCTTTGACAGAAGGGTGGTTTTAGACGAACCGGACATGAATGATCGTGAAGAAATTTTAAAAATTCATGTCAAAGGAAAACCGCTGGCTCTTAATGTTAACCTAAGAGAAATTGCCGAAAGAACTCCGGGATTCGCCGGAGCCGATTTGGCCAACTTGGTAAACGAAGCCGCCATCTTGGCGGCCAGACGGAATAAACAACAAATTTTCCAGGAAGAATTACTGGAACATGAAGCGGGCCACGCTTTAATTTCATCATTAATGCACGAAGCGGAGCCGGTAAGAAAAATTTCCATTGTTGCCCGGGGAAGGGCTGCCGGCTACACCCTAAAATTGCCGAGCCGAGACAGAAGATTAAAAACCAAAGGCGAATTCTTGGCCGAACTGGCAACGCTTTTGGGCGGATTCGTGGCGGAAAAAATGGTTTTTGGCGATATCACCACGGGCGCTTCAAACGATTTGGAAAAAGCGTCCGAGCTTGCCAGAAAGCTGGTTAAAGAATACGGCATGTCAGAAAAATTGGGCCCCATCGCTTTCGGAGAAAAAGAAGAATTGGTTTTCCTGGGCAAGGAAATCGGCGAACAGAGAAATTATTCCGAAAAAGTAGCCGCTGAAATCGACGATGAGGTTTCCGGGTTTATCAAAAATGCCCAAGCCGCCGCTCAAAAACTGCTGAAGACCAAAAGGGCTCTATTGGATAAAATCGCCAAAGCGCTTTTTGAAAAAGAAACCATCGAAAGGGAGGAGTTTGAAAAAATAGTAAAACCTGCTAAAGTAGCGAAGGTTGGAAAGTTTAGAATCAAGCGCGTATAATCACTGGTCAACTAACTTGTTCTTTCAAAGTATAAATGGTAAAATGAACCAAGGAATAATGTTTAGATAATAATTATTCACTGGTTCAATTATGGCACGCCTTATAGATCGCGAAAAATCTCTAGCCCTGAGAAAACAAGGGATGAGCTATAGTCAAATTAAGAAAATTCTGAAAGTCAGCAAGAGTACTTTGAGTCTTTGGCTTAGAAAATATCCCCTCTCCAAGCAAAGGATAAGGGAACTTCGTGACTGGAACGAACAAAGAATCGAGAGATGTCGCGAAACAAAAAGAAGTAAGAAAGAAGAGAGATTAAAATCATACTATCGAGAACAAAGAAAAATAATATTTCCCATAAATAAGCGGGAGTTATATCTTGCTGGATTATTTCTTTACTGGGGGGAGGGATCGAAGTATAAAATAGCTGAGCTTTCTGTCTCAAATTCAGATCCTTCTGTGATTAGATTTTTTATACGCTGGCTTGTTGTGGCATTAAAAATTCCTAAAATAAAGATGAAAATTCAGCTCCAGTTATATAACGATATGAATATTGATAAAGAATTACAATTTTGGTCAAAAATTATTGAAATTCCAATTTCGCAATTCAATAAGCCTTATATTAAGAAAACCTCTATTAATAGAATAAACCACAAAGGAGGCTTCGGCCATGGAACTTGCCAAGCGCGCATTGGCGACGCAAGACTTTCTGAAAAGATTTTGATGGCCATTAAAACGATCTCCGACCAATACAATAAACTGCGCCCGTAGTTCATTGGCAGAACAATTGTCT
>JACOYG010000038.1 GCA_016181985.1 Candidatus Nealsoniibacteriota bacterium
ACGATCGACCACTTTTGCTGCTGACTGAATATTTGATATTTTTTCATACGCTTTCAGTTTATCACTAAAAGTGTACGGAATGTGCGTGGCCCGTCTAAGGGTTGTTGACGATTTGAAGCGGTGATATAATAGAAATTGATGTCTGACGAAACTGAAAAAAGAGACCATAGAAAAATCGGGGAAGAGTTGGATTTATTTTCATTTCATGATGTGGCCCCATCCACTCCTTTTTGGCATCCCAAGGGAGTTATAATAATCCAAGAACTGAAAAATTATATCAGAAATCTTCAAAAAGAAAGAGGTTACCTTGAAATAATAACGCCCATATTGGTTAAGAAAAAACTATACGAAACATCCGGCCACTGGGAACACTACAAAGAAAACATTTTTTCTTTAGATGTTGATAAGGAAACTTTTGCTTTAAAGCCGATGAATTGCCCGGGAGCTGTATTGGTTTATAGCTCAAAAATCAGAAGCTATAAAGATCTACCTTTGCGTTTTTCGGAATTTGGCAATCTGCATCGTAGAGAGAGAACTGGCGTAGTGAGCGGACTATTCAGAGTGTACGGGTTTACGCAGGACGACGCCCATATCTTTTGTGAACCAAACCAGATAGCCGAAGAGATAGAGGGAACGTTAAATTTGATAATTGAGATACATAAAAGATTCCAATTAAAAACTTTCTTTGCTTTGGCCACAAAACCCGATAAAGCCATGGGCGATCCAATGCTTTGGGAAAAAGCCGAAGACGCCTTAAGGATTGTCCTGCAAAAGAATAAACTTAAGCATGAAGTGCACGAAAAAGATGGCGCCTTTTACGGCCCGAAAATTGACGTGGATGTTGAAGATAGTCTAGGCCGTAAATGGACAGTGGCAACCGTCCAGCTTGATTTCCAAATGCCGGAGAGATTTGACATCTTTTACATCGGCCAAAATAGTGACAAGCAGAGGCCAGTGATGATTCACCGATCTTCTATTGGATCATTTGAGCGCTTTATGGGCATCTTGATAGAGCATTATGCCGGGGCTTTTCCATTTTGGCTGGCGCCGGTTCAAGCGCGCGTAATCCCAGTTTCGGACAAACACTTAGAGTATGCCGAAAAAATCAAAAAAGAACTTTCCGAATTCAGGGTTGAATTGGATAGCGAAAACGAAACGCTGGGCAAAAAAATAAGGAACGGCGAAATGCAAAAAATCCCCTATCTCATTATAATCGGAGACAGAGAAATAGCCTCCAACCAAATCAGCATCAGAGAAAGAGGCAAGGGAGACTTGGGCGGCATGGAATTGAGCGAATTCTTAAAAAAGGTTAAAATGCAATAATGTCTGAAGTATCTCAATCAGCCAAAAAATTAATATCCAGCTACCAGTTCTGGTATAAATCCCTTCAATCAAAAGAGGGAGGCGGTTTGATTCACATAGATGAAGTGGTGAGCAAGGTGGCGACTTTTTACGAAAAAATGAGAGGAGTTATTGATTGGCGCGAAGAGCACCTTCTGAGGAAAACCGCCATAGAAAGAATTTTGAAGAGACGGATATTCTTAAAACGAAGCGGAAAAGAAATTTCCGAACCCTTTATTAATGAATTAATCCGCGGCGGGCATTTTCCAAATGATGCTATTCCTGAATCAAAAATTACTGAAATCCAAAAATCAATCGATAAATATATTTATATCTTAGACAATGCTCCTGCGCATAATTTAAAAAAAATGCGCTCTCAGCTTTATGATTGGCTCTTGGGAATAGCCGCCTGCGAAATGGAAGAAATTTTATCTCCGTCCATTAAGGAAACGGCTATCATGGATTTTATGCTGGAGCAAATGAAAGAAAAGATAGAAATAACGGGAAATTCCCTGGTTTCTAAAATAATTCCGGAAGATGAAAAAAACACTCAAATTTATATCGCAGTCCAGGAAGCGCTTTTCAAGCTTGATCCCCCGCTCATACATCACAACCTTTTAAAAAAAATATACCCCGATTGGACGGATCTGCCTCAAGAAAAATTGCAAGAATTGGCGCAAAATATTTATTCCGCATGGGAAAGACTGGAAAAAGATCTTAATCATCCGTTAGCTGAAAAATTCTATGCAATTTGCGAAAGATACGACACGGCTTACTTGCTGTTAAGCGACGTCATTTCAAAGGAACCTCTCGAAATTTTAAATACCCTGAAAAACCCGGATATTTTTGAAAGCAAAATTAAGGCCGCCTACAAAGAAAGGCTGAAAAAAAATAAAGGCAGGCTGAAAAGAGCGGCGTTTTACAGCACTCTTTCCATATTTTTATCTAAAATTCTTATAGCTTTCGCTATTGAGGTGCCTTTTGATAAATACTTCTCTCACGGATTATCTTATTCCAACCTAGGACTGAATGTCATCGTCCCCCCCATTTTGATGGCTTTCTTGGTTTTAAGCATCAGGCCGCAATCGAAACAAAACGAACAATTGGCCGTAATGGAAGTAATGAAAATCACTTACGAACGCGAGAGAAAAGATACATACGAAGTGAGACCTAGCCGCAAAAGAGGATTTGTCCTAAATTCCGTTATTGCGCTTATTTACCTTCTCAGTTTCGCGGGATCTTTCGGCTTGATCTTCTGGGAACTGAGAAGATTGGATTTCAGCATAATCTCTATCGTAATCTTCCTGATATTTATTTCCTTGATATCCTTTACCGGAGTAAAAATTCGCCAACGGGCCAAAGAATTAAAGGTGGAAAAAGACGAAGAAAGCTTCTTTAATATTTTTATAGACCTCTTTTCTCTGCCGATCATCCAAGTCGGCCGATGGCTATCGAATCAATGGGTAAAATATAACGCTATAGTGATTTTATTCAATTCCTTGCTGGATATGCCTTTTCAAGTATTCGTGGAATTCCTGGAGCAGTGGAGGTCATTCCTGAAAGAAAAAAAGGAGGAGATTCACTAACGAGAGATTCGCTGATTTACGAAATCCTCTCAAATTTGAGTGGATTTCGTAAATCCCAAATATCCAGCCTTGTCTTGGCTGTTTTTTTATTATAAAATAACGTCGCTATGAAAAAATACTGGATTATCACCTTTGGCTGCCAAATGAATAAGTCGGACTCCGAAAGAATAGCCGCCGGCCTGGAAAAAGACGGCTATAAGCCCGCTTCAAAAATGGATGAGGCCGATTTAATTGTGGTTAATATGTGCTCTGTGAGGCAGCCGGCCGTAGATAGAATTTTTGGTTTAAATAAAAAACTTAGTCAGCTAAAAACTACAAACTACAAACTAAAAACTATTCTAACTGGCTGTATCTTGAAGAAAGACAAAATAAAATTCAATAAAATATTTGATGAGATATGGGAAAAACCAAAAAAAATAAGTATCCCGTCAAAATTCATACCTATTTCCAACGGCTGCGATAATTTTTGCGCTTATTGCGTAGTCCCCCGCACCCGCGGCCGTTTAGTTTGCCGCGGCTATAAAGAAATCATAAAGGAGATAAATGAATCCGCCGCAAAGGGATTCAAAGAAATATGGCTTTTGGGAGAAAATGTAAACCGCTACCGATCAGGCAGTGTTAACTTCGCTAAACTTTTGAAAATGGCCGATGACATATCCGGAGATTTTAAAATAAGATTCATGAGCCCCAATCCGGCCGACTTTTCTGACGAATTGATTGACGTGATGGCAAAATGCCAAAAAATTTCCCATTATTTAAACTTGCCGGCGCAATCGGGAGACAATGAAATTTTAAAGAAAATGAACAGGCCGTATACGGCCGAGCAATATATAAAATTGGTTAAAAAGATAAGGGAGAAAATTCCCGATATAAACTTATCTACCGATGTAATTGTCGGTTTCCCCGGAGAGACAAAAAAACAGTTTGAAAATACGGTAAAACTGTTTAAAAAAATAAAATTTGACATCGCCTATATTTCAAAGTACTCGCCCAGGTCCGGAACCGCCGCCTTCCGATTAAAAGATGACGTTCCCATTAAAGAGAAAAAACGGCGGGAGAAAATACTGATGAAGATGCTTAAATAATGTAAAAGGGAGGAAATTTCTTCCCTCCCTTCTTATTTTATTTGTATTCTTCCGCTCGGCCTGGATCAATAGCCGTAGCATCCGTGAATATATCCATAGCTGGCAATCCATTCTTCGCGCGGTATTTTGCTAGCGCCGCTGGACTCATTAACTGCACTTTTTCGATCGTAAGATCTCCGCTACCCAATTTTACGAGGCGAAATTTTTCCAATATCGCCTTGTAAGCCAAATCGTCCAACTTTCCGTCTTCGTGCCACTCCGATCCAGTCGTGGACTTCCATGTTCTTATCCATCCGCCTCTTTCCTTGCCCCACCAGTCTACAGAACAAATATTATCAGTATGATCTAAATCCTTATATTCCACGCTAAACACGCTTCGCATTATTCTCCCTCCTTAGATTTATTTTATACTTAAATAATCTTATAATACTATTAAAATATGTCAATAGTTAAAAAACTCATCGTTATATTGGGCCCTACCGCTTCGGGTAAAAGCGGGTTAGCCATAGAACTTGCTAAAAAATTCGGAGGTGAGGTAATTTCGGCTGACTCAAGGCAAATATATAAAGGCATGGACATCGGCACGGGCAAGGTAACCAAAAAAGAAATGCAGGGCATCCCCCATTATCTTTTGGATGTAGCATCTCCCAAAACAAGATTCACCGTAACTCAATATCGAAAGCTGGCTATTGGGGCGATAGACAAAATTTTTAAAAAAAACAAAATTCCCATCATCTGCGGGGGAACCGGTTTTTATATTCAGGCCGTAATCGATGGAATTTCTATTCCTGAAGTAAAACCAGACAAACTATTGAGGTTGAACCTCGATAGTTTAAGTACCGAGGAATTATTCAAGAAATTAAAAAAACTTGATCCAAGAAGAGCAAAAAGTATTGATAGATATAATCGGCGGCGGCTGATCAGGGCATTGGAAATAGTTATAAAAACAGGAAAGCCGGTGCCGGTTTTAGAAAAAAATCCCCTGCCATATCCCGTATTAATAATCGGCATTAAAAAATCACAGGAAGAACTGAAAAAATTAATAAAAAAACGCCTTTTAAAGAGGCTGAAGCAAGGCATGATTGCCGAAGTTGAAAAACTTCACATGGTCGGGATATCTTGGAAACGGCTTGATGAATTCGGCTTAGAATACCGCTGGGTAGCGAATCTCTTGAGGCTAAACCTCCCGTGGAGGTTTAGCCTCCAAAAAATCCAGAAAGACATTGAGCACTACGCCAAACGCCAAATGACTTGGTTCAAGAGAGATAACCGCATCCGCTGGGTTAAGGCCTACAAAGAGGCGGAGATGCTGGCAAAACACTTCCTAAGATAGTTCAGGCCCTGTACCGTTGGTACAGGGCCTTACTTTCACTTACCGTTGCATATTGTGCAACGGTCGGCTACTTTGCTGGGGCAACCGCCCAAGCGTAGCCATCCGCAAGCGTCAGGACATTTTGGCAATTTTCCTCCCTTCTTATTTATTTAAGATCTTGATAACGTAGTTTCATTATAGCGCGTTATTTCAGCTTTGTCAATAGCGCCTGACGAACCGCCTGCGGGCTGGCCTTGCCATGGCTTTTTGCCATCACCTGCCCCACTAAAAACTGCAGAGCGTTTTCTTTGCCATTTTTAAAATCCTCAGCCGGCTTGGGGTTTTGAGAGATGACTTCTTTCACTATATTTTCTATTTCCGACTCATCGGTAATCTGCGTCAATCCTTTTTCTTTAATTATATGCGACGGGTCCAATCCTTTGGCAAACATTTCGGCTAAAACCATTTTGGCAATTTTGCTGGAAATTTTTCCCTCATGAATCAGGATGATAAAATGCGCAAAGTGTTCGGGGTTTATAAAAAAATCTTCTCCCGAAACACCCTTGCCTTTTAATAGGCTTTGTAAATCGGTAATTAAATAATTGGAAGTTAATTTAATAAGATGCGAGAGTTCAGTTGGCGAAAGATTGGAATCAAGCTCTGAAATTATCTTTTCAAAATATTCTCCCAGGTCTTTATTCTTGGTAAACATTTCTATTGAGCTCGCCTCCAGGCCGTACTCCGTTTTAAATCTTGCTCTTCTTTGCCCGGGAATCTCGAGAATCTCCGCCTGAATTTTCTTAATATCCTCATTAGTAAAATGCAGAGGCGGCAAATCCGGCTCCGGAAAATACCTATAGTCCTTGGCTTCTTCTTTCATTCTTTGGCTGAAAGTTTTACCCTTAACGTCGTCCCAGCCGCGGGTTTCCTGAACCGCCTTTTCTTCCTTTTGCCTTTCAGTTTCATATCTGATGGCTCCCTCGACCGCCTTAAAAGAATTTAAATTCTTAATTTCCACCTTGGCGCCGCCATTAAAAGAAATATTAACCTCCACGCGCATTTCTCCTTTTTCCATATCGGCGTCGGAAACCCCAAGATAACGCAAAATCAATTGCAGTTCTTCGGCGAACTGGCGAGCCTCCTCGGCTGAAGTTAAGTCCGGCTCTGTCACCAGTTCCATCAAGGGAACTCCCGCCCGATTAAAGTCAATTAAGGAATAGTCGGCGCCTTTGGGATGGACAAGCCTGCCAGTATCTTCTTCTAAATGGACTCGGCGGATGCGAATTCTTGAGGTTCGACCTCCCGCGGGAGGTCGAACCTCTAAATATCCACCCACGCAGAGCGGTTTATCGTATTGCGATATCTGATAGCCCTTGGGCAAATCGGGATAAAAATAGTTCTTTCTG
>JACOYG010000021.1 GCA_016181985.1 Candidatus Nealsoniibacteriota bacterium
TTGCTTATCGGTCGCCAGTATCTCGGTATTTTCAGCCTCTGAAATGGCTTGCTCCTCATATATCTTATGAACAACCAAATGTATGCCCTGCAGAGTAACAAGGCAAAAACTTGGCTCCTTGCTGTTAAAACCGGTTAAATATCTTATCTTGACCGGATTTGTCACTAAAAAAGCATCGCAATCCATATTTGAAAGTTCTTTTCTTAGCCTAAGCAATCTCCCTTCCCGCATTTAAGCCTCCTTGTGAATTTCAATGTGCTAAGCTTTTATTAACATAATCCCTACTTGCGGGCAAATCAAAAAGTAAATAAGCTGGCAAGCCCTTTAATGGCTAAGAAGGCGGCTATGCCGATTAAAAAAAACGGATGTATGGCAAAAATCCAGCCGGAAACCAGCAGGGCTCCGGCGGCAACATCTATTAAGCTGAAAAAATTCATAAAAAAAACCACGCCCTTTAGAGCAAGGTAAATACCGAAGGCAATCATCATCCCTCGCGGCAAATCTACATGATAAAAACCGGCAACAAACATCAGACCGGATATTATATCTGCAAAACCAAAAAGTTTAGTCATCTTAATACTCAATGCCCTTTCGGGCTACGCTTCTTTTTTTAAAATAATGTTTTATTTCCTTTAATTCCGTCACTAAGTCGGCAATCTTTATAATTTCCTTTGGACAATATCTGCCGGTTAAAACAATATCTGTATTTTTACCATATTCCTTTAAAAACTCAACAACCTCCTCAACGCCGATCAATTTAAAATGCATGGCAACATTAATTTCATCCAGCAACAAAAGAGAATATTTTTGCGATTGAGCGCTGTTTTGGGCAAAAATAAAACCCGATTTTGCCAATTGGGAATCTTCTTTAAAATAGGGGCCGAAACCCGGCCTGCCAAAACTTTTAATTTGAAAATTACTTATTTTTTTAATCTCATTTATTTCCGAAGAAGTACCGTCTTTTAAAAATTGCACCATCAAAACATTTTTTCCCGCACCCGCGGCTCTCATGCCCATACCCAGAGCAGAAGTCGTTTTACCTTTGCCGTTGCCGGTCAAAACGTAAATCATTTTATTTATACGTTGCAAGTGGGGCAAGCGCCCGGCGGCAAATCGGGGATATACGGAGAAGGATCTCTCAGCTCAGGCGAAACTTCGTGCTCGGGAATTTTTTCAGCCGCAAGGATCGCCGTTTGCGTTTCTTGCGCTTTGGGCTTGATATTTAAAACCTGCTGCTGCCTGCTGCCCGTTCTGAATATGGTAATGCCTTTGCAGCCCAAATCAAAAGCCAAGAAGTAAGCCTTCCTCACGTCTTCTACCGACGCTTCGTAAGGAAAATTGATGGTCTTAGAAACGGAGTTATCAATGTATTTTTGAAACGCGGCCTGAATTTTCACATGGTCTTCGAAAGTAATGTCAAAAGCCGTTACAAAAATACGCCTTACGTCTTTTGGTATTTCTTCGAAATCTTTAATGCTCGGTTCTCCGGAAATCTTTTCAATCAGTTCCTTGGAATAAAATCCTCTTTTTTTGGCTATCTCTTCGAATATCGGATTAACCTCCGTCAGCTCTTGGCCGCCCAAAACATGCTTTCTTGTAAAAGCGAGGGCAAAAAGCGGCTCTATTCCCGAAGAACATCCGGCGATTATGCCAATAGTGCCGGTAGGCGCAATCGTTGTGGTGGTGGCGTTTCTCAATTTGGGCAACCCCTCTTTATCGTAAATGCTCCCCCTGAAATTAGGGAACGGCCCGCATTCTTGCGCTAATTTTGCCGAAGCAACTTTGGACTCGTCTTGGATAAATTTCATTGTTTTTTCCGCCGTCTGCAGGGCCTCGTCGGAATTATACGGTATTCCCAGCATTATCAACATATCGGCAAAACCCATAACGCCCAACCCTATTTTTCTGTTTCCCTTGGTCATTTCTTCTATCGCCGGCAAAGGATAACGGTTAACATCGATGACATTGTTCAAAAAATGAACGGCGGTATGAACTGTTTTTTTAAATTTTCCCCAATCAATTTCAAATTTTCCATCATTTGTTTCTTTGAGCATCTTGGCCAGATTAATACTGCCCAAATTACATGATTCGTGGGGCAATAACGGCTGTTCGCCGCAATTGTGGACATAAAAACCGTTTGCATCAAAAGCGTTAATACCGGGAACCATAATATCGTATACTTTTTCTATTCCAATCGGAGTTATTTTTTTAACAATAGCTACAAATCTTTCCCTGTTAAGGCGTCTTCTGTATCTCTTGAGAGATTTTTCAATCTTATCGGTTTTATTGGAATTCATAAAACCGATCTTCTTATAAAAAATACCAATATTTTCACTTGAAATCATCAACTCGTGTTGAGATTTTGTTTCATAAAATTTGTAGCCGCCCTTTCCATTTGGCAACTTGCTGGTACCGGCATTCCGCCTATTAGAATATATTCTCGAATAAATACCCAGCCTAAGAAGCATTCTTTGAACAGCCTTAAGAGCCTGAAGATTACTCTGGGCTAATCTAATGGAAACTCCTTTTGTTTGACTGCCCTGCACCGAACCATCGGTATCAAAAAATCCGCCAAGAAATCCTTTATAAAAATCTGACGAAGACGCTTCTAGTTCCGGCGTAATCTCTTTATTGCCGGTAATTCTTAATTCTTTCATAATTTCTTTCAAATAAGATAAACTCAGCCTGTACTCACCCCGGCCGCGATAAAATTGCCAGCCATGGAAATCAGAGCGATGAGGCAGTGAATTAGCGTAAAATTCTATAATCCGTCTTACCGATTCGCTCCCCCTGTCTTTATTCCAGCTGCTAAGCACGATTTTATCTTTTCCAATATAGCCATCGCCGATTATGGCGCCAATCAAATAACCCTCCTCTTTACCATACTTTCCTCCCCATTCTAATTCTTGATGAGAATGAAAAATAATCTTATCTCCGACCAGCAAATCATCAGTTTTTTTCCAAACTGGATTGATATTATTTCTATTTATTGTTCCTGCGGTCATTATTTGATGATTACCCGTCAATGATAACTCAAAACCTTCTTGAGTTTCTAATTTAAATAATCGCTTGATCCCTGTTTCAAAAAAACCGTTTCCGCTATTAGACCATTTTTTCCCATTCACTATCACCTCCGTTTTTTTTCCGATTAATTCCTTAACTTGTCTTGGCCCCTCTGAAGTCATGACCCATGTGTCTGAAGAAACGCACGGGTTGGTTGATTCGATGTCTCCCAAACGAGGCGTGGGATTATCCTTGTTTATCTTATCGATGAAAATAACTCCCGGGTCGCCTGTCTGCCAAGCGTACTGGGTAATTAAATCAAAAACTTTTTTGGCGTTCATTTTACCCCATACCAAGCCGGTCCTGGGATTGATTAAATCGTAATCTTCGCCCTTTCTGGCTTTTTCCATAAACTCGTCTGTTATGGCAACGGAGATATTAAAATTAGAAAGAATGCCTTCTTCAGCTTTAGAGGTGATAAATTTTAAAATATCCGGATGATCCACCCGCAGCATGCCCATCATTGCTCCTCTTCTTTTGCCGCCCTGTTTGATAGTCTGAGTGGCGGCATCAAAAACATTCATAAAACTAAGAGGCCCGGAAGCGACTCCCTGAGTGCTTTTAACTATGTCTCCCTCGGGCCTCAAGCGGGAAAAAGAGTAGCCGGTGCCTCCGCCGGATTGATGTATTAAAGCGGTCTCTTTGATGGCCTCAAAAATTCCCTCCATGGAATCGGGAACCGGCAGAACAAAACAAGCGGACAATTGCTGCAAAGCGTTGCCGGCATTCATTAGCGTTGGAGAATTTGGCAAAAAATCCAAAGAGGCCATCATGTGATAAAATTTTTCTTCTACTTGAAATCTTTCCTCATCGGTTAGCCCGGGCCTATAAAGCTTCTCGGCGGAAGCTATGTTTTGAGCCACTCTTTTAAATAATTCCTGCGGAGTTTCAATGATTTTTCCCGCCTCACTTTTGTTTAAATACCTTGATTCTAAAACCGTAAGGGCATTATGGTTTAATCTGGTTTTTACCGAATAATTCAAAAGCCACCATTTGGCTTCCCTGATTTCGGTTCTTTTTTGGCGATAAGTGCGATAAGCGCGAGACACTCCCTCAAGACCCTCTTTCTGCAAAACCTCCTCAATAATGACTTGGATTTGCTCAACCTCGGGAATCTTGCCGGCAAATCTTTCATTCAAAATTAAAACCACCTTGTCGGAAAAGCTTTGAGCGAGACTTTCGTTTTCGCCGGTTGCCACCAAGGACTTAAAAATAGCCGAGGTGATTTTGCTCTGGTCCCAATCGACTATTCTGCCGTCTCTTTTTTTAATTTTAGTAAATTTGCTTTCTATCATATAAAAAAATGGGGACAAAAAAATCTCTTCACCGCAATAAAAGACAAAGAGATAAATTTAAAGATTACTCCATTTTACCCCGCCCCAAAAACTCGGTCAAACCCCGTCAGCTCCTCTCAAAACATAACTTATCCACACGGGGGTTGACATATTGCTGGCGAAGGTATTAAATATGCTATTGAAGCACCGCGCTTCAAAAAATGGGACACAGCGTTCCGAAGATTGATTCCCCAATGAAGCATAGCGCTTCCCAAGGCGGAATCAATATGGTTTCTTAAAAAATAATCCGCCTTCGCTAAGGCTACGGCGGACAAAGGGAGAGAAAAATGATAAAGACAGCGAGAGTTTATACTCTTGATGAATTGAAAGAAAAATGCCAAAAGGCATTGGCTAATCCCAAACTGATTGAGATTGTAAAAACTGCTCCCCTAAATAAGGACGGCAAAGTTAATACTAGCTGGGTTTATGGACAGGCCGAAAATTATGTTCACGAACAAACCAAAGATTTGAGAAAGACCAAAGAGCTGGCCGTCGCCGCCCGCTTCCTCGCCATGCTCCGCCGCGATTTTAAAGAAGAGTTTGAAAAATTGATTCTGCCACTACCTCTAAAACCAGAGGTAGAACTGACTGAACCTAAAAAGCGATTTTATGAAATAGAATTTGAAATACCAAAGCCCTTAGGATACGCGAGAGCTGAATTAATAACAAGAGAGACTGGCGGCAATCATTATGTAAATGAAAAAAAATTTACTATAAGATTTTGCTCTATAGTCGAAGGACTTGATTCAGCTCGCCCATTGGCAAGAAGTTTTTGTATAAAAATCCTGAACGCTTTATTTGAAACTGCGGACCCTCCGGGAGACTTGGAATTGATGGACAGCTTAATCCAGCTCCTTGAAGAAAAATTCGGTTTGAAAGTAGAAGGAAAAGAAAACTAAAAAAAGCCAAAAGGTCCCGAGAGAAATCGAAGGGCCTTTTTTTGTTAGGATATCCGATTTCCGGATATTTACCTGGAAATCGGATATCCCGACATCGTTAATCCGCCGATTTACGAAATCCACTCAAATTTGAGAGGATTTCGTAAATCAACTATTTGGTTTTTTCAAAGCCGGTGGCGATGACAGTGACTTTCATTTCGTCTTTTTGGAGGCGCTTGTCGTTAGCCGCTCCGAAAAATAATTCTACTTAGTTTCTAAGCTAGCAAAAAGTTTGACATTTTTATAATTGCATGATATAATCAATTATTCCCGCAGACGCAGAAATGGCGTCGAGGAATAAAGGAGGTATGCCATGAAAATCATGGTAAGCCCAAAGCGCACTTTGTCAGTGCATAAAGAACACGAGTTTCTGCAAAGAATGGAGTCAGCCGGTCTTGACGACGACCTTGCCCAGAAGGTCATTGGCTCAAAAGACAATGACCTTGCCGCAAAGATAGTTAGGTTGATTCAGAACGGCGGATTCGAGCCAACGACCAGCCAGAAGCGCGCCCGTAAAATCATGGGTCGCAACTTCTTCGGAGTTGAAGAAGCCATCAAGCACTTCGGGGTCAATCCGACCCGCCAGCAACTCGCCGTCCTTTCGGAGATTCCGTTCTCCGAAGCAGTGCTCGAGCAATCGAAGAACACTCATGTGCTCGCAGCGGTATTTCCGCTCTCGATTCTCGAGATTCGCGGTAAGGCAGACTCCATGTTCTACAGTCAGGACTGGTATAATAAGGAGTCATTCGCCAAAGAGCGTGGTGAAGCCAGCTGGCAATTGGTTCGCAAAACCCCGGTGGACAATTCTACCTCGAAGAACTGGTCAGAACAGCAAGCATTGATTACCAAAGACGACGAAGTGCCCAGCGCCCAAGTGATGGTCTACACCATTATCGGTCACCTGGCTACCGGCGAACGCCTGTTTGAACATATCTATGTCCGCACATCATCTGTGGTTTCGGGCGGCAGCCGTGTCAGTGTCGGCTACTTCGGTTCGAGGGGTCTCAACGTCGACGGCTGGTGGGGTGACGGCCGCGGCGACAGCATTGGCGTCTCGTCTGCCCGGAAGTTCTGAACCTTGAAGTCTTGAGGATTTGATTCTCTTGACAACTTGAGCCTTCGGCGATATTTTTCGCCGGAGGCTCTTTTCTTTTCTCCGATTATTTTATAAACTTATAAATGTCTGCTAATGCAGGTGCGGTTAAGGCTTCACCTCGCAGGCGTCTCATCTTTGAGGCATCACCAGAGTATCGTTGTTTACGGATAACGGTAGCGTGTGATAAAAGATAGAGATAGAACTTCTTGCTTATCCTTAGAGGAGATGATAACGAAAGTTGTCTGCTCCCGAATAAAATACAGGAAAGAGAGGATATAATTCCGCTTTTAGCGGGAAGTAAATCTCAATTTCCAGTGACATGGACGAGGATAGGCAAATAATGTGGATTCGGACGGCAACCGTGTCAATGTCGGCAACTTCGATTCGAAGGGTCTCAACATCAACAACTGGTGGGATGACAACCGCAACGACAACATTGGCGTCTCGTCTGCCCGGAACTTCTATTTCTTGTATGAACCAAGAAACGCTCTCCTTTCGGAGAGCGTTTCGTTTAACGGTCTTTGGTTGATTTAATCCAGCCGCCGAGCATCCTGCCTATTTCATCCACATCTTCTTCAAACAGAATATATTTTTTATTATCGAGAACTCGTGTTTCTTTACAAAGCCTGATGAATACGCGCAAGAAGTTTAATTTGAGACTGCTTTTTTCTAATACGGGAAGCTTCTCTATTTTAGACAGCTGACTCGCCCATAAAATACTTTCAAGGATGTCTAAAATAAGATTCTCGCATCGTTGCCAGATGGTATAGCGGTCCTGCTTAGACACGGCATGGCGAAAACTATAAAACTCCTTATAGAGCTCGTAGGTTTTCTTAAAAATTGGTATATCGAATTCATCCATAAATATGAAAATTTATAAAAACATTTTTAATAAAATCATTTCATTAGAGAATCTGTTTTCGGCGTGGGATAAATTCAAAAGCGACAAGCAGAAAAAACGAGATGTGCAGCAATTCGAATGGCGGCTTGAAGAAAACATATTTCAGCTTCGCAGGGATTTGAAATATCGCAGGTATAAACACGGATCTTACGCCTCGTTTTACCTACATGACCCTAAGCAGCGGCATATTCACAAAGCCATTGTCCGAGATCGCATACTTCATCACGCCGTTTTCAGCGTACTCAATCCAATCTTTGAACAAACATTTATCTCCAATTCGCTTTCCTGTCGCATTGATAAAGGAACGCATAAGGGGATAGATATTCTAGATAAAACATTAAGACAGATAAGCGGCAATAATTTTAAGCCATGTTTCGCTCTCAAATGCGACATCAAGAAATTCTTTGGAACGGTCGACCACTCTATTCTATTAAGCATCGTCCATAAACGAATAAAAGACGCTGACACTATGCGGCTTTTGGAAGAAATCGTTGAAAGTTTTTCTTCGCAATACTCCACCATTTTTAGCAAAAAGGGTTTACCTATTGGCAATCTGACGTCCCAGTTATTTGCCAATATATACCTTAATGAGTTCGACCAATTTGTTAAACAAAAATTAAAAATAAAACCTTATATTCGCTACACCGATGATTTTGTAATTGTGGCTGAAGATAAACTATATCTGGAAAATCTTATTGAATCTATTCGCTCTTTTCTTTCGGATAAACTTGCTCTCGAACTGCATCCCAAGAAAGTTACAATCCGTAAATTCCATCAAGGTATAGATTTCCTTGGCTACATTGTTTTACCGCACCATCGGCTTTTGCGGACTGAAACAAAGCAGAGGATATTCAAAAAACTGGCGAAACGGATTGGGGAATATAAGAATGGTGCGATAAATAAACAAACTCTGGAACAATCATTGCAATCCTATCTTGGCGTCTTTTCTCATGCGAATGCTTATGAACTTAGTAATGAGCTTAAAAATCAATTTTGGTTTTGGCTTAACGAATAAAATAAAAACGCCGCTTTGTTGTGGCGTTACTAAGTTTAAGAAATACCAAAATTTATCTTACAAGGGAGCGATTCCGAGAGAGAGAGAGAGGATTTAAACATTTTCATAATTTTTTATTTCTTCTCAAAGCCGGTGGCGATGACAGTGACTTTCATTTCGTCTTTTTGGAGGCGCTTGTCGTTGGCCGCTCCGAAGATGATTTTTGACCTGGGATCGGCTGTCTTAGTGATGATCTTAGCAACTTCGTTGATTTCGTTTAAACTTAAATTACCTCCGCCCGAAACATTAAATAAAATTCCCTTGGCCCCTTTAATGGAAAAATCCAATAAAGGAGAATTGATCGCCAAATTAGCCGCTATTTCCGCCTTATTTTCTCCGCGGGAAAGCCCTTGTCCGAAGAAGGCGGGTCCGGAATCGCGCATGATTGTTTTAACATCGGAAAAATCAACGTTAACTACGCCCGACATGGTAATTAAGTCGGTTATTCCCTGGACGGCTTGGCGCAACACCTCATCGCAAGACCAAAATGCGGAAATCAAAGTGGCTTTTTTATCGCCTTGCGTAAGAATTTTATCGTTGGGAATTACCAAAAGGGTGTCTATTTTCTGGCCCAAAACCTCCAATCCTTCTTTCGCTAATTGATTTCTATATGAACCCTCGAAAGAAAAGGGCAAAGTAACTACACCCACCACCAAAGCTCCCAAACTTTTGGCTATTTCCGCTACAACAGGAGCCGCTCCGGTTCCCGTGCCGCCGCCAAGCCCCGCAGTCACAAAAACCATATCTTGACCTCTTAAAAGCTGAATAATTTCTTCTTTGTTTTCTTCGGCCGCCAATCTGCCGACTTCCGGATTCATGCCGGCGCCCAAACCTTTTGTCAAATTTCTGCCAATGCGCAATTTTTGATTGGCCCTGGCTTTTTGCAGGTCCTGAGCATCGCAATTTATAACCGCCAATTCCACCCCCTGCATTTTACAGGCGGCCATACGGGAAACGGCATTGGAACCGGCTCCTCCCACTCCCACCACTTTAATTTTGGTATTTAACATATAGTCTTAAATTTAGTTTAGGGAATAAAAAAACTAAATACTTTTTTAATTTTCCCGCCTACCCCGCCATGAAAAATAGGAAGCATTCTGTTATTATTTTCCGAATCAGCCCCTTCTAAAACGAGCCCGGCAGCGGCGCTTAGCGTAGGATCTCTGTCTAAACCCGTTATCCCTTCGGGCAAGCCGATTCGGATCGGCAGTTTCGTCTCTTTTTTAGCAAAGTCAACAATTTTGGGCAGCATGGATCCTCCGCCGGTTAAAACTATTCCTGCCGGCAAAACGCTTTTTGGCGAAACTTTTTTAATTTCTTGCGCAGCCATTCCTAGTATTTCGGAAACCCTAGCCCCGATAATTTTTGCCAGCATCTTGCGGGTGAAAATTAACGGCTCTCCGTTTCCCTGCTGGCTGACTTGAGAAATTTTCTCTTTTTTGCCGCCGCCGCTTGAAATGCAGGATCCGAATTCCCTTTTTACGCGCTCGGCGGTTTCTTGATCTGTTTTTAAGCCGATGGCTATATCATTGGTGATCAATTCCGAGCCCACCGGGAAAACAGCCACATGAACCAAATCGCCTTCCTCATAAATCGCCATATCTGTGGTGCCGGCCCCGATGTCTAAAATGCAAACACCAAGCTCTTTTTGCTGAGGAGTTAAAACCGCCGCGGCGGAGGCCAAAATCGAAGGAACAACATCAGAAATCTGAACGCCGCCATCTACTACCGCCGCGGTCAAATTTTTTACAAAAGGCGAAAAAGCGCAAAGAGCTATAATTTTAACTTCCAATTTCAAGCCGTGCATATTCAAAGGATCCTTGACTTGCCCCTGGCTATCAACGATAAATTCCCTTGGAAAAATACTTAAAATTTCTTTATTTAACGGCAAAGGAAAGGTCCTGGCGGTTTGAATCACCCTGTCTTTGTCTTCTTCGGAAATTCTTTGGTCGGCTCTTGAAACAACTATGGAGCCGTGCGAAGGAGTTGTAAAAATATGGCTGCCGCCGACATTGGTAAAAACATCTTCGATTTTCTGGCCGATTTCCTGCTGAAGCTGAGATAAAACTTCGGAAATTCTTTTTGAAACCTCTTCGGTTTTTACAACTATTCCTTTTCTCACCCCGAAAGAAGGACATCGGATCTGACCCAAAAATTCCAATGTTTTATTATCGGAATTTTTCAATACCGCCAAAGCCTTAATTTCACTTGTCCCAATATCGAGCCCCGTGATAATGCGATTTTTAGGCATTGTATTAATATATTACTCCAAAAACCAAAAAATGGAAAGAGAATTAAAAAATACATCGGCTATTTTCTTCCCGACTCATATTATCCTGATTTTTCCTTCTTGAAAAACGACTAATCTGTTTTTGATTCTGTCGATTTTTATTCCTTTCAAAAACGGAATGAGATAAAAAATCACATTTTGAGGTGATTGATTTTTCAATCTCAATAAAATAACCCCGCCATGAAGCTGGTAGGGCTGATGAATCAAACTTCCGAAATCCTTATCGTGAGTGATAATAATTCTTTTTTCTTCTCGGGCTAATTTCAAAATTCTTTCATCTGAAATTCCAAAAAGTTTTTTCTCATAAATGCTCGAAACATTAAATTTCTCTTTTCTTAAAGCTTCTACTACCCGATAGGCCACATTTTCATCGGCCAAAAATTTAAGCATATATTAAGCAAAAACGAGCTCTTCCCTTTTTACTGTTTTTGCTGCATAGTCTAAAACGGCCAAAATATCATTTTTGGTCAATTGGGGATATTCTTTCACAATTCCTTCCGGAGTCATCCCGGAAGCTAAAAGTTCCAAAATAAACTCAACGGAAATCCTTGTTCCTTTAATTATCGGTTTCCCGCCGAAAATTTTAGGATTATGAGTTATTGGGTTGTCCATATTTCTAATAATAACAAACTAAAATTAAAAAATCAATCCTTACTCCAAAAAACCGAAAAGCGGAGGTGATTTGGTTGGTTTGTGTAATTTTAGCTTAATGATTCTTTGACAATTTTGGAAACCAGCGAGCCGTCGGCTTTGCCTTTTGTTTTAGACATTAATTCGGCCATGACTTTGCCCATGTCTTTCTGATCTTTGGCGCTGGTTTTGACGATGGCCGCTTTAACTAATTTTCTGATTTCTTCTTCCGATAATTGATCGGGCAGATATTTTTGCAAAATCTCCATTTCCTCTTTTTCTTTTTTTGCCAATTCCGGCCTGCCGCCTTTTTGATACAGCTCAATCGCCTCTTTCCTTTTCTTGGATTCAGAGGAAATCACATCAGTTATTTCCTCGTCGGTCAATGAAATATCTTCAGCTTTGCCGGATTTATATCTTTTATCTTTTTCTTTATTTAAAATAGATGAGGAAAGCAAACGCAAAACGGAAGTTTTTAATTCTTCCTTTGATTTTAAAGCCTCGTTCAAATCTTGATGGATTTTTTCTTTAAGGCTCATAATAATTTAGGGTATGCGACTATCCCTTATCGCCGTTTTTCTTTTTCCGGCAGTTTTCCCAACTTTCTCAGTTTTTCGTATTCTTTTTTGGTCTCTTCGCGCCTTATGGCGGCTTTTTTTCTGGCCAGCTTGCTTTTCGTTCTCTGATTGAATTGGCGTTTTCTCGCCCCAAACAAAACTCCGCTTTGCTGCATTCCTCTGGTAAAGCGCCTGACTAACGACTGAGACGATTCTGTTGGTTGTTTTTTAACTTCTAACATTTTATTCCCAGGTTAATTTTTTTCCTCCTATTAAATGCAAATGAAGGTGGTCGACCGCCTGTCCGGCATTTTTTCCGACATTAAAACTTAATCTATAGCCCGATTCTAAAACTCCCTGAAGCTTGGCAACTTTTTTAGCCGCTAAAAATAACTCTCCGATTAATTCTTTATCTCCGGGTCCAATATGTTCGATTGTTTCAATATGCTTTTTGGGAATTATTAAAATATGAACCGGCGCTATAGGGTGGATATCCTTAAACGCAAGGAATTTGTCGTCCTCGTAAACTACTTCCGAAGATAACTCTTTTTTAATAATTTTGCAAAAAAGACAATCCATTATTTTCCCAATCTCTTCTTTATTTCGCTTACTACTTTATCCATTTTTATCGTATCCTGCCTGCCTGTTCTCATATCCCTCACAATAACTGATTCTTCTAAGGCCTCTTTTTGTCCCAAAATAAGGGCATAAATGGCTCCTACTTTATCGGCGGCTCTTAGTTGGGTTTTTAAAGAGTCCTTGCCTAAAGATTCGGCAATAGGAATATTGGCCTTTCTGAAATCCTCTGAAAGTTTCAAACTTTTTCTTTTTGCCAGCTCGCCCAACTGCGCCAAAAAAATATTCTTTTGAGCCGGATTTATATCTTTTGATCTTTCCTTGAGAATCTGAACCAATCTTTCTACTCCGGCGGCCCCGCCTGCGGCGGGCGTATCTTTGCCGCTCAAAATCTTTATTAAAGCGTCGAATCGGCCGCCGCCGACCAAAGCTCCGAGATTTTTGCCGGCGTCGGTATCTTCAAAAAATTCAAAAACTGTTTTTGTGTAGTAATCAAGCCCCCTAACCAAATACGGATTAAGCCTGTAGGGCAATTCGATTTCGTCCAAAAATTCCAAAACTTGCTTAAAGTGCGTTTTGCATCCTTCGCAAAGATGATCAATGAGCTGGGGAGCTTGAGCTTTTACCGGCTGGCATTTTTCTTCTTTGCAATCAAGAACCCTCAATGGATTTTCCCTTATTCTTCGGCGGCAGTCCGAGCAAAGAGAATTCTCCCGGGCCTTTAAATAATTGGTTAACAATTTTTTATAGTAAGGCCGGCATTGGTTGTCCCCGATGCTGTTTATTTCTATGACAATATTTTTGAATTTAAGCTCTTTAAGAATATTGTAAAAAATCTGTATAATCTGAGCGTCAATTACCGAGCTTCCTTCGCCAAATGCTTCAAAATCAATTTGGTGAAACTGGCGGAAACGGCCGAGCTGCGGCCTCTCGTATCGGAAGAGCGGCCCATAAGTAAAAAGTTTGACCGGCTGGGGCATATTAAACATTCCGTGCTCAATGTAGGCCCTAGAAACGGCAGCCGTAAATTCCGGACGTAACGCCAAATAGTCTCCTCCTCTCGTCTTAAAAGTGTACATTTGCTTTTCAATCAGGTCGGTAGTCAACCCGACGCCTCTGGAAAAAAGCTCGGCGTCTTCAACAATCGGAGTGTCTATTTTTTGAAAACCGTAAAAATCGGCCATCTTCGATGCCGTATCGTAAATTTTTTGATAAAATTGCTCGTCTTCGGGCAAAATGTCGTGCATACCGGAAGGCGCCTGTAATTTTGATTTTTTATCCATAATTTAGTAAGCCGGGGTTCCGACCATGGCCAAGGCGGCAAATGGCCAAACTCTTAAAAATACTTTACCGATAATATCTTCTTTTGGAAGCAAGCCCCAGCTTCTGGAATCAGAAGAAAAGCTGCGATTGTCTCCTAAAACGAAATATTCCGAGCTCGAAAGCTGAAATCTGGCATTGCCCGCAGTAATAGTGGAATTCGGAAGATAGTTTAATTCATCTAAAATCTGGGGAACGCCGTTTGAATTATAAATATCAACCTTGCCATCGTGCACTTCTACAGTTTCTCCAGGAAGACCGATGATTCTTTTGATATAGCGCTGCGTGGGATTTAACGGATACTTAAAAACAACCACCTCGCCTCTTTGGGGATTTCTTAATCTGTAAGAAATCTCGTCAATAATCAAGTAGTTGCCATTTTGGAAATTCGGCTCCATTGATTGCCCCCTGACAAAAAACGGCTGAAAAATAAAATACCGGATAGGCATCACTATCAGCAAAGCAATAATAATTATTTTTGATATTTCCCAAAAAAAGAGAAAGATGTTTTTCATAAATACTTTTACTATTATAGCAAAATGTTAGAATAAAGCAATATGGTAATTATCGGCCTGGGCAACCCCGGGGAAAAATATAAAAATACTCGTCATAATGTCGGCCATATGGTTATTGATGAACTGGAAAAAGCCCTTCGACAGGCTCAGGGCGAGCCGGATGGTTTTATCTTAGCAAAAACAGACACCTTTATGAATCTTTCCGGCAAAGCCGTTAAATCGCTTTATACAAAATACAAAATACAAAATACAAAATACATAATGGTTGTCCACGACGACATTGATTTGCCTATCGGTGAATTCAAAATACAGCAAGGCCGCGGAGCTGCCGGACATAAAGGCGCTCAGTCAATAATCGACGAATTGGGCACCAAAGATTTCTGGCGTATAAGAATCGGCATCTCCCCCAAGGGAGGGAAGCCCGAAAACGTGGAAAAATTCGTTTTGCAAAAATTTTCCAAAGAAGAGCAGAAGACCATAGAAAAAGTTATTAAAAATTTGCTCCAAGAAATAGAGACTAGACTTGTTGACTTCCGAAGTCAACAATAGTCAATACTATGAAATTTGAAATTGGATCCTACGCTCATATCTATAACAGAGGAAATCATAGACAACCAATTATTCGCGATGCAAAAGACAAGTGGCATTTCCTACGAATTTTATATTACATAAATCATCAAAGGCCAATCCCCAATATTTTTCGTGAATTAAAAGAGTTATCGAAATCTGATTTCAATAATCGTTTCGAATGGCCCGAAATGCTGGGTACTCGTTTACCGCTTGTAAAAATCCTTTCGTTCAAATTAAGAGAAAATCATTTCCACTTAATCTTGAAACAAGAAATAGATGATGGAATTAGAATATTCATGCAGAGAGCCGGGATTGCAATGGCAAAAAGATTCAATGAAAAGTATCAAGAAGTCGGAGCTTTATTCCAAGGCAGATATAAAGGAAAATTGGTGGAAAAAGACGACTATTTGATGCACCTTAGCGTTTATATTCAAGTAAAAAATGCCTTTGAAGAATATCCTGGAGGATTGGAAAGAGCCACTCAAGAATTTGATAAAGCTTATGAATGGGCCTCAAAAGATCCTTATAATAGTTTGGGTGACTATACTGGCAACCGTAATTCGCCCATTATTAGCAAGGACGTACTCAAGCAAATGTTTCCCACGCCATATTCTTACAAAGAATTTGCCAAACAGTGCCTCTTAAGCGCAAATCTCGACGATAAACTCGATAAACTTCGCATCGACTGACTTGTTGACTTCCGAAGTCAACAAGTCTCGCGGATGCAAAAAGCCGGGCGTAGCTCGGCTTTTTATTTGTTATTTAGTGAATCTTAACCTTAACCTGAAAAGGAAGCGAATGAAAGAAAAAAATTCATTCACTCTTATCCAGAATCTTACAAAGCTAACCTTCGCCCCACATTCTGGACAAGCAAGGTACTGATTTTCTGGATAACTATGCGGGTAGTCCTTGGCTAATCGCAGGCAATTCGGACACTGAAATAAATAAAAAGGCAGATATCCGCTCCATCCCGTTCTGGTTTCGTGGCCGAGATAAACCTTTCTCCCGGATCTGGCTAATTTCTTTTGCCGCTCGGGCAATCTTTGAACAGCCAAGGCATCGCTCAAAAGCATTCCCATGTTTTATTTCCCCAACTTTCTTAATAACTCTTGAGCCATCTGCCGATGGCTTGAATACATATTAAAGCCATTGTCGTAGAGTACTCTTATGGGAAACCATTTACAATCCAGAATTTCTTCCGGATTGATTTTTATAGTTCCTGCGGCTAATTCTCCGATAAAAACAACTTTGGAGTAGCCCTTCTCTTGTCGCCCTACCCTAGATTGTTCATCAATATAAACGGAGAGGCCCACTTCTTCTTTAACCTCTCTTATAACCGCATCAATCTCGTCCCCATCTTCAGCTTCGCCTCTTCCGCCTGGCATGCCCCACTTGCTTGGCTTTGTAAAATTTGCTCCGTTCGGAAGTGTTACCAGTTTTTCTTTTTCTAGCACAAAAAGAACCCTATGATTATCGTCCAGAATCAGCACCCTTGCATCAATATTTTCCATCTTTACCCCCTTAATCTACCCATGAGACCGTAGTGATTAAGGCGCAAAAGCGCCTTGCCACGGAAGAGCACTAAGACTACCCAAGTTAAACTGGGCTACCCTTATACTCGGCTGCATGCCACTCACGGGCAGGTTAAGAGAAAAAACAATTGATTCGATTGATTCGATTGACAATTTGCCAGTTTCTATTATATACCATAGTTGTATGGAAAAGTCAATAAGGGACGGGATTTTAATCGCTAGTATCACCCCATATTTTCTAGATAGGGAGTTTCTTTGGTTTCAAGAGAATATAAAAGAAATACTGGAAGCGAGGAAAACTCAATCGTTCTTTCAAGATAACACCGTATACTTAAAAAAAGACGGAGAAATTAATTTTTCCCAATTCTTAAGACAGCTTGATGAAATGGGATATGAAAGAGTCCAGGAAGTTTCCGATCCCGGAGAACTTTCCCGCAGAGGCGGCATTGTTGATATTTTTCCGATTAATTTAAATTACGCGGTTAAAATTGAATTCTTTGGAAATAAAATTGAAGGCATGGAGAAACTGCCCATTGTCGTTGAAAATGAAAAGGAAGCGAAAGAAAGAATTAAGAAAAAACTTAAACGCCAAAAAATGTTCATGCAATTGGGCGCTTTAAAGCTCGGCGATCTTTTAGTTCACTTAGATCACGGCGTCGGAAGGTTTGCTGGTATCTCGTATCTGGTATCTAGTATTTCGGATGAAAAAAAAGAACAAGATACAAAATACTATGTGCTTGAATACGCGGCTGGAGACAAGCTTTATATTCCGGTCGGCCTGGAAAGAAAACTTTCCAGATACGTCGGATTTGCGACACCGAAAATTTCTAGATTAAGCTCGCCGGTTTGGGTAAAAACTAAGGGTAAAATTAAAGAAGAAACCGAAAAACTCGCAAAAGAACTCTTAGAAATTTATGCCCAAAGAGAAATAACCAACCGTCCTTACTATTCGCCGGACAATGAAATTGATGCCCAGCTGGTAAACACTTTTCCTTACGAAGAAACACCCGACCAAATTCAAGCGATTGAAGACATTAAAAAAGATCTAGAGGAAAAAGAAGAGCCCATGGACAGGATTGTCTGCGGTGATGTTGGTTTTGGCAAAACAGAGGTCGCTCTAAGGGCCATGATAAAAGCAGTTAACAACGGCTATCAAGCGGCCCTGATTTGCCCCACCACAATTTTAGCTTCCCAGCATTACCAAACTTTCATAAAAAGGATCGGAGACCTTCCGATAAGAGTGGGGCTATTAAGCCGTCTTCAATCGAAAAATGAACAAAAAAAGATAATTGAAAATTTGAAAATTGGAAAATTCGACATCATGATAGGCACCCACCGAATTTTATCTAATGATGTCGAATTTAAGAATTTAGGATTGCTGGCTATCGATGACGAACAAAGATTCGGAGTCAGGCAAAAAGAAAAATTAAGAAAAATAAGAACATCTTTGGATGTTCTATCGCTCTCGGCCACGCCTATACCAAGAACTCTTTATTTAGCCATGTCTTCTTTGAAAAATATCAGCATAATCCAAACTCCCCCCTCCCAGCGGCTCCCTATAAAAACTTTTGTAAAACCATGGTCAAAAGAAATTATCAAAAAAGCCATTATTGAGGAAATCTCGAGAGGGGGCCAAGTTTATTATCTGCACAACCGCGTAGAAACTATTGAAAGGGTAAAAAAATTTCTGGAAAAATTATTGCCTAAAGTAAAATTCGGAATCGTTCACGGCAGAGTTGGAGAAAAATACTTAGTAAAGGTTATGGATGACTTTTCTAATAAAAAAATTGACGTTTTAATAGCAACTGCCATTATTGAAAATGGCTTGGACCTGCCCAATGTCAACACTTTAATTGCGGCCGACTCCGCCAGGCTCGGGCTTTCCCAGGCATACCAAATCAGAGGCAGAATCGGCAGATCGCATATTCAGGCATCCGCCTATTTCTTATACAATGGAAATTTATCCGATATAGCTGAGGAAAGATTGCGAGCTCTCGAAGAAGCGCAGGAACTTGGATCGGGCTACAGAATCGCCTTAAAAGACATGGAACTCCGCGGCGCCGGCAACATCTTGGGCAAAGAACAATCGGGCAACATCAACCACATCGGCTTGAATCTCTATTGCCAAATGCTCTCTGACGCCATAGAAAAATTAAAAAGCTAACCGTGCTGGCTAGCTCTTTTTCGTATCACCTGATAGTTCTCTGGCATTCATGGCAAATTGAAGTCTGGCCATCGTCAAATAAATCATTGGAATCAACGTAATGTTGTCCCCAGCTGCAATAAGCCTCTCTCCCGGGCAAAAATTTATATTTAATTCCGCATTTTTCGCAGTGGAAGCCAAGCGATACCTCGCCCACAAAGTCTTGAACTATTTTTCCAGTTTTACATACTAGGCATAACTCCCGACTTATCTCTCTCTTGATTCCTCTTAAATCTTTTGTCACATTGCCTCCTTTTTCTTGTCAAAATGCTGATTCCAGCTTATAATAAACAAAAATTATGTCAACAACATTACTCATCGTGGAAAGTCCGACCAAGGCGAAAACGCTTCAGGGATTTTTAGGGCCTAAATACAAGGTCCTTTCTTCTTATGGCCACGTCAGAGATTTGCCGAAAAGCGAGCTGGGCGTTGATGTAGAAAAAAATTTCCAGCCCAAATACGTAATTCCGGCAAAAGCCAGAAAAAATTTGAAAATCCTCATCGAGGCGGTCAAAAAAACCGATTCAACGATTCTGGCTACCGACCAAGATCGGGAAGGAGAAGCAATCTCCTGGCACCTCATAAAAGCGCTTAAACTTGACGGAGATAAAGAGCCCTATCAAAGAATTGTTTTTCATGAAATTACCAAGCAAGCCATTGAAGAAGCTCTGAAAAATCCCGGAAAGCTTAACATGAATCTTGTTGATGCCCAGCAGGCGAGAAGAATTTTAGACAGAATTGTCGGATATAAACTGTCGCCTTTCTTATGGAAAAAGGTGGCCAGAGGTCTTTCGGCCGGCAGAGTGCAATCGGTGGCGGTCAGACTAGTGGTCGAGCGCGAAAGAGAAATAGAAAAATTCAAGCCGGAGGAATACTGGACGATTAGCGCCGCTCTCCGAAAGCTTAAGGAGAACTGTTCTCCGCAGCTTGCGGAGAACAGTTCTCAAAAAACTGAATTTGAAGCTGCTCTAATCAAAAAAAACGAGGAAGTCTTGGATAAATTAGCAATTAAAAATATCAAGGAATCCGAAAAAATCATTAAAGATTTGGATGAAGCGAAGTATGCGGTAGGCAATGTTGAAAAAAAAGAAACCGGCAAAAATCCCTTTCCTCCGTTTACCACCTCAACATTACAACAGGAAGCCTGGAGAAAATTTAAGTTTCCGGCAAAATTTACCATGCGGCTGGCTCAAAATCTTTACGAAAAAGGCTTTATCACCTATCATCGAACCGACTCTTTCAATCTTTCCGATTTAGCTTTGGGCGCCGCTAAAAAATTCATAACAGAAAATTATGGTAAAAATTATTATCAGTTCAGGAAATATAAAGCTAAGGGCCGGGCGCAGGAAGCTCATGAAGCAATCAGGCCGGCTTATCCGGAAAAAATTGCAGTTGAGACCGACGAGGCGGGAGCCAAATTATATGATTTGATTTGGAAAAGATTTATGGCTTGCCAGATGAGCCAAGCCATTTTCGACTCGACTACTGTCGATATCGAAACTGGAAATCCGAAATACACTTTTCGCGCTACGGGACAAACTCTAAAATTTGACGGATTTTTGAAAGTCTATCCGATTAAGTACGAAGAAACTGAATTGCCCTCATTGGAAAATAATGAATTATTGGAATTATTAAAACTTACTCCTCTACAGCATTTCACCCAGCCGCCGGCAAGATACAGCGAAGCCAGCCTGATTAAGGCGCTGGAATCGGAAGGGGTCGGCAGGCCGTCAACTTACGCTCCCACGATTTCCACCATTCAGGAAAGAAACTATATTGAAAAAAATGAAAGAAAATTCTTCAAGCCCACGGAAATAGGAATCGTCGTCAATGATCTTTTGGTAAAGCATTTCCCGGAGATAGTTGATATTAAGTTTACCGCCTCAATGGAAGAAGATTTGGATAAAATTGCCGATGGAGAAAAAAAATGGGTTAAAGTATTGGAAGAATTTTACGGTCCTTTCGAAAAAAATCTGGAAAAAAAATATAAGGATGTTTCTAAAAAAGAATATACCGAGGAACCGACCAATAAAAAATGCCCCAAATGCGGCGCTCCCTTGCTGATCAGAATGGGCCGATACGGCAAATTTTACGCCTGCTCTAAATTCCCGGAATGCAAATATACCGAATCCCTGCCGGAAAACGTTTTGAATATAAAATGCCCCAAATGCGGCGAAGGTCAAATTGTGGAAAAAAGAACCGCCAAAAGAAAAATATTTTACGGCTGCAACCAATATCCTAAATGCGATTTTGCTTTGTGGGATAAACCCCTGCCCGCCGAAAAATGTCCCAAGTGCGGCAGCTTGCTGGTGGAAACCAAAAGAAAACAAATCAAATGCTCCGGCAAGGAATGCGATTACATAAGGGAACCAACGATAAAAGCGTCTTCATAGCGAAGACGCTTTTTGATTTTATTAATAGTTTATCGTCGGCACCAGAATATGCGGGGACTTGGCTTTTCGGCCAATCTCCCAAATATAATAGTCGGCCTGAGGCATACCGATTCCGACCTCATCGCAAATTTTTTTCATCACGCAAGACATAGCCAATCTGTTTTCTACCTCTATCGCATCGTCGGGAGAAAAAACAAAATGACTCTGGATTGCAGCTTTCATGTTTGGAGAATATTCTAATACGCTAAGATACTCTAATGCTTTGGGTACTTCGTAATCAGCGATGGGACCGATATCTTCTATATCGCCAATAATGGGAAAAGCGCCTTTTGAATTAAACGCTCTGCCGTAGTACTCCATTACCAGAAGCTGAGCCCGCTTGTGAAATTCCAAAAGTCGTCCGCCATAAACTCTCGTATCTCTGAAAGACGGAAAGTTGGCAACCAACTGTTCAACTATCCCCTTGCCGTTATTGAAAGCCAGCCAATTCGCCTTTTCAAAAAGATCGAGCCAGCTGCCGTCATATTCTGACGCCAAAATTTTCCCGATTTCGCGAAAAATTTCCCATCTTTGCCTAAACATCGGAATTTGGTGATCTTCGTCAATTGAACGAAAAATGCGCCCAACATCTTCAATGGAAATCTCTGATAAATACCAAGCGTCAAAAATCGGAATATTTTCTTCGCGAGCCCTCATAAGAGAAGCTCCCATAGCGAAGGCGCCTTTCCAAAAAACTCCTTTTGGATATTCAATGCTGAATTTCTCGCAGGGATAATTAAAGTTGCTGAAAGCAAAATTAATTGTGTTTGCGGTGCAAACATAATTAAGCCATTCGGTTAAACTGCAGCCAATAGGCGGCTGAGCATTCGGAGTATCCCAAGCGGGAATTATAAGCTCGCCATTTTCTTTCTTTTGTTTCATGTCTCGGATTAATTTCTGAAGCATCTTTTCGTTGATTGTAACGTTTTTCGTATTTTCCCAAACCGGCCCTAAAGTTCTCACGTAAGGATTATTCACTTATTTCCTCCTTTGTCTCGCCGTAAGGCGGGCTTGTCAAAGTGCTTTCTTGGAGTTATGGTAAAATGTAATAAAAGCTATGTCAATTTTTGAACTGCTGCAAAAAATTATAAAATCAAATCCTGATTCAAACTTAGCTGAAAGAGCTTTTGAGTTTGCCAAAAAAGCCCATGAGGGGCAAAAAAGGGCTTCCGGCGAAGACTATATTCAGCATCCCATAAGAGTGGCTCAGATTTTAACGGAAATGCATCTCGACCCGCAGGCCATAGCGGCCGGCTTTCTGCATGATGTGCCCGATGACACAAGCAAAACACTGGAAGACATTGAAAAAGAATTCGGCAAGGAAGTCGCTTTTCTGGTAAATGGAGTGAGCAAACTGGGCAAATTAAGATACCCGAAAGACGGCCTGGAATTCAAGCCGGCTAAAGATCGTTTACGGGAACCCATCGACCTTAAAGCGGAAAATTTAAGAAAAATGTTTTTTGCCATGGCCGAAGATTTAAGAGTTATTCTGATAAAACTTGCCGACAGACAGCACAATATGGAAACATTGGGATCCCTGCCTCCTGAAAAACAAAGAAGGATTGCCTTAGAAACCATGGAAATTTTCGCTCCTCTAGCAAACAGGTTGGGCATGGGAGAAATGAAGGGCAAATTGGAAGATCTGGCATTTCCCTACCTTTATCCGAAAGAATTTGAATGGCTAATGAAAAACGTCAAAGAAAAATACAAAGAACAGCAAAAATATCTTGAAAAAGTCAAACCGGTTTTCAAAAAAATTCTGGAAAAAGAAGGCATAACCCCGATTGATATCCACTCCAGAGCCAAACATTACTGGTCTCTCTACCAGAAGCTTTTGAGTTATGAAATGAACCTGGATAAAATATACGACTTAATCGCTTTAAGAATAATCGTTGAGGACATTAAGACCTGCTATAAGGTTTTGGGGGCGATACACAAGGCATGGAGGCCTTTGCCCGGACGCATCAAGGATTATATTGCCCTCCCCAAAACAAACAATTATAAAGCCCTTCACACCACCTGTTTTTGCCTTGACGGCAAGATTACCGAGTTTCAGGTTAAAACAAAAGAAATGCACGACGAAGCGGAGTACGGCATCACTTCCCATTGGGCATACAAAGAAGGAGTCAATTTAAAAAATCAGAGAAAAAAATTTTCCTGGGTCCAGCAATTAAGGGATTGGCAAAAAGAAGTTTCAAAGTCGGGAGAATTCCTGGAAAGTTTAAAAATTGATTTTTTCAAAAACAGGATTTTTGCTTTTACGCCGAAGGGCGATGTAATTGATTTGCCCGAAGGCGCCACTCCCGTGGATTTTGCATACAGCGTGCACACCGATGTCGGCCAGCATTGTTCGGGCGCAAAAATTAACGGTAAAATAGAAACTCTGTCAAAGCCCCTGCAAAACTGGGATGTGGTTGAAATTTTAATTGATAAAAAAAGGAAGCCGTCAAAAAATTGGCTGGAGTTTGCCAAAACCAGCTTTGCAAGATCAAGAATCAAGCGCTTTTTCAAAATTGATAAAGACGAAATTCCTCCACAGGCGGCAATTAGTCCAAAATCAAATCTCCCGGCAGCAAAAATATCAAAAGAAGGCAGGAACAGCTCTATTGTTTTCCTTGCGGGCCAGTCCGGCATACAAGCGTCCCTGGCTAAGTGCTGCCAGCCCCAAGCCGGCGAAGAAATAAAAGCGTACATCACTCAATCGCGAGGCGCCACTGTTCATAAGGCCGAATGCAGTAATTTTATCAAATCGCAAAAAAAATGGCCTCAAAAAATAATTGAGGCATCGTGGGCTAATAAAGAAAAATTATATGCGTTATCTTTGGAAATAACCGCGCAAGACCGGGTTGGTTTGATAAGCGATATTTCTTCTACTATCAGCAAGTTAGGAATCAATATTCTCAATCTCCAAACCAAAACCGGTGAAGAAATTGCTAAAACTTTAGCTGACATGGAGATTTTCGATCCGGAAAATCTGGATCAGCTTTTTCGCCATCTCCGCAAAATCAAAGGAGTAACCGATATTAAAAAGGTTTAACCTTTTTTAAAAGCGCATCTAATTCTTTCCTTGAGTTAAAGAAAATTGTCAGCTTGGGCAGGCCCGCTTCAACGCGAAGCTTGAGACTTTTGATGCCGATAATTTCTCGAATCTTTCCTTCTAAATCTTTAACCTCTTTGGAGGCGGCTGAGACGCGCCTCTTAACCGGCTGCCAAATGTTTAATTTTTGAACCAAACTTTCAGTATCTCTGACGCTTAAGCCGTCCCTGACAACTGTCGCAAAAACGTTTTGCTGTTTTTGCGGGTCTTGCACCGCCAAAATAGCCCTGGCATGACCTTCAGAAATCTTCTCTTCTTTTAATCCTTCTTTTATTGCGCTGGGTAAGTTCAAAAGCCTTAAAGCATTAGCCACCGCCTCGCGGCTTTTGCTGACTAATTTCGCAATATCTTTTTGGAAAAATTTAAATTCATCCTGCAATCTTTTGTAGGCCTCGGCTTTTTCTAGGGCGTTCAAATCTTCTCTTTGAACGTTTTCTATCAAGGCCACAACTAATTTTTCCTGCTCAGTCGGCTCCCTGACAATAACCGGAACCTGGCTTAATCCCGCCATTTTTGAGGCCAAAAGACGCCTTTCGCCGGCCACTAGCTGGTATTCAGTGGGACCGCCGGAATCTTTTTGCGGAATGCGGCTCACAAGCAAAGGCTGTAAAATACCGTGCTCTTTTATGGAATCTGACAATGATTTTAATCCGTCTTGGTCAAAAACTTTTCTCGGTTGATAAGGATTGGATTTTATTTTTTCTGTTTCAATGTAAAAAATCGGCTCCTGTTTTATTAATGCGGGCTTCTGATCTCCTTTTTTGGGAATTAACGATTCCAATCCTTTGCCGAAAGTATTGTTCATATTTTTGGATTTTCTAAATTGATTATTTCTTGGGCTAAATCTCTATATGCTTGAGCGGCTCTGGATTCGGGAGCATACTGTAAAATCGTCTTGCCGAATCTCGGAGCTTCGGCCAAAACCACAGCTCTGGGAATTACGGTGTTGAAAACATATCCCGGGAATTTTTTTCTGACATCTTCAGCCACCTCCTGAGACAGTTTATTATTCTTACTATACATTGTTAAAAGAGCTCCGGCAATCTTTAGGTCGTGCCCTAAGTTATTCTTTACCAAATTAATGGTAGATAATAACTGTTCCAATCCCTCCAAAGCCAAATACTCGCACTGCACCGGAATTAAAACTTCATTGGCGGCGCAAAGAGCGTTAAGAGTTAACAGCCCCAAACTTGGAGGCGAGTCGATAATGATAAAATCGTATGGTTCCTTTACTTTGTCTAAAATTTGGCTTAGTTTGAATTCTCGATTTTCAACCGACACAAGATCAATCGTAGCTCCGGCCAAATCCGGAGATGCCGGCATGATCTCGTAGTTAAAAAATTGGCTTTTCCTGATAATAGCCGAAGGGCTCACTTGACCGGCTAAAGCATGATAAATAGAAAGAGGCAAATTTCGCGGAGCGATTCCCAAGGATAAAGTGGCGTTAGCCTGTGAATCCATATCCACCAATAAAACTTTTTTTCCGAGAGCCGCCAAAAAAACCGGTAAATTTACGGCAACATTTGACTTACCGACTCCGCCCTTTTGATTTACGACAACGATAATTCTCGTCATTAAATTAATTTAACATAAAATTTTTACTTTGACAAACAGCCAAAAAATTGATAAACTTATATAAATAAATTTATTCGGCCGAGGTGATGAAACTGGCAAACATTTGCGACTCAAAATCGCATGACCGTAAGGTCTTGAGGGTTCAAGTCCCTCCCTCGGCATTAATCTTATGCCCAAGGCTAAATTACCAGATAAAAATTTTAGCTGGACCCCAGCTCTTGCTTACGCAATAGGCTTATTAACAACAGATGGAAACTTATCTAAAGATGGGCGACATATGACAATGAGGTCTTCTGATATTCAATTATTGAGAACATTTAGAAAGTGCTTGAATCTTAAAAATATAATAACTCGCTCAAAAAATAATGGCTGGGCTAAAAAACCTAGCTATCGAGTGCAATTTGGCGATGTACAATTTTATAGATGGTTATTAAAAATTGGCCTATTCCCAGCGAAAACGTACACCATTGGGAAAATGAATATCCCCGATAAATATTTTAAAGATTTTTTACGAGGGCATCTCGATGGTGACGGATCTATAATAACTTATAAAGACCATTGGAACACTTTTAAAAATCTGAAGTATATTTATACTCGATTATGGATAAAATTTATTTCCGCAAGCGAAACTCATATTAAATGGTTGGATGATAATATTTCAAGATTACTTCCAGTAAAAGGCCACCTATGGGAACGGAAACCGCATGCGTCTTATCAGACTACGAATATGTGGGAAGTGAGATTTGCCAAAAAAGATTCGCTTAAAATATTATCTTGGTTATATTATTCGCCAGCCGTTCCGTGCTTAATTCGTAAAAGAAAAATTGCCGAAAAATTTATTTAAAGACTAAAATGCTGTTGATTTTTAAATTAGAACATGCTTTAATGGAGCGTGGCAATCGTACTTTAAAATAAGGGGGTAAAATGATATATCTAACGAGAGACGAAATCAATGCCTTTGTCATGGAAAGCAATGCCATTGAAGGAATATTTGAGCCGGCCAATCATCCTCTGGTGGTCAACCACAAAAAAGCCGTTAGATTTGCGTTAAAAATAGCGCGAAAAGGTATCTTCGCCGATCCATTAACTATCCACAGAATAATTATGAAATCTGAATGGTATAAAAGACCGGGACAATACAGAAATGTCGGAGTAACTATAGGAAGAAACAGAACTCCGCCGCCGCGAGAAATAGGCAAACTTATGGTAGATCTCCTGCATTCACTTCTTGACGGACTAAAACCGGAAGAAAATATTGAGCAATGGATATGGGATATACACCATGAATTTGAATGCATCCACCCATTTCTTGATGGCAACGGCCGGACCGGAAGGATCTGGATGAATGCCATTCGCGTTTTTTATGACTTACCTTGGCTCACAATATTTGAAAAAGAAAAATATGACTATTATCACAGGATCGATGTCTTTAGATGGGAAAACCCGCGCTATCATCAATACGGCGCCGTAGATCCTGCTTATGACGTAGAAACATTGTCTTAAATAAAAAAACCGCTAATTGCTACGATTAGCGGTTTTTAAAAATTATTACGGCTAGCCAGCCGGAAAGGATGCCGATGAGAGCACCGGCGAGAATGTCGGAGGGCCAGTGAACGCCGGCAAAAATCCTGGCAAGGCCCATTAAAACGCTTGCCGCAAAAAATATTATTCCCAGTTTTTTGTTATAAAAATAAACTGCGGCAGATAGGGCAAAATAAAAAGTAGCATGGCCGGAAGGAAAAGACGGCTCCGTGGGACTTTGAGAAATAATTAAGTTTGCTTGATTTTCAACAAATGGCCGCAATTTTGGCCAAAAAAATCTGATTATTTCCGCTACGACAAATCTGGAGACGATAGCGGCAGAAAAAGCTCTAATTGCCATCGGCCAATATTTTTTGTAATTTCTTGCTGAAAATAAAAGTAGAGCCAAAATCAAAACATATCCTGAATACTTCGCAAAAAAAATTCCCAGGGCGTCTAAGTATGCCCAATGTCCCGCTAAACTATTAATTTGTTGGAATAGAAAGTAATCCATTATTAAATTCTTAAATTGGCATCGGCCTTAATATCTTTAACTTTCTCTGCGCGGTGGAAAAAAGCGGCCGTAGCCACCATGGCGGCGTTATCGGTGCATAAATTTTTTGGGGGAACCAAAAAATTTAGATTTAAGATTTTAGATTTAAGATTTAAGTAAAATTGCCGACGCAATTCTTCGTTGGCGGCAACGCCGCCGCCGAGAATTATTGATTTTACTCCAAAATCTTTAGCCGCTTTTATGGTTTTATGAATTAAAACATCAATTATTGATTGCTGAACTTCATGGCACATTTCTATTTTATCATAATTTCCCTGCTTAACCCTATAGAGCACGGCTGTCTTGAGACCGGAAAAGCTGAAATCATAATCTTTTGTATACATCATCGGCCTGGGAAGTTTAACGGAGAACAGTTCTCCTTCACGGGAGAACTGTTCTCCAGCAACTTTGGCAGCTAATTGAGAAATAATCGGCCCTCCGGGATAGCCAAGGCCCAAAATTCTGGCTACCTTATCAAAACATTCTCCGGCGGCGTCGTCTCGCGTTTCGCCTATCAACTTATACTGCCCGATCTTTCTAATTAAAATTAATTGAGTATGTCCGCCGGAAACGACCAGCGCTACCGCCGGCAAATTGTGCGGAGTCGGACTCCACTCAATCTTGAGTGGAGTCCGACTCCGCACAATTAAGTTAGCGAGAATGTGCGCTTCGATGTGGTTTACGGGGATCAAGGGTTTTTTATATTTTTTAGCTATTTCCTTGGCGAAATTAATCCCCTGCCATAAACAAGGCTCTAATCCTGGTCCAGCAGTAACTGCGATAAAATCAATTTTTAGAGGTTCGACCTCTCGAGAAATTTCTCGGGAGGTCGAACCTCCCAGTGTTAACAACCCGGCCTCTTCTAATACTTCCTTAAATACCGCAGGCAGGTTTTTCTGGTGCTCGCGTTTTGCCAAAGATGGAAAAACTCCCCCATATTTGGCATGGAGCTTAACCTGCGAAGAAATAACATTGCTTAGTATCTTGTATTTCGTATCTTGTATCTTGACTAGAGCGACTGAAGTGTCGTCACAAGATGTATCAATGCCTAATATCGTAATATTTTTGGCGGCCATATGGTTAAATCAATAACTTTTGATGGTTTTGCTTTTGGAAGATCGCCCGCGTCAATTACTATGTCGGGCTGATATTTTTTGCCCTCAAACTGCCCTAAAACATCTTTTATTTTAGTTGAAGCCGGCTGGCCGGATATATTAGCCGAACTCTCGGCTAAGGGCCTATTGAGTTGCTCCACTAAGTGGAGCAACCAAGCATATTTCGGGATTCTGATGCCTGGCTTTTTATGATGGAAAACTGCCGTTACCGGACCCGGCCAAACTTTTTTAAGATATTTTTCTTGACGAGAATCTATTTTTGCCAGCTTTTTAGCCATTCCGATATTATTGACGAAAATTGGCAAAAGCTTTGATTTTGGTCTATTTTTTATTTTATATATTTTCTCCACAGCCTTTTTGTTCCCGGCATCACAAATCAAACCATAGACCGTATCCGTCGAGCAAACCAAAACCTTGCCTTCTTTTATCGCCTTAACCGCTCTTTTGAGATCCGGCTTAATAATTTCCATATATTTAATCTA
>JACOYG010000003.1 GCA_016181985.1 Candidatus Nealsoniibacteriota bacterium
CTTAAAACATTTATTGTCCAAAATTTCTTTTATTTTACCAACATCATTTGTTCCTCGTTTGCCAATTTCTTTTTGTAAAAGTGAAAACATCGACACATCTTTATTGGTGGAAAGTTGAAGCGGTCCAAACCCATAAGTTTTAATACTAATGGGAATTTCTTCTTTAGTGCTGGTCTCGGTAATTCTTATATCTTCTTCGAATTCTTTCGCGCGAAATTTTTCCTTGCCAGTATGTTTTGCCGTAAAACCGTTAACAAACTGGTTTATGTATTCCGTGAGGGCGATCTCGGCAAGATCGCCATGCGTTTTGTTTCCGATAATTCTCATTGAAAAAACATTGCCTAAAACGCTAAAAATCATCGGTTCTTTCCCGCTAAAACTTTCTACAAACTTTTTTATAAACTTACCGAATGTTTCGCGCATCACCTTTGTTTTATCGCAAATTACATTTTTCGTAAAGCCCGCGGTTGGTTATGCTTCCCCCGATCTCGCACAACCTATCGTTTTTTGCGGAAGAGCATAAAAATAAATAGCAAAACGAGGAGTGCTCCGCCGATGAAATAAGGCAAGGGGATTCCCCTATTTTTGGCAAAAAACTTCGCGGCTTCCAGTAAAGAGGCCTGGGCTTTTGAGCTGTCTAAGGGAAATTTATCTTCCGAATCAATCACCCCGTCCTTATCGGTATCTGCCGCGAGGGCATTAGTGCCGAGATTTACTTCCTCCTTATCTGAAAGACGGTCGTTGTCGCTGTCCGAATTTAACGGATTTGTTCCGTAAACAAATATTTCTTCGTCATTTTCCAAGCCGTCGTTATCATTGTCCGAATCCTGATTGTCGCCTAAGCCGTCTTGATCGGAATCGCGCCACTCCTTGGCGTCTAGAGGAAAAATATCGATGCCGTCTCGCACCCTGTCCCCATCGCTATCAGGATCCAAGGAATCTGTGCCAAGAGCAATTTCTTGGCCATCGGTTAAGCCATCATTATCGTCGTCGGTATCTTTACTGTTGCCCACGCCGTCGCCGTCGATATCTGAATCAACAAAATAATTTTCCCGAATAGCTTTATCGTTAGCCGAGTTTTCATCCGCCAAATTAGTGGCGACTATTTTGGCTTGAACGTCGTGACTGCCGGCTGGAGCCAGCCAATCAATAAACACATCGTCATAAGTGTTTGATTTCACTGAAATCGGCTGGGGATCGGCTATTTCCTTGCCATTGTCGGAAAAAACCACAAAACCGTAAACATCGGTGTCGCCTAAATTAAAAACTCTGGCAAAGACCTTGATTGTCTCCCCGGCCAGAGGTTCGTCTTTAGATAAGGCAATATCGGTGGCAGTCAACGAAAGATCGGTTTTAGCGAAAGAATCAAAAGAAAATAAAAAAACTGACAGTAAAATAACTGCTGTAGTCAGCGAGAAATTAAAAATCTTCTGCATTAAATCATTATACCGCAAGATTAAAAACCGATAAACTGGCGGATTTTGGAGGCGGGTACGACAAAAACCCGGCCTTGGCTGTCAAGAAAGCTCAAACCGACGACATTGCCTTCAATATTAAAAAGAGGGCTGCCGTTAAGAATTGATTTTTCAAAGATACTGGTTTGAATCAAATTTTTATCAAAAATCGTTAACCATTATTTTCGGAGTGGTAGAGCTGAAATCAAATCCGGCCAGAAAAACCCTTTCCCCTATTTTCATATTTTCCAAATCGGCAAAGCCGGCGGTAGGAAGACCTTGGCCTTCAACCTTTACTAAAGCTAGATTATTTTTTAAGTCCCTTTTTAAAACCTGGTAATTGGGCCACTTTTCTCCAGCATAAAAAGCAAAATTTGAACCCTGGGGCAAGAGTTCCGCCAAGGTCACTAAAAATCCGTCGTTGGTGACGATTAAACCTGAACCCTCCAGAATTGCGCCGTCTTTATCTTTAGATTTTACGGCAACCACGGTTTTTGCCGCTTTTTCCGCAACTTCCCTTAAGGCAACGTTTTCTTGGATATAATTGGTGATTTCTTTCCTCTCGGTTATGTAAACCGGATTTTGTTTTGGAAAAAAATAAGGCGACAAAACCCTGTCGGCAAAAACGCCGCCCGCTGTCCCAAAAATGAACACGGCTAAAATTTTGAGAATATTTTTTGACATTCCCCTTTCTTTTATTTCTTTATTTTAATGATAGCAGAATAAATCAAAATTATTCAAGCTAAAAATTTAACCGTTCAAAGAAAGAACGCCTCGCTCTTCTTGGGACATCAGCAAGTCTCAAAAGCGAATTAGATATAAAACCCTTAAAATAGACGATCTCTATTTTCTTACCAAATATATTCTTCGTTGGTTCTAAGGCGCTAACATAATCTCTGTCGTTAGAAACAAGAATTGCGACATCAAAGGCATTTTGAGCAGCTAAGGAAATCATATTAGCCGTAAGTTGTGTATCTAGATTTTTTTCCTTAAGCTCTCCTCCGACTCCTTGTAAATTACCAAACTTCACTTCGACTCCATGCAATTTTTGGACTTCAGCGTAGTATTTTGTTTGAATTGAATATTTTTCCCTGCCGTTCGTGGTTTTTAACATTTGAGGCGGCGGAGGAGTACAATAAAAATAAACAGCCGATATGGTTCTATCCCCAGCTAATTTTTTAGCAAGTTTTGATGGATCGTAAAGACAAGTCCACTTTTTGTCAATTTTCCGTAAACCACTTAGATATTTATAGATATTAGAGTTATCTATAAATACGGCAACTCGTGTTGGATTCATAATTTTATTATACTCACATAATTATTAAAAAACAAACGACGGCTTTCGCCGTCATTCGTTAACTTGCCACAACCGAAGCTGTGACAAGGATTTGATATTTTTATATTATACCCGTCAAGGAGTGTTGTCAAGGCTACTTTTATCACTTCAATCTTCTTTTACGATAAATTCCTCGCCACAATTTCTACATTTATAACTAGGGAACTTCTTGGGCCAGCTTGGATTTTCCTCTATTGATAGTGGCAGGCGACTTGCCTTAACCATTTTTAGGCCCATTTCTTGGAAGTTGATACTTTTACATTTTGGACACTGTTTCTCATTAGTTACTATCATAGATAGATAAAATTATTATTTTATTTCCCTCTTTTTTTTATTCATTTTGTAATTTATATTAGAATAAATTACCAATCCTAAAAGCCATAAAAAGCCGGCGCCTATTGCCACTATTCTATTTAAATTATGTCTTTTAGCAACTTTGTAATTATAATAGAAAGCAAAAGCGTAAATCGCAAAAACTATAATTAAGATTACCATATTCTAAAAATTATCTTATCAGCCCGACCTTTTAACTTTCTTAATTTTTTCTTTCATAGATTTATTGTTTATCTTTATTAAATATTTCTTCTACATTATTTAATAAATTTTGGACTAAACTTCTCTTCTCTTGTATGAATTCCTTGTCATCTTTCGGATCAAAATAATGACGGACATTCAGTAAATCGTTTATAGCTTCGTATCTATTATAGAGAGCATCTTTGCATGCATTATAATAAAAACCATTTTTATCTCCCGATTGTCTTTCTGCTTTTTTCATTCGAATAATGATTCTACCCATTCCTTTCAATATCCTATTAACTTGAGCTTTCGGTGAATAATAAAAGCGATAACCGCCCTCCATGCCCACAAATAAAACTATAATAGTCCAAATTATAAAAATAATTTCCATAAATTTATAATTCTTTTTCTATCTCGTCTGCATCTCGCTCCATTTCTTCTAATTCTTTCCCAAGTTGCTGTTTAACCTTTCCCCTATCTTGCCAATCTCGTTTTTGGAATAGATGAAACATCAACTTCCGCTTTAATTTTTCTGTTTTTTCCTCCTTTGTTTTCGGTAAAAAAAGATAGAAAATTAAGAAAATAAAACCGAGATACCAACGCCCTAAAGCGGCTAAAATAACCCCGCCGACAACGAATATTACGCATATTATTTCTTTTGTATCTTTTCTCATAAATTCATAGAAAATGGGGTCCCTTGGTTTATAACCATATAATCACTTCCTGCCCCCATATGCATCATTATTGGTGATTCAACTATATGTGGTTCTTCGTTGAAATCTTCTTTATTAATAAAAATATAAATTACAGTAGGAGCGGCAATAGCACCGATAAAGAAAAGTGTTATCGTTTTCTCGTATTTCTTGTTAATAAACTGATACACATTCATTATTTATTTTTATAGTTTAAGTTTTAGTAATTATGGGCCTCTCTGTCATCTAGAACGCCACACCCTAAGCGGTAACCTTTTGGTCGCTGGGAGTTCTAAAAATAATTTTATCGCCTTCGGCGTCGATGACCACCCTGTCTTTTGCCTGAATTTGGCCAGTAACGATTCTCAAGGCCAGGGGATCCAAAACTAACTTTTGAATCACTCTCTTTAACGGCCTTGCTCCCAAATTTTGGTCAAAACCCTTTTCAGCCAAAATATCTTTAACTTGCTGGCCAATTTTTATCTCAATGTCTTTTTGCAAGAGGCGTTCGGCCACCTTTCTTAACTCCAGCTCAACGATCTCTTTTATTTCTTCCTTGCCGAGATGGTTAAAAATAACAATTTCATCTATTCTGTTTAAAAATTCCGGCTTGAAATTTTCCCGCAAGGCATCCATGACTTTTCCCTTTAAGTCCTCTCGGTCTTTTCCTTCCTTTCCTGCAAGAAATCCCAAAGAGCTCATTTTGGCAATATATTCTGAACCCAAATTGGAGGTCATTATTAAAATAGTGTTTCTGAAGGAAGCCGTTCTGCCTTTGGCGTCGGTGAGCCGGCCGTCCTCTAAAATCTGCAGAAGAATATTAAAAACATCCGGATTGGCTTTTTCAATTTCATCAAAAAGGATCACGGCATAGGGCCTTCTCCTTATTTTCTCGGTCAATTGCCCGCCTTCTTCATAGCCGACGTAGCCCGGAGGTGAACCAATAATTTTTGAAACCGTATGCTTTTCCATATACTCGGACATATCCAATCTTACTAAAGCTTTTTCGTCATTGAACAAAAATTCGGCCAAAGCGCGGGCGGTTTCGGTTTTGCCGACTCCGGTCGGCCCCAAAAAAATGAAAGAGCCCATCGGTTTTGATTCCTCGGAAATTCCGGCGCGAGACCTTCGAATGGCGTTGGAAACGGCGATAATCGCCTCTTTCTGTCCGATAACTCTTTTTGAAAGAAGGTCTTCCATTTTTTCCAATTTCTTAGCTTCTTCTTCTATTAAGCGCATAACGGGAATGCCCGTCCAGCGGGAAACTACCCGAGCCACATCCTCTTCTAAAACTTCTTCTTTCAAAAGCCGGTGCTTTTTCTGAAAAGCGGTCAATTCTTTTTCTTTCTTTTGAATATCTTTTAAAAGCAAGGGGAGCCGGCCGTATTTAATTTCAGCCACTTTTTGCAAATCGCCTTCCCTTTGCAATGATTCTATCTGGAAATTCAAATCCTCCATTTCTTTTCTCATGGTTCTTATGCCTTGAATCAAGTCCCGTTCGGTTTTCCATTTAAGCTCCAAATTTTTTGATTTTTCCGTCAAATCGGCAAGCTGCCTGCCAATAACGGTAATTTTCCTTTTCGAAGCAACGCCGCCCTCTGTTTTTAAAGCCGCTTTTTCGATCTCTAACCTTTGAATTTCCTGATTTAACTGCTCCAATTCCGCAGGCTGGGATTCAATTTCCAATCTCAAAGCCGAAGCCGCTTCGTCCATCAAGTCAACAGCTTTATCGGGTAAAAATCGGTCGGTGATATAGCGAGCGGCCAGCTCGGCCGAAGCCACCAACGCCGCGTCTTTTATTTTCACGCCATGATGCACTTCGTATTTTTCTTTCAAGCCCCTTAATATGGCTATGGTATCTTCCATTGTCGGCTCGGAAACATAAATCGGCTGGAATCTTCTTTCCAAAGCCGGATCCCTTTCAATATACTTTTGATACTCTTTTAAAGTTGTGGCTCCGATGGCTTTTAATTCGCCTCTGGATAAGGCCGGCTTTAATAAATTGGAAGCATCAATGGCGCCTTCGGCCGCTCCGGCTCCAACCAAGGTGTGAAGTTCGTCAATAAATAAAATATATCGTCCGCCGGCCCGGCTAATTTCTTTTAAGAGGGCTTTTATTCTGTCTTCGAACTCTCCGCGGTATCTGGTGCCGGCAATCATAGCGCCCAGATCAAGGGCGATAATATCCTTGTCCCTTAAAGACTCGGGCACGTCGCCTTTGATGATTTTTTGAGCCAAACCCTCAACAATGGCTGTTTTGCCGACGCCGGCTTCGCCGATTAAAACCGGATTATTTTTAGTCCTGCGGGAAAGCACCTGCATCAGCCGGCGGATTTCATTTTCTCTTCCGATAACCGGGTCCAGTTTTCCGGCTCTTGCCAGCTGGGTCAGATCTCTGGCATATTTTTCTATCACCTGATATTTGGATTCGGGCTCGGGATCGGTAATTCTTGCTCCTCCCCTAATTTGGGATAAAAGCTTGAGCGCATCCTGGTAATTCAGCTTGCCTGATTCCAAAGACGCCGCCCCGCCGCCGGTCGAAAAAAAATTGGCTTTCTCTAAAATTTCTTTTGCCTTGGTGTCGGTGCTAAGCAAGGCCAAGAAAAAATGCTCTACGGAAATAAACTCGTCCGACATTTTCATTGATTCCTGGCGAGCCGTGTCTAAAACCTTGGCCATATCTTGAGTTAAATAAAACTGGCCAAATGTTTGAGGCGCGGCGATAACCGGAAGCCGCTCTATGGCGCCTTGGATTTTCCTTTTCAATCCTTCAATGTCCACGCCTAATTTTTGAAGCAAGGTCAAAACCACGCTTCCTTCTTGGGAAGCTAAAGCCAAAAGCAGATGCAGGGCGTCAATTTGCTGCTGCCCCTTTTCTCTGGCTATATCCTGCGCCGCCAGTACCGCCTCCTGCGCCTTATGCGTAAAATTACCTCCAGCCATCATATCTTTTTATTTTCATTTTCTATTCTACCAGAAAATCCAATAAAATCAAGCCTTTCGGCGCGGCTCAAGGCAGGCAAAGATTTCGCAGGAGATAGCAAAAACCACAGATCGGGATTTATTTTCCTATAAATTTGGACAGGTCCTTTTTCTGTAATAAAACCATTTTTCCAAACATTCGCATGTCACAAAATCTTAGTTCATATCCGTTGTTCTTCTGTGTTGGGTTATCTGGTTTTTGGAACGTAACAGCAACCTTTTGAAATCTATCTTTAGGCTGATTTTGCCTGCGTATAAGCAATTGTCCTGTCATGGCAAGGTGTACTAATATATGAAAATCGTTACCGAGTTCTATTTTGATGTTTTTTGCAATACGTGAAACTCCTACTATCTTTTGGTTTATAACTTTTTGGGTAAAGAAGTCATTGTTTGGCTGGGTTTCGTAGCCGTATTCTATATCAATCTCCTTTATTATCGTATTTTTTAGATATTTATTTAGGTCCGTAGTTATTGTTTGAACTTCCGGTAATTCA
>JACOYG010000004.1 GCA_016181985.1 Candidatus Nealsoniibacteriota bacterium
GTTCTTGTCGTGTTTGAGCAAATACTTAACGTCATCAAGATTTATCGCTCCATCCTTGTCGATATCCGGCACTTCTGTAATTTCAATTTTGAAAGGTTGCTTGCCTTTTGATCCAGCCACTTCAAATAATGGTAATTGCCCTCCAACAATCGGTGAACCACTGTAGCTTGTAGTGATGAGCTTCTTCAGCCCGAGAGCGTTGAAATTAGATGCAAAGTATTTGAAAAAGTTACTCTCGTACGGATCATCGCAATTACAATAAACTACTTTATCACGAAATGCTTTTTTATAGTATTTCATCTCGTTTTCTATATCAACGAGCTGGGTATAAAACTCATCCTTTTTAGCGGAGTTTGCTTTGCGTAAGTCTTTATTTGAAGATTTTGTTCCCATATTTTTATTTCGCCTAATTTCCTTTATTTTGCCATTTTGGAGGGGTTTTGTCTAACCAAAATATCCGTTCCGTGCCATGGCTTCAATTAGGAGAGAGGATTTAGATTCACTGCCTCTTATGGGAGTCCGACTCTAATAATTTATTTGAACCACTCGCCGCCGACGATGGCGCCGTCCTCTTTGGCTTTTTTGAAGGCCTCTTTTAATTCTTCTTGCGTCGGCTCCTTTCCTTGTTCTTTAGCCGCTTTCATCGCTTGGCATATCGGGCAATCGTCAAAAAGCTCGTCATCTCCCGACCCGCTGACTACTTTAAATTTAAAACTATTTTTCTTTTTCATGTTTTTATTTTGCCATTTTGGAGGGGGTTTGTCTAACCAAAATATCCGTTCCTTGCCATGGCTTCAATTGGGAGAGGGGCTATAAATTGAAGAATTCGAAGATTTTTTTACGGCGGCGGAGCCAAGTGTAATTCTCGGCGACGTCAACGTATGCTTTTTTTGAAATTTTTTCAGAAAGCTTGGAATTTTTTAAAATATCTTCAACGCCTTTAGCCAAAGCTGTCGGATTGTCGGGTTCAACCAAAACGGCATTTTCTTCATTAAGAACTTCGCGAATGGAAGGCAAGTCAGAAGCGACGATCGGCTTTTCAGCGGCCATATATTCAAACATTTTCAAAGGCGAGGTCCAATATTTTGAAATATCCTCTTTGCCGGAATTCGGCAAAATCAAGACATCGGCGGCTTTTAACCAAAAAGGAATCTCCGAGTGCGAACGATGTCCAATAACATGTATCCGGTATCTGGTAGCTAGTATCTGGTAGCTCTTAATATCTTCTTCGGTGCCGCCGACGAAATATACTTCAATATTTTCCGGCAAATATCGCGAGGCCTCGGCTAAAACATCGACTCCCTTCCACTGATATAAATGGCCCGTGTATAAAACTATTTTTTTATCCTGCGGCAGGCCCAATTTTTTGCGCGCTTCTTGCATTGAAATGTGAATATCAAACATTTCAATATCCACACCATCTGGAGCCGCTAAAATTTTATCCGTGGATATGCCGCGCTCTGCAAACAGCTCTTTAAGCTTTTGCGTGATGACTACCAATCCTTTCAAGCTTTTCAAAAATGGCAGATAAAAGATAAAATTTTTGGGAAAGGTATGGGCCTCAAAGATAATATTTTTTCTGAAAAAAGCGAAGGGAAGAAAAAACTTATCTCGAATATAAATGATATCCGGCCGCTTAAAAAGCAGATACCAAAAAAGGAAAAAGGAAAAAGTGACGCTCTCTGTCCATAGCCCCAAATACCCGATGTATTTATCTAAGGGAATCAAATCCAGGCAGGGAAGCTTTTTTATTTTAAAATTAGAGTTAATTCCGTAATATTTAAAAGGATTTTCTTTAATCTTGTTGAACCTGCGAGGAATTACCAATTCCACTTCAACCTTTTCTGTGGGATTGGCAAGAACCTCGCACATTTTCATAATGTGGATGCCGTGAGCTTTTTCGGTGGGAATACGAGCGTTAGATATATAAATTAATCTCATCTTCTTGGAAATAGAGCGTGATATGCCCATGAACGAAGGGGTTAGGGTGTGGCGAGTCCGAGCGAAGCGAGAGACGAGTAGGGAGTACGGAGTGAATAGGCATATTACGCTCTATTTAGGTTTTAAATATAGCCGTATTTTTTAAGCATTTCTCTTTGGATATCTTCGACTTGGCGTATTTTATCGGCGTTGGCTTCCCGCAGCCATTGCGAATTTTTTGACGTCAAAGTTTCCGGAAACCTGTTTGCCGGGAACCTTGCCGCATCCAAACCGGCGAAATCCAAAATCTTTTTTAAATGCCCCCTGACATCCTCGCAAAAGTCCTCGTACCTCAACTCAAAAAAATCCAAACCTTCCCTTTCCCGGTTTATCTCCTCAACCGCCGTCTTCCACTCTTCGGCTTTCCGCAGGTACTTGATACGGCTCAAAGACATAGCCCGGCCGTCCCTGACGATATGGATAAACTTTGCCTGCGGGAAAGCTTTCCTTAAAATGGGGAGATAAGAATGAAAACGGATTGATTTTAAGAGAATGCGATCTTTATGCCAATTGGCGCATTCTGAATTCAAAATTCTTTTGAGGTGATCGGCTGTTTCGTCCGGAGAAACGTCCTCCTCCCTGGGCAAGACATAATCCCAGATCTGTCCCGCCTCTCCCGGGCGAGGGATAATCTTGGTTCTTCCTTCTTTTTTTAACCAATTGTGCTTGAAAAATAAACGCAGTATTCGGTTAAAATACTTATAAAAAGGCAATTTTAAACGGCCGGGAATTTCTCCGCCGCGGCAAGAATATTGCGAGAACCATGCAAAATCAGGATGCAGGGCCAGCATCTTGTAAAGAATCGAAGTTCCCGAATGACCCGTTCCGATAATAAAAACCGGTTTTATGTTTTTGAACTCCAAAGCCCTTGTCTTTTTTGAATAATTTTTGTTAAGCCGGCGATATGGCGCAAAACCTTGCTTGAAACATTAACAGGCAGATAATCTCTCGGCACATCGAATTTTTCTCCCGAAGAAAATTGTTTCGTAACTATATTTATTGATTGCAGAATAATATCCTTATCCAATCCGGACAAAATTGCCGCTCCCTCGTCATAGGCTTCGGGCCGCTCCGAGCTGTTCCTCACTTGAACCGCCGGAAATTTCAAAATTGAAGATTCCTCCAGAATAGTTCCCGAATCGGATAAAACGCAGAAAGCGTTTTTTTGCAAAAAAACGTAATCGAAATAACCCAATGGCTTATGGAAATTAACCAGCTTATTGGTTTTAATATTGTATTTTTGGAGCAATTTTTGGGTCCTCGGATGAGTGCTGACGAATACGGGAAATTTATAGATTGCGGCCACCGCATTCAAGCTGTCAGTTAATTTCAGCAGCGATTCCTTGTTTTCAATATTCTCTTCCCTGTGAATGCTGGCGACAAAATAACGATTTTTAGACAACCTCAAATTGCTTAAAATTTTTGATTGTTCTATGTCTTTTTTATAATAAGCTAAAACTTCGGCCAAAGGAGAACCGGTAACGAAAATGGTTCCGGGATGAATCCCCTCTTTTATCAAATAAAGCCGGGCGTTTTCCGAATAAGGCAAATTGATATCGCTGACATGATCGACGATCTTTCTGTTTATTTCTTCAGGCACATTTTCATCAAAACAGCGGTTGCCGGCTTCCATATGAAAAATGGGGATCTTCATTCTTTTGGCGATAATGGCCGACAGCGCGCTGTTGGTGTCTCCCAAAATAAGCAAAGCGTCGGGCATTTCCTTAGCAAAAACCTCCTCGCTTTTTGAGATGATATTGGCTATTTGTCCGCCCAAAGTTTCTGATTTTACTCCCAGAAAATAGTCCGGCTTTCTGATGCCCAAATCCTTAAAAAATATCTCGTTCATTTCGTAATCGTAGCTCTGGCCGGTATGAACCATAATCAAATTTAAATACTGGTCCAGTTTGGCGAAAACTCGGGACAATCTGATAATTTCCGGCCTTGTGCCGAAAATTATCATCACTTTTAATTTTTTTGCATCAGACTTCTTCTGCATAGGTGTCGGGATTATTTGGGTCAAAAATTTCATTGGCCCAGATTAATAATTTTAATTCTTCTTTGCCGATATTTTTAATGCTGTGCGTCCAGCCGACAGGCATATCGAAAACTTGCGGCTTATCGCCGGAAACCCGGCATTCTTTTATCTCGTTATTTTCCCTGTTTCTCATGCGGATCAATGCCTCTCCTTCAATAACGCAAATAGTTTCTTTTTTCCTCTTATGGTAATGATTGCCCCTGATGGCTCCGGGCTTGGAAGTGGCATAGCTTGCCTGGCCGCATCCCGGAATTTTAAACACTTCCAAATAATTTCCCCTTTCATCGCTTTTAATTTCTAAAACTTTCATAGGTATTGTATAAATCTTTTTGGAATTTTGATTTTAATTTTTCCGGTCCGCTGATGTTTGGAAAATATTTTATAAAATCCGCCAATTTTTTTACCGTAATCGTGTTATTCGTTGAAACTCTTTTAAAATAGAATGTTCTTTTTTCCGCAGAAAATATTTCCTTGAGAATAAGCCCGACCGCGTCTTTTACGTAAATGAGATTGATCTTTCTGCCGGGATCGTTGATTTTCAGCTCTTCTTTATTGGCAACCTGATGGCAAAAAGTGGCGACAACCGAATTGTAAAATGGCCGGCAGCCTTCTCCGAAAACATTGGTTAATCTGAAAATGCTGACGGAACGGCCGAACTTTGCGGAAAAATCGCGGAACATGATCTCTGCCAACCTCTTACTCAAACCGTAAACGGTTTCCGACTCTGACTGCGCGGAAGACAAGAAAATCAGCTTTGTCTTTTTCTTCAACTCCCTTAAAGCCGAGGCCAGATTATATGCGGCAACAACGCTTCCCGCTATTATTTCTGAATCCCCGCCCCGATTGACTGCCGCCGCATGAACTATCAAATCCTTGCCTGAAACGAATCTTTTAACGGAATCATAATTTAAAATGTCGCGCTTCGGCAAATCGAAACAGGATATTTTCAAATTTTTTCTGCCTTTTAACGCCGCAACCAAATGTTTCCCGATAAAACCGGAGGAGCCTGTTATGCCGATTTCCATAACTTTAACTCTTCTTTTATCTCGCCTAAAGACAAAAGAAGTTCTTTAATTTCTTCCACGGACAGTCTTTTGGTGTTGGCGGAAGTATACCCCTCGTCCGGCAAAGAAACCTTTTTCACTCCCTGGGAATAATAAAGGCGGTAATCTATTTTAAACGCTTCGGGATTTATTTTGTAATAATCGCCCTCGTCTTCGGCTCTGACTAATTCTTCCGACGAAATCAAGGTCTCGTGTTTTTTCTCTCCGGGACGGGTTCCAACCTCTTCAATGCCTTTATTATAAGAAAAAATGGAAATCAGAGCTTGGGCCAAGTCGCCTACGGCGGCGGCCGGAGCTTTTTTAACAAAAATTTCTCCATCTTTGCCTTCGGCTAAAGCGTGAAAAACCAAATCAATGGACTCGTCAAGATTCATCATAAAGCGGGTCATATCCGGATTAGTAACATTGATAGAACCCTGCTCCTCCACCTGCTTCCTCACCGCCTCCGGTACGGGCGGCACGGGCGCAAGTCCCCGCATCAGGGCGCGGAAGTAGAGCCCCGTGCCGCCGCAGAGGATAGGAATTTTCCCACCTTGCGTTATTCCAGCTATAGCGGCTTCAGCGCACCTTTTGAATTCCGCCACAGTGTAAGTTTTTTTCGGCGAAACAAAATCAATACAGTGATGGGGGATGCCCTGCATTTCCTTTTTGGTGATTTTGCCGGTGCCGATATTAAGAGAGCGGTACACCTGGCGCGAGTCGGCAGAAATAACTTCGCCGTTAAATTTTTTGGCAATAAGAACCGCGAGTTTAGATTTCCCGCTTGCGGTGGGTCCAAGGATGACAACAAGT